>NZ_CP010341.1:331145-662291 GCF_000940845.1 Propionibacterium freudenreichii subsp. freudenreichii | reverse complement strand
GCCCAGATCGCTGAGTTGGAACGCCAACTCGGGTCGACCTCGCGCAACTCGTCGAAGCCACCCTCGGCAGACGGGTTGGCCAAGCCGGCCCCGAAATCCTTGCGGCGCCCCTCAGAACGGCACCCGGGCGGCCAGCCCGGCCATCCGGGTGCGGCCCTGCGCCAGGTCGATCATCCCGATCACATCGTGACCCACGCCCCGGACCGGTGCCCGGCCTGCGGCGGGGTCCTGGACGAGTGCTGCGACGTGGGTGTGGTGGCCCGGCAGGTGGTCGACCTGCCCCAGGTGCGCGCGGTGGTGACCGAGCACCAGATCCTCACCCGCCGGTGCGCCTGCGGGCACCTGACGGCGGGGACGGCTCCGGCCGGGGTGGCCGCGCCGGTCTCCTACGGGCCGGCGGCCCGTGCGGCGATGGTCTACCTGGCCGCCGGCCAGTACATACCGATCAGGCGGGTCGCGGTGACCATGGCCGACCTGCTGGGGATGCCCGTGTCGACCGGGGCGGTGGCCGCCGCCGTCGAACAGGCGGGCGGTGAGCCCCTGGACGCCTTCACCGGCCAGGTGGCGGGCCGGATCGCCGCATCCCCTGTCGTCCACGCCGATGAGACCGGGCTGCGGGTCGCTGGGAAGCTGCACTGGGTCCACTCGGCCTCCACCGGTCAGTACTCGCATATCAGTGTGCACCGGCGGCGGGGCCGGGCGGGGATGGATGCCGCCGGCATCCTGCCCGGCTGCACCGGTGTGCTGGTCCATGACGCGTGGGCCCCCTACGACACCTACGAGCACGTGGACCACCAACTGTGCTGCGCCCACCTGATCCGCGAACTGGTCGCGGTGGCCGACCACCACGACGCCCACGACCCGCCCGGGGCGTTCTGCTGGGCCCGCCAGGTCCTCGACGCCCTCCTGCCGCTGATCCGCGATCCCCACGCCGCCGCAGGACAGGCCGACCCCGGACTGCTGGAGGCCGGGCGGCGTCTCATCGTCGACGCAGCACGACTGGGTGCGGATTCGGGAGTGCCCGGGAAGGTCGGGGCGAAGCACCGCGCCCTGGCCCGGCGGATCAGTGCCCGGATCGACGACTACCTGCGCTTCGCCACCACACCGGGCCTGGCACCCGACAACAACGCCGCTGAACGCGAGATCCGCATGGTCAAGGTGCATCAGAAGGTCTCGGGATGCCACCGCACTCTGACCGGCGCCGAGGGCTTCCTCCGGCTGCGCTCCTACCTGTCCACCGCCACCAAGCAGGCCTGCAACACCTACCAGGTCCTCGTCGACCTGTTCAACGGACAGGCCTGGACCCCAGCCACCACCTGAACAGTTACGCAACCGAAAGCGACGCTGCTGAGCAGTCACGCACTGCGCGTCGGCCGCGGGGTGCCGGCGTGATCAAGTATCTGCTGCGCCGGGTGCTGGGCTGGATCGGAATGATCTTCCTGGCCACCAACCTCACCTACTTCCTCGCCAGCCTGTTCCTTGACCCAAGGGCGAACTATCTCGAACGGAATCCCCCAATTCCCGATGACCAGATCGACCGGATGCTGCATCCCTACAACCTGGATCCCACGGTCTCGTTGATCGATCGTTGGTGGACCTGGCTGCAAGACGTGCTGCTGCACTGGAACTGGGGCATGTCACCCGACGGCCAGGCCGTCAACACCCAGGTGGCATTCCGGGTGTGGAACTCCGCCCAGCTCATGCTCGGGGCCACCATCCTGGCCTGCGCGGTGGGCATCGCGGTGGGCGTCTACACTGCCTCGCGCCAGTACAAGCTGGGTGACCGCATCTTCCAGGCGCTCTCGATCGTGGCCATGAACACCCACATCGTCGTGGCGTCCATGGTGGCCGTGATCGCCGCCATCGCCATCAACGGTGCCGCCGGCCAGCGCATCTTCTTCGTCACCGGCTCGGCAAGCATCGGGGTGCACGGCTTCTTCCCGGTGCTGCTCGACAAGGCGCAGCACCTCATCCTGCCCACCCTGTGCCTGTTGTTCATCAACTACGCCAGCTATCACTTCATGCAGCGCTCCCTGTTGCTTGACAACATCAATGCCGACTATGTGCGCACCGCCCGGGCGAAGGGCCTGACCAAGCCCCAGGCCATCCGCCGCCACGCACTGCGCACCTCGATCATTCCGGTGGCCACCCAGGTGGCGTTCGCCATTCCGGGCATCTTCACCGGCGCGGTACTCACCGAGAAGATCTTCGGCTGGCAGGGCATGGGTGACTATTTCGTCACCACCATCGCGAAGAACGACATCCATGGCGTGGTGGCGGTGGCCGCCTTTGCCGCGGCCATGACCGCCGTGGGCGCCATCCTGGCCGACATCTTCGTGGTGCTCCTGGATCCCCGAGTGAAGGTGAGCTGAGATGAGCCAGACCCCTGATCAGCTCGTTCCCGATGAGTCGGGTTATGTCGCCACCGCCGACGGCGACCAGAATCTCAACCTGCCGGCACACCGCACGCGCCGCATGCGGTTGTACGTGCGTCGCTTCTGGCGCAACAAGCCGGCCGTGGTGGGGCTGGGCGTCTTCGCCTTTCTCGTGCTGTGCTCACTGGTGGGCGGCAGGCTCACGCCCTTCCAGTACACCGACATGGACTTCGCGGCGCTGGGTGCCCAACCCGGAACCCCGGGCTCGGTGGTACGTCCCGATGGCACGCTGGTCAACGCCACCCACCTGTTCGGCACCAACTCTGGCGGCATCGACGTCTTCGCCATGTTGATGCACGGCATCGGCCGTTCCATGACCATCGCCGTCTCGGTCTCGTTGGTCACCACGCTGTTCGCCGCATTCATCAGCGCGCTGGCGGCCTACCTGGCCGGCCTCACCGAGCGCATCGTGCTGGCCGTGATCAACTTCCTGCTCATCCTGCCGAGCTTCCTGCTCATGGCGCTCATCGCCAACCACTACTCGGGCGCCTGGCAGATGCTCATAGTGGTGATGATCATCTTCGGCTGGATGTATCCGGCCCGTGTCATCTGGTCGCTGTCCACCTCGGTGCGTGAGCGCGAGTACATCTCCGCCGCGCGCTTCATGGGGGCCCGCGGGCCGTCGGTGGTGATCCGCCACATGGTGCCCAATATCGGCTCCCTGCTGGTGATCCAGTTCACGCTGGGCGTGGTGAGCACCGTGATGACCGAGACCGGCCTGTCATTCCTGGGCTTCGGAGTGAAGATCCCCGACGTCTCGCTGGGCACAATGCTGCAGAGCGGCG
The DNA here is from genome assembly GCF_000940845.1 of Propionibacterium freudenreichii subsp. freudenreichii. Lineage (NCBI taxonomy): Bacteria > Bacillati > Actinomycetota > Actinomycetes > Propionibacteriales > Propionibacteriaceae > Propionibacterium > Propionibacterium freudenreichii. The sequence goes on along the minus strand of NZ_CP010341.1, from coordinate 659,071 downwards.
TCTCAGCAATTTCCAGCACGCCGTGGCTGTTCTGGTTCTCAGCCGGCACCCTTACCCTGCTCACCGTGTCGGTGGCACTCATTTCCGATGGTCTGCGCGATGCGCTCGACCCGAACTCAGCAGCCGGAGGCCGGGCATGACCGATCCGATTCTGTCCGTCAACGACCTGCATGTGTCCTTCCCCAGCGAGGCTGGGGTGGTCGATGCCGTGCGCGGCGTCTCCTTCGACCTGTACCCCGGCCGCACCCTGGGCATCGTCGGCGAATCGGGCTCCGGAAAGTCGGTCACCTCGCTGGCGATCATCGGCCTGCTCGCCGATTCCGCGAAGGTCACCGGCTCGGTCACCTTCGACGGCACCGAGCTCCTCGGCCGGTCAGACCAGCAGATGACCAGGCACCGCGGCAACGACATCGCGATGATCTTCCAGGACCCGCTGTCGAGCCTCACCCCCGTGTTCTCGGTGGGTGACCAGATCATCGAGGCGCTCAAGGCCAAGAACCCGCACATCTCCGAATCGGACGCCCGGGCGCGCGCCATCGAATTGCTCGGATTGGTGGGCATCCCCAATCCCGCCACCCGCGTGAAGTCATTCCCCCACGAGTTCAGCGGCGGCATGCGCCAACGGGTGGTCATCGCCATCGCCATGGCCAACAACCCACGGGTGATCATCGCCGATGAGCCCACCACCGCGCTTGACGTGACGATCCAGGCGCAGATCCTCGACCTGCTCAAGGTGGCCCAGCGCGAGACCCATGCCGCGGTGATCCTCATCACCCATGACATGGGCGTGATCGCCGGATCGGCCGACGAGGTGCTGGTGATGTATGCCGGCAAGCCGGTGGAGCAGGCCCCCGTCTACGAGGTCTTCTCCCACCCGCGCATGCCCTACACGCTCGGACTGCTGGGCGCGATCCCCAAGGTGCACCACAACGACAACGCTCCCCTGGTGCCGATCAAGGGCAATCCGCCCATCCTGATCAACCTGCCCGACGGCTGTCCCTTCGCCCCGCGCTGCCCCGTCGCCGTGGATCATTGCCGCACCCGGGAGCCGGGCCTTGAGGTGATCGACACGATTGACCAGACGATCTCGCACCCTGACACCGCCCCGGGCGAGGCCGAACTGCTGCACAGCTCCGCCTGTTGGCGTTCCGGCGAGATCCATGGGGGCGAGATCGATGGCAAGCCGGTATTTCCGGTGCCGCCGCGTCCCGCTAGCGACATCCGTGAGACGCCGCGCGACGAGCGTGCCACCACCATCAAGGTGGACCACCTGGTGAAGACCTTCCCACTCATCAAGGGTGCGCTGCTCAAGCGTCGCGTGGGCTCGGTCTATGCGGTCGACGACATCAGCTTCGATGTGCGGGCCGGTGAGACGCTGTCCATCGTCGGTGAGTCCGGCAGCGGAAAGTCGACCACGCTGTTGGAGATCATGGCCATGAGCCATGACACCGTGGGCGAGATCGAGCTGGACGGCAAGCGGCTCAAGACACTGTCCCGCGCCCAGCGCCGCGCCGAGCGCCGCAATATCCAGATGGTCTTCCAGGACCCCATGGGCGCCCTCGATCCCCGCTTCACCGTCTACGACATCATCGCCGAACCGCTGCACACGCTCGGCTTTCCCCGCGATGGCATCGAGGCGCGGGTCAATGAGCTGATGAACCTGGTGGGCCTTGACCCGGCACACATCGATCGCTTCCCGGGAGCCTTCTCGGGCGGTCAGCGCCAGCGCATCGGCATCGCCCGCGCCCTGGCCACGAATCCGAAGGTGCTGGCGCTGGACGAGCCGGTGTCCGCCCTGGACGTGTCGATCCAGGCCGGCGTGATCAACCTGCTCGCCGAGCTGCAGGCCAAGCTCGAGCTGAGCTATCTGCTGGTGGCCCACGACCTGTCAGTGGTGCGCCACATCTCCGACCGGGTGGCCGTGCTCTATCTGGGCGCGATCGTCGAGATCGGCGACGTGGATGCCGTCTTCGACGAGAGCCGCCACCCCTATACCCAGGCATTGCTGTCGGCGATCCCGATTCCTGATCCCACTGTGGAGCGCAGCAGATCACGCGTCGTCCTCAAGGGCGATCTGCCCTCCCCCACTGACAACGAGCCCGGCTGCCGTTTCGCAAGCCGCTGCCCGTTGTTCCAGACGCTTCCCGAGCAGGATCGGGCCCGGTGTCTCCATGAGACGCCGGCACTGCACGGGGGCGAAGGCGTCGACCATCTCGTCGCGTGCCATTTTCGCTGAAGAATGTGCTGACATAGTCAGCAGAAGACCCGCTCACCCACCCAACCAATGAAGGCAAGGAGTGAAGACCATGCGATCCACCACGACGAAGGCGTTTGCCGGTGTCGCTGTGCTGGCGCTCGCGCTTGCTGGCTGTGGCTCGAACACGAGCTCGTCCACCAAGTCGGGAAACGACAGTACAAAGTTCAGCTACTCGATCAATGAGCAGGCCGCCACGAACCTCAAGGACGGCGGCAACCTGAACCTCTCCATCGGCGAGATCACGCCGCAGCTCAACCAGTTCCAGGCGAACATGAGCACCGACACCCACACCCTGTGGAACTGGTACAACCCGGTGCTCATCAAGTTCACCCCCAGCGGCGACATGAAGCTGGACAAGAACTACCTCGAGTCGGTGAACTCCGAGCTCAAGGACGGCAAAACGGTCGTCACCTACAAGATCAACGACAAGGCCAAGTTCAACGACGGCACCGACCTCGACTGGACTGCCTTCCAGGCCACGTGGCAAGCCAACAACGGCAAGGACACCGAGTACAGCGCCAACAGCACCGATGGCTACAACCTCATCGACTCGGTGAAGGCCGGCGACAATGCCAAGACGGCCGTTGTCACTTTCACCGGGCCCTATCCCTGGTACTCCAGCCTGTTCAACAATGTGCTTCATCCCGCCGTCAACAGCGCTGACATCTTCAACAACGGCTACACCGGCGGCACGCTGGCCAGCGCCCATCCCGAGTGGGGCGCCGGCCCCTATGCGCTCACCGGCTTTGACGCCAATGCTGGCGTGGTCACCTTCGAACGCAACCCCAATTGGTGGGGCGACAAGGGGAAGCTCGACAAGATCACCTACACCGTGCGTGCTGATGTGCAGGCCCAGGTGAATGCCTACAAGAATGGCGAGGCCGACACCGTCGAAACCGCTACCTCGGAATTGCTCACCCAGGTGACCGGCGTGGCAAATACCGATATCCGGCGAGGCACGCGGGCAGCCAACTACCTGCTCACCATGAACTCGAAGTCGGACCTGCTCAGCGACACCGCAGTGCGCAAGGCGATCGCCACGGGCATCAACCGTGCCCAGCTGCAACAGGTGCTCTTCCAGGGCCTTGACTACTCAGAGACCCTCGGCGGCTCGTTCGTCCTGTATCCCTTCCAGAAGGGCTATCAGGACAATTGGACCAAGGTGGTCCCGAAGACCGATACCGCCGCCGCTACCAAGGGCCTTGAGGATGCTGGCTACGCGAAGGGCTCCGATGGTCTCTATGCCAAGGATGGCAGGCCATTGAGCCTGCGGCTGCCGCTGTTCAGCTCAAGCACCACCTCCAAGGCGATGTACCAGGCCTTCCAGACCCAGATGAAGGCCATCGGGATCGACGTGCAGATCATTCAGAAGTCCACAAAGGACTTCTCCACCACGGTGAAGAACCGGGACTTCGACCTGCTGATCTCCGGCTTCGCCTCCACCGATCCCAACGGCGTCGCCTTCTTCTGCCAGACCTATTGCTCCGACTCCACGCTCAACAAGTCGGGCACCGGCACCGCCGAGATGGACAATCTCATCAAGGGCCCCGGTGGCCTGATGTCCCTGGAAACCGCCGAGCAGCAGGAATCCAAGGCCAATGAGCTCGAGGTGCAGGCCTTGCAGACCTTCGGGATCGTGCCCATCTACAACGGCCCTGAGATTTTCGCAGTGAAGAAGGGCCTGGCCAATGTGGGCGCGGGCGTGTACTCCACGATCCGCACTCAGATCGGCGACTTCCCCGAGAACATCGGGTGGCAGAAGGACTGATCACATATTGAGGTTGAAGCCCACGTCGTCCCCATGACGGCGACGCGGAGCACCACCTGACAGCACATTGAAGGGGGTCGTGGCCATGTGGCCGCGGCCCCCTTCAACGCGTGTTCGGGAGCGTCCATCGCCACAAGCTGACCCCCTCCGATCCCCCGGCAGCTGTGAGCCCCGCGGGGCCCTCCCCCCGGGGAATAGAAGAGGCTAGACTGACGTTATTAGTTGCAATCTCAACTACTTTGGGGGCTTCATGGACACCACCGAGAACCGTGTGCCGGTACAGATCGGCATCTTCAGCGTCTCTGATCTGACGCCTGATCCGACCACTGGCATCACTCCCACCGAGCATGAGCGCCTGAAGAACTACGCGCTCATCGTGAAGAAGGCCGAGGAGATCGGCCTGGACGCCTTCGCGCTCGGCGAGCACCACAATCCCCCTTTCGTCTCGTCGTCGCCGACCACCACGCTGGGTTGGTTGGCTGCGCAGACCAGCAAGATCACGCTGTCCACCGCCACCACGCTGATCACCACCGATGACCCGGTGAAGATCGCCGAGGACTATGCGATGCTGCAACACCTGGCCGACGGTCGCGTTGACCTCATGCTGGGCCGCGGCAACACCGGCCCCGTCTACCCGTGGTTCGGCAAGGACATTCGCCAAGGCATCAACTTGGCGCTGGAGAACTACAACCTGCTCCACCGCCTGTGGCGCGAGGAAGTGGTGGACTGGCAGGGCAAGTTCCGCACGCCGCTGCAGGGCTTCACCGCGATTCCGCGCCCCCTCGACGATGTGCCGCCCTTCGTGTGGCACGGGTCGATCCGCTCCCCCGAGATCGCCGAGCAGGCGGCCTACTACGGTGATGGCTTCTTCCACAACAACATCTTCTGGACGATGAACCACACCAAGCGCATGGTCGACCTCTACCGTCGCCGCTATGAGCACTACGGGCACGGCCGCTACGACCAGGCGATCGTCGGCCTGGGTGGCCAGTTCTTCATGCGCAAGAACTCGCAGGACGCCATCAAGGAATACCGTCCCTACTTCGACAATGCGCCGGTGTACGGTCACGGGCCATCGATGGAGGAGTTCACCGAGTACACGCCGCTGACCGTCGGCTCGCCCCAGCAGGTGCTCGAGCGCACGCTGAGCTTCAAGGACGACGTCGGCCACTACCAGCGCCAGATGTTCCTCATCGATCACGCCGGCCTGCCCATCAAGACGGTGCTTGAGCAGCTCGACCTGCTCGGGGAGATCCTCCCGGAGATGCGCAAGGGCTTCCTCGAGGGACGTCCCGACGACATCCCGGATGCCCCCACGCACGCCTCGCTGGTCGCCGCCCGCGACGCCGCCGGGGTTGCCCCCGTGGAGCACGTCAAGGTCGGTGCCGATGATGTGACCGGCACCTCCGACGCCCCTGAGCCGCCGGACTCGGTGTTCGAGAAGTAAGCGTGTTGCGACGGCCGGTGCACGCCGGCCGTCGCCCGCACGTCCAGGGGTCCCCCACCGGACCCGGCAAGACCCCAGCACGACCGATATGTCACAGGAGACACGCAAGCATGAAGGTTCTCGCAATCAGCGCCGGCATGGGACAGCCCTCGGCCACCAGGATGCTGGTGGACCGCCTGGCGGCAGCCACCGTGAAGCACGCCGGCGCCGCTGGCCTTGAGCTGGACGAGCCCATCGAGGTGATCGAGCTGCGCGACATCGCCACGGAACTCATGAGCTCCGAGATCTCGCGCGTTCCCAGTCCCCGTGTGGCCGGGGCCATCGAATCAGTGGAGGCCGCTGACACGCTCATCGTGGTGAGCCCCATCTACAACACCCAGCCGGCCGCACTGCTGTCGTTGTTCTTCGAGGTGGCCGACGACGCCATCCTGCGTGGCAAGCCGGTGCTGCTGGGAGCCACCGGCGGCACCGCCCGCCACTCGCTGGCGATCGATCGCGCGCTGCTGCCGCTGTTCCACTACCTGCACGCCCTGGTGGTGCCCACGTCTATCTTCGCCGCCACCGATGACTGGGGCAGCCCCGCATCGCTGGACAAGCGCACCGAGGACGCCGCCGGCTCCTTCGTGGGCCTGCTGGCCATGCGCGCCGGCGTGCCGAACACCGACGAGCTCAGCGGCTCGGACACCGACAAGGCCTCCCATGGTGACGACGACTTCGAGCTGAAGAATGACTTCGAGACCATGCTGAAGTCCATCTGAGCCAGATAAGACTGGAGCCATGGTGTGCTCCTCGGCCCGCTTGTCCAGTGACGCTTACGGACGGCGCTGGGCCGAGGAGCACACCCATGTCAGCTGCCTTCTGATCCAGCCCGAGAGCTCTTCTCTCCCCCATCACCCGTCCGGGACAGGTCCGCGACCGACCCTGAGGCGCGTTTCCCCGTCACGGTCCCTGGCTGCACTCAGCGCCATGATCCGGGTGCGCCCACCGGGCCGGCGCAGTCCGTAAGATTTTCAGGACAAGTGGCCCGGCGGGCGCACCAGGAGCCGAGGAACCTGAAACAAGGAGGGCGCCTCCCTTACGGGAAGCGCCCTCCTTGCTTCAGGCTGGGATCAGGTCACTGGACGGTGACGCTGCCACCGGCCTTCTCGATCTTCTCCTTGGCCGACGCGCTGAACTTGTCAGCGGTGACCTCGAGCTTCACGGTGATGTCGCCATCACCGAGCACCTTGACCAGCTGGCCGTCGCGCACGGCGCCGGCCTTCACCAGGTCGTCGACGCCCACGGCGCCGCCGGCGGGGAACAGGTCGGCAATGCGCGAGATGTTCACCACCTGGTAGCTGACGCGGAACGGGTTCTGGAAGCCACGCAGCTTCGGCAGGCGCATGTGCAGCGGCATCTGGCCACCCTCGAAGTTCTCGGGCACGTTCTTGCGTGCACCCGTTCCCTTCGTGCCGCGGCCTGCGGTCTTGCCGCCCTTGCCGGCTTCACCGCGACCTACGCGGTGCTTGGTCTGCTTTGCCCCGGGAGCGGGACGCAGATGATGGACCTTGATGGCCATCTCACTTCACCTCTTCCATGGTGACCACGTGACGCGCGGCCTGGGCCATGCCCCGGAACTCCGGGCGGTCAGGCTTGGTCACGACATCGCCGATGCGCTTGAGCCCGAGGGCCTTCACCGTGCTGCGCACGTGCGGCTTCTCGGCAACGGTTGACTTGATCTGGGTGATCTTCAGCTGTGCCATCAGGCCTTCACCTCGACTTCCTGGCGGGCCCTCAGCAGCGCAGCAGGCGTCACGTCGGCAACGGACTTGCCACGACGCTTGGCGATCTGCTCCGGCTCTTCGAGCATCTTCAGCGCGGCCACCGTGGCATGCACCACGTTGATCGCGTTGGGTGAGCCGAGCGACTTGGCCAGCACGTCCTGGATGCCCGCGCACTCGAGCACTGCACGGCAGGCGCCACCGGCAATCACGCCGGTACCGGGAGAAGCCGGGCGCAGCATAACCACGCCGGCAGCCTTCTCGCCCTGCACGGGATGCGGGATCGAGCGCTGCACCATCGGCACCTTGAAGAAGTTCTTCTTGGCCTCCTCGACACCCTTGGCAATGGCCGCGGGCACCTCCTTGGCCTTTCCGTACCCGACACCCACGGTGCCTTCGCCGTCGCCCACCACGACAAGCGCGGTGAAGCTGAAGCGGCGGCCACCCTGGACCACCTTGGCCACGCGGTTGATGGTAACCACGCGCTCCAGGTACTGGTCCCGGTTCCGGTCGTTGTCACGGCCCCGACGATCGTCACGACCGCGACGATCGTTACCCTGACCGCGACCGCGGCCCTGAGCTTGAGTATTCATCGCTGGTTCTTCCTTTCCGTCGTCAGAGTCCGAGACCAGCCTTGCGGGCGCCATCGGCGACCGCGGCAACTCGTCCGTGATATTGGTTTCCGGCCCGGTCGAACACGACCTGGCTGATGCCGGCCTCCTTGGCACGCTGGCCAATGAGCTCGCCGACCTTCTCCGCCTTGGCGGTCTTGTCGCCCGACATGCCCCGCAGCTCGGTCTCCATGGTGGAAGCCGATGCCAGGGTGCGGCCGGCAACGTCGTCGATGACCTGGGCGAACATGTGGCGGGCACTGCGCGTGACCACCAGACGAGGACGCTCGGGGTAACCGAAGATGTGCTTGCGGACGCGCTTCTGGCGACGCATCTGCGAGGCCTTGCGCTGCGCAAGGTTCCTGCGGTGATTGATGTTGATCGCCATGATCAGGCGCCTGCCTTTCCAACCTTGCGGCGGACGTGCTCGCCCGCGTAACGCACGCCCTTGCCCTTGTAGGGCTCCGGCGGACGGATCTTGCGGATCTTCGCCGCAATCTCACCGACAACCTGCTTGTCAATGCCGTGGATGGTGAAGCTCGTGGGGGTCTTCACCTCAAAGGTGATGCCCTCCGGAGCGTCCACGGTCACCGGGTGCGAGAACCCGAGCGCGAACTCGAGCTGCGTCGGACCCTTCGAGATCACGCGGTAACCGACGCCGATGATCTCCAGGTCCTTCTGGTAGCCGTCGTGCACGCCGATGATCATGTTGTTGACCAGGGTGCGCGACAGGCCGTGCAGCGAGCGATGCTCGCGCTCGTCATCGGGACGGGACAGCTCAAGCTGGCCCTCATCGTTCTTCTTGATCGTGATGGGCTCCGGAATGTTCCAATCCAGGTTGCCCTTCGGGCCCTTCACAGCCACCTTCTGGCCATCGAGGTTTACCTCGACGCCGGACGGGACGGTGATGGGGAGCCTGCCAATTCGTGACATCTCACATTCTCCTTATCTGTCTCGTTCCGGTCACCAGACGTAGGCGAGCACTTCGCCGCCCACGGACTTCTCATGCGCCTGCCGGTCGGTCATCAGGCCCTGTGAGGTCGAGATGATCGCGACGCCCATGCCGCCCAGAACCTTGGGCAGCTGATTCGACTTGGCGTAGACACGCAGACCGGGCTTGCTGATGCGGCGCACGCCAGCGATTGAACGCTTGCGATCGTCGCCGTACTTGAGGGTGACGACGAGCTTCTTGCCCACCTCGTCAGCCTCCGGATCCTTCACCGCGTAGTCGGCGATGTAGCCCTCCTGCTTCAGGATCTCGGCGATTCCCGCCTTGATCTTGGAGCTGGGCATGCTCGTCTCGTCGTGGAACGCCTGATTGGCGTTGCGCAGACGGGTCAGCATGTCTGCGATCGGGTCGGTCATAGTCATGGCTTTATAGCCTCTTTCTCGCAACGGTTTCCGCTGGGCGGACCTGCTGCGTTGGATGTGTGTTCCCGCCCCCGCCGGCCTGCCAGGGCAGGCCACCAGGCGCAGTGTGGAGCGGGCCGAAGCTCACCCCGTGTTCGGGCAGTGGCGTCGAACGGTGGATCACCAGGACGACTTGGTCACGCCCGGCAGATCACCGGCGTGGGCAAGGGTGCGCAGGCAGATTCGGCACAGGCCGAACTTGCGGTACACCGAGCGCGGACGCCCGCAGCGCTGGCAGCGGGTGTATGCGCGGACGGCGAACTTGGGCTTGCGAGCCTGCTTGACCTTGAGCGCGGTCTTAGCCATGTGAGTCCTTACTTCCTATTGCCATTGCGCCGGAAGTCCCGAGCCGAGGGGACCTTCGCGTCATCAGTTGCCTTGAAGGGGAAGCCCAGGTGCTTGAGCAGCGCACGGCCTTCCTCATTGTTCCGGGCGGTCGTCACGAAGGTGATGTCCATGCCGCGGACACGATCGATCTTGTCCTGGTCGATCTCGAGGAACATGACCTGCTCGGTGAGACCGAAGGTGTAGTTGCCGTGGCCGTCGAACTGGTTGGAGTTCAGGCCGCGGAAGTCACGGATACGGGGAAGCGCGAGCGACAGCAGTCGATCGGCGAACTCCCACATGCGGTCGCCGCGAAGCGTCACATGGCAACCAATGGCCTGGCCCTCGCGCAGGTGGAACTGTGCGATGGACTTGCGGGCCTTGGTGGTCTGGGGCTTCTGGCCGGTGATGGCCGTGAGGTCCTTGACCGCGCCATCGAGGATCTTGCGATCGTTGGCGGCGTCACCCACACCCATGTTGACCACGATCTTGGTGAGACCGGGGATCAGCATCGGGTTGTCGTAGTTGAACTCGTCATGCAGGGCCTTGACGATTTCCTCGCGGTACTTCTTCTTCAGGCGCGGCATCTCGGGCGCAGTAGCCTGAGCAACCTCAGCAACAGCGAGGCCCGCGTCAGCATTCTTCCTGGCCATCAGATCTCCTTCCCGGTCTTGCGTGCGATCCGCACGCCACGGGTGCCTTCGTACTCAGAACCGTCCGCACGACGCTTGCTCACCTTCTGGCGCTGGGCGCCGATCCGGGTGAGAACGTCCTTGGAACCATCCTTGACGAGCAGCTGCACGTTCGAGACATGCAGCGGGGCCTCGACGGAGATGATCCCGCCCTTCACCTGGGCGCCGGACGCATCGGCGGAGTCACGCGTGTGACGACGCACGATGTTGGCGCCCTGCACGGTGACGCGCTCATTGGCCGGATCAACGGCGATGATCTCTCCGACCACGCCCTTGTCCTTGCCAGCGATCACCTGAACGCGATCACCCTTCTTGAGCTTCATCTTCGCCATCTCAGATCACCTCCGGAGCCAGCGAGACGATGCGCATGAAGTGCTTGTCGCGCAATTCACGGGCAACCGGGCCGAAGATACGAGTTCCTCGGGGCTCACTGGTGGTGCCGCCCAGGATGACGGCAGCGTTTTCGTCGAACTTGATGTAGGAACCGTCAACGCGACGGTGCGACTTCACAGCGCGCACGATCACGGCCTTGACGACCTCGCCCTTTTTCACACTGCCCCCGGGGATGGCGTCCTTCACGGTGCACACGATGGTGTCGCCGAGCCCGGCGTAGCGACGCTTCGAGCCACCGAGAACACGGATGCACAAGAGCTCCTTGGCACCAGTGTTGTCGGCGACCTTCAGTCGCGACTCCTGCTGGATCATTTCTTCTCCTCTGCCCAACCGGTTCCCCGAGGTCTCCCCCAGGGCCTTGCTGGACTAGTTGTTGACCCCTGGATTTTGCCAGAGGGTGATGTGGCGACGTCAACGCGGGCGACGCCATCAGGTCTTCGGGTCAGCGCGCCTTCTCGACGACGGCGGTCAGACGCCAGCGCTTCGTGGCGGACAGCGGACGCGTCTCCATGATGCGCACGCGGTCGCCCTCGCCGGCCTCGTTGTTCTCGTCGTGGGCCTTGAGCCGGATGGTCTTGGTGATCACCTTGCCGTACAGGCCGTGCTTGACACGGTCCTCAACGGCCACGACAACGGTCTTGTCCATCTTCGACGAGACCACAACGCCCTCGCGGACCTTGCGGCCGGCGCGCTCGGTGGTGCTATCAGTCTGGCTCATGCCTCGGCCTTTCCTTCACGATCCGGATCATCGACGATGCCCAGGTTGCGTTCCTGGAGCACCGTGTAGATGCGGGCGATGTCCTTGCGCACCTCGCGCAGTCGGGAGTGGTTCTCGAGCTGGCCGGTGGCGGCCTGGAAGCGCAGCGCGAACAGCTCTTCCTTCAGCTTGACCACCTGGTCGTTGAGGTCACCGCGCGACTGGGCACGCAGGTCAGCGGCCTTGAGCGATTCAGTCTTTGCCATATCAGATCTCACCTTCATCACGCGTGATGATGCGTGCCTTGAAAGGCAGCTTGTGGATGGCCAGACGCAGTGCCTCGTTGGCGACGTCCGGAGTCACGCCGGCGAGCTCGAAGAGCACGCGACCGGGCTTGACGTTGACAACCCAGAACTCCGGGGAGCCCTTGCCCGAACCCATGCGGGATTCGGCGGGGTGCTTGGTCAGCGGGCGGTCGGGGTAGACGTTGATCCACACCTTGCCGCCGCGCTTGATGTAGCGCGTCATGGCGATACGGGCAGCTTCAATCTGCCGGTTGGTCATGTACGCCGGCTCCAGGGCCTGCACGCCGAACTCACCAAAGGCCAGCTCAGTGCCGCCCTTGGCCATGCCACGACGATTCGGATGGTGCTGCTTGCGGTACTTGACTCGACGAGGAATCAGCATGTTTCTCAGGCTCCTGCGTTCTCGGTTGCGGGCGCCGCGGCGGGTGCACTGGTCGCAGCGTCACTGCGAGGTGCCTGCTCACGCGCCGCGTCGGCACGACGGCGGCCGCCACGCTCACCGCGCCCGGGGCGACGGTTCGAGCGCTGACGGCTCGGGGCCGCCTGGCGGGCAGCCTTCTGAGCGGCGCGCTCGGCACGAGTGCCGGTGACGTCGCCCTTGTAGATCCACACCTTCACGCCGATGCGGCCGAAGGTGGTGCGGGCCTCGTAGAAGCCGTAGTCGATGTCCGCACGAAGCGTGTGCAGCGGCACACGACCCTCGCGGTAGCTCTCGGAACGGCTCATCTCAGCACCGCCAAGACGACCGGAGCAGCGGATGCGGATGCCCTTGGCGCCCGAGCGCATGGCGCTCTGCTGCGCCTTGCGCATCGCGCGACGGAAGGCAACGCGTGCCCCCAGCTGCTCGGCGATGCCCTGGGCAACCAGCTGCGCATCGGTCTCGGGGTTCTTGACCTCGAGGATGTTGAGCTGGATCTGCTTGCCGCTCATCTTCTCGAGCTCGCCACGCACGCGCTCCGCCTCGGCACCGTTACGCCCGATGACGATGCCCGGACGTGCGGCATACAGGAAGATGGTGATGCGGTCGCTGCGGCGCTCGATCTCCACCGAGCTGATGCCGGCGCGCTCGAGGTTCTTGACGAGCCAGGCGCGGATCTTGTCGTCCTCGCCCACCAGTTCCGAGTACTGCTTCTCGGCGTACCAGCGTGACTTGTGATCTGTGGTGATACCCAGCCGGAAGCCGATCGGGTTGATCTTCTGTCCCACGCTCAGGCCTCCTTCGTGTCGTCAGATGTGGTGTCCGCGGCGGTTGCCTTGGACGAGTTCTTTGCACTCGACGCCTTCTTCAGCGGCGGATGCCCGGCGGTCTCTGCCGGTTCAACGACAGCGGTGATGTGGCTGGCGCGCTTGAGAATGCGGCTGGCGGAGCCCTTGGCGCGGGGCCGGATGCGACGCATGGTCACGCCCTCGTCCACGTAGATCTGGCTGATAACCAGCTGCTCGTTGTGCAGGCCCTCAGAGGTCTCGGCGTTGGCCACGGCGCTCTCGATCACCTTGCGCACCGGCTCCGCAGCAGCCTGCGGGGCGAAGCGAAGGGTGGCGATTGCCTGGGTGGCGTCCATGCCGCGCACCGTGTCGGCCACGCGACGCACCTTCTGGGCACTCATCCGAACGTGACGCGCGATGGCGTACGAGCCAGGACGATCCCCGAGCAGGGCAACGCGACGACTGGGTCGCTGTGTGGTGTTGCTCATCGAATTCATTCCTTCTCTGCCGCGCTCAGCGCCGGCGAGCCTTCTTGTCGTCCTTCACGTGACCCCGGAAGGTGCGCGTGGGCGCAAACTCTCCGAGCTTGTGGCCGATCATGCCCTCGGTAATGAATACCGGGACATGCTTGCGGCCATCGTGCACGGCGATGGTGTGCCCGAGCATGTCGGGGGTGACCATCGAACGGCGCGACCACGTCTTGATGACGGTCTTCGTGCCGTTCTCGTTCTGCACGTCGATCTTCTTCTGCAGGTGCCCGTCGACGAACGGGCCCTTCTTCAAGCTGCGAGGCATTATCTCCTGGCTCCCACTCAGCGCTTCTTGCCGGACTTGCGGCGACGGACGATCAGCTTGCTGCTGGCCTTGTTCTTGCTGCGGGTGCGGCGTTCCTTCTGGCCCCAGGGGCTCACCGGATGGCGACCACCAGAGGTCTTGCCCTCGCCACCACCGTGCGGGTGGTCAACGGGGTTCATCACAACACCACGCACGGTCGGGCGGATGCCCTTCCAACGGCTGCGTCCCGCCTTGCCCCAATGGATATTGGAGTATTCGGCGTTGCCCACCGAACCGATCGTGGCGCGGCACCGCACGTCAACCATGCGCATTTCGCCCGAAGGCATGCGCAGCGTGGCGTACTGACCCTCGCGGGCGACCAGCTGAATCGAGGCACCGGCACTGCGGCCGAGCTTGGCACCGCCACCGGGGCGCATCTCCACCGAGTGGACCTGCGTACCGATCGGCACATTGCGCAGCGGCAGGTTGTTGCCGGGCTTGATGTCAGCCCCGACACCGGCGTACACCGTGGCGCCCTGCTCCAGGCCCTGCGGCGCGATGATGTAGCGCTTCTCGCCGTCGGCATAGTGCAGCAGTGCGATCCGGGCGGTGCGGTTGGGGTCGTACTCGATGTGAGCGACCTTGGCCGGCACGCCGTCCTTGTCGTAACGCTTGAAGTCGATGATCCGGTAGGCCTGCTTGTGGCCACCGCCGATATGGCGTGTGGTGATGCGGCCCGAGTTGTTGCGTCCACCCGTCTTGGATTTCGGGGCGAGCAGCGACTTCTCCGGAGTCGACCGGGTGATTTCGTTGAAGTCAGACACACTCGACCCACGACGGGCCGGTGTTGTCGGCTTGTACTTACGAATAGCCATGAGGTCTCTTCGTTCCTTGTCTGCGCGTCAGCTCTCGGTCACTCGGCCGGAGCGTTCCCGAAAATGTCGATGTGGTCGTTCTCGGCGACAGTCACGATCGCACGCTTCGTGTCGGGGCGCCTGCCCACGCCGTAGCGCGTGCGGCGCTTCTTGCCCTTCCGATTGGCGGTGTTCACGCCAACGACCTTGACTCCGAACACGGCTTCCACGGCCTGGCGGATCTCGGTCTTGTTGGCCTTGGGGTCAACGATGAACGTGTACTTGTTCTCGTCGATGAGGCCGTAGCTCTTCTCGCTCACGACGGGCGAAATCAGCACATCGTGGGGATCGCGGATCTTGAAGTCGCTCACTTGGCCTTCTCCTCAACAGCCTCGGCCTCGCGCGACGTGGCGACGGCCTTGACGGACTTGCCCTTGGCGGGACCTGCCACATACGCCTTGATGGCCGACTCGCTGAACACGATTGCGTCAGCAAGCAGCACGTCGTAGGTGTTCAGCTGGTCCCAGCTGACGACATGGACGCCGATGAGATTGCGCATCGACAGCCAATTGTTCTCGTCGCTGCGCTCAAGCACGACGAGCACGCGACCGTAATCGCCCAGGCCCGCAATGACCTTGGCAGCGGACTTGGTGCTCGGCTTGTCGCCGCCGACGAATTCGCTCACCACATGGATGCGGCCCTCGCGTGCCCGGTCGGACAGGGCGCCGCGCAATGCGGTGGCCACCATCTTCTTGGGGGTGCGCTGGCTGTACTCACGCGGCTGCGGACCGTGCGAGATACCGCCGCCGGCCCACTGCGGGGAACGGATCGAACCCTGACGAGCCCGGCCGGTGCCCTTCTGGCGCCACGGCTTCTTGCCGCCACCGGAGACCTCAGCGCGGGTCTTGGTGGAGTGGGTTCCCTGACGGGCCGCGGCGAGCTGAGCCGTCACGACCTGATGCATCAGGGGCACATTCGCCTGCGCGTCGAAGAGCTCGCCGGGCAGCTCGACGCTGCCGGCCTTCTTGCCCTCGGCGTTCACGACGTCGATCGAGGTGGTCTCGTTCACTTGGCTTCACCCTTCTTGGCAGCGGTACGCAGCACAACGAGCGCGCCCTTGTTGCCGGGCACGGCGCCGCGAACCAGGATCAGGCCCTTGTCAGCGTCAACGCCGGCGACGGCCAGGTTCTGCACGGTCTTGCGGGCGTTGCCCATTCGACCGGCCATGCGCAGGCCCTTGAACACGTGACCCGGGGTGGCGCAGGCGCCGATGCCGCCGGGTGAACGGTGCTTGCGGTGCACGCCGTGGCTGGCGCCGAGGCCCTTGAAGCCCCAACGCTTGACGACGCCCGCAGTGCCCTTGCCCTTGGTCACGCCGGTGACGTCCACGACGTCATCGGTCCTGAAGGTGTCGGGCCCGAGCTCCTGGCCCAGGGTGTACTCGCTGGCATCCGACGTGCGGATCTCGGCGAGGTACTTGCGCGGCGTCACCTTGGCGCGGGCGAACTGCCCTGCAGCCGGCTTGGTCACGGACTTTGCGCGGATGGCCCCGTAGCCGAGCTGAACGGCCGAGTAGCCATCGGTATCCGGCGTGCGGACCTGCGTCACGACGCAGGGACCGGCCTGGATAACGGTCACCGGGACGAGGCGATTGTTCTCGTCCCACAGCTGGGTCATGCCGAGCTTGGTGCCCAGCAGCCCCTTCACTTTGTGTTCGGTAGTCATGTTCTGCGGCCTCACGGAAGCTTGATTTCGATATCAACACCAGCAGGCAGATCGAGCCGCATGAGCGAGTCGACTGTCTTGGGCGTCGGGTCGAGGATGTCGATGAGCCGCTTGTGTGTACGCATCTCGAACTGCTCGCGGCTGTCCTTGTACTTGTGGGGCGAACGAATGACGCACCACACGTTCTTCTCGGTCGGCAGCGGCACCGGACCGGCGACCTTCGCACCCGTTCGGGTAACGGTGTCGACGATCTTGCGCGCCGACGAGTCGATGACCTCGTGGTCATAGGCACGGAGCCTGATGCGGATCTTCTGTCCCGCCACGGTTGTTCCTCTTCTCGTCCCTGCTTGGCCGGATCGCCGGCCCTGCCTGGTTGTGACAAGAGAAAACCCACACCGAAAACTCTCCGTTTTCGCCGCTATTCTCCCTTGTCAATGCCATGTTGCACGGTACCCGAGGTCGGGTGTGTCGGACTCCGCTCACCGGCGCGGATGAACATCCGCGGGATTGGTGGCGGCCACGAACGAACCGACCAGGGGTCGGCCCACCTCAAGCGACCTCGCGTTCCCCGGACCGTCTTCACCACCCAATCGGAACCTTCCGGTCCCTCTTGCGCACGCAAAGCTGCCCGAGGAGCAACCTAACCAGTTTTTCACGATTGGCCGTATGACACAAATCGGGATGACGACGTCACCCCTGCCCCACGGCCGACGGATGCATGCCCCGCCCCTGCCGCGCACGGCCCGGTGCGGGCCGCTCAATCCAGGGCGTCGTCGTTATAGGGCTGCTTGGTCCACACGGCCATCCGCTGAGTCAGGTGCTCGTGCACCGACAGCGGGCGACCGTCGACTTCGATGATCGGCGTGCACCCATAGCTCACCGACACCAACCATGCCCCGTCGGCGCTGAAGATCTCCTCGGCGCCCAACAGGCCGTCGACCACCTCGAATCCCTCCGACCTCGCGCCGGCCACCGCGGCCCGCACCGTCATCGAGTCGAGGACGCCAGTGCCCTCGCGGCTGGTGGTGCCCAGCCGACCATCCTTGGCCCAGATGAGGCCCGCCCGCGGCGCCTCCAGGCAGTAGCCGTCGGTGGTGGTGAACAGCACATCGTCGAAGCCCCGGGCCGTCGCGTAGCGGAAGGCCGACATATTCGTGGCATAGGACAGTGTCTTGACCCCGCCGAGCAGCCACGGCGCATCGACGAAGGCATCGTGGGGACGTCCGATGGACAGCTGGGTGACGCGGATCTGCGCCGGATGCGCGCGCTTGCCCTTGATGTCGCTGAGCAGCACATAGGCAAGGTGCTGGGCCGGGTCATCGGTGACGACCTCACGACCCCGGCTGAGGATGAGTCGGATCACCGCGTTGTGGCCATGCCAGACGTCCAATGCATCGTCGATGGCACGACGCCAGGCGTCGCGGGAGGGGCACTCGATGCCCATGCCCTGCGCCGAGCGCTCAAGGCGGGCCAGGTGCCAGTCCAGGTGCAGGATCCGCGGCCCGGTGACCTGGCGGTAGACGACGGTGGAGTCGAAGACCCCCTCCCCCCTGGTCAGCGCGAGGTCGTCGGCCGTCGCGATCGGGGCGTTGGAATCGACGACGCCTGTGCCCAGCACGGAAATGATCATGGTCGAAGTCTGCCCCATCGGATCGTGGCCGTAGTGGTGAACCGCATTAGAGGGTCTCGCGCAGGCCGGCGATGCGGGCCAACACGGAGGCGCGGCCCAGGATCTCGCAGCTCTCGAACAGGGGCGGGCTGACCTTGCGTCCGCTGGTGGCGACGCGCAGGGGCGCGAAGGCCTGGCGGGGCTTGATGCCCATCGCGTCGACCAGTTCGTCGCGCAGGGCCTGCTGGATGGTGTCAGCGGTGAATGGCTCCACGGTGGCCAACACCTTCGCGGTGACATCGAGCACCTCGGCGGCGTTATCCTTCAGCTGGGCGCGCGCCTTGTCCTCGATGTAGACCGAGTCGTCGGCCTCCACGAGGAAGGCGATCTGGTCCCAGGCGTCCGAGAGCTTCACCAGGCGGGGCTTGATGATCGGGGTGGCCTTGCGGATCACCTCGGCCCATGAGGGATCGGGATCGTCACCCCATTGACGCGACGCGGCGATGAAATCGACCAGCCGGTCGGCGAGATCGGAATCCGACAGCTCGCGGATGTACTGCCCGTTGAGCCAATCGAGCTTCTTGGTGTCGAACACCGGTCCGACGGTGTTGACCTTGCTCCACGCGAAGTTCCCGACGAAGTCCGCGAAGCTCTCCAGCTCCTGATCGCCCTCGGCGGGCGGATAGGCCAGCAGCTGCAGGAAGTTGCGCAGTGCCTCGGGCAGGTAGCCCTGTTCCTTGAACCACATGAGCCGGGCGGCAGGGTTCTTGCGCTTGGAGATCTTCGAATGGTCGGTGTTGCGCAACAACGGCATGTGCGCGAACGCAGGGAGTTCCCAACCGAGCCACTTGTACAGCAGCAGGTGCTTGGGGGTGGAGCTGATCCATTCCTCGCCGCGCACCACGGTGTTGATCTTCATCTCATGGTCGTCGACCACGACCGCCAGGTGGTAGGTGGGGAAGCCGTCGGCCTTGAGGATCACCTGGTCGTCGGGGAAGGGGGCCTTGACCTCGCCACGAATCAGGTCATGGAACACCAACGGGGCGTCATCGGGGATGTACATGCGCACCACCGGCGTCTCGGTGAAGCCCGGGAGCTTGGCCCGCTCTTCCTTGGTCATGCCGTGGCACAGCCGGTCGTAGCGGGTGTCCTGCTTCTTCGCGGCCTTCTCCTCGCGCATTGCCGCCAGGCGCTCCTGGGAGCACCAGCAATGGTAGGCGTGGCCCGAGGCCAGCAGCTTGTCAACCGCCGGACGATAGGTGTCCAGGCGCTGCGACTGCGTGTAGGGCGCATAGGGACCGCCCTGCTCGGGCGACTCATCGGGCGTGAGGCCCAACCAGTTCAGCGAGTCGACGATCTGCTGCTCGGATCCGGGCACCAGGCGGTTGCGGTCCGTGTCCTCGATGCGCAGCACGAACTGTCCCCCGGTCCTGACCGCCCAGGCCTTGTCGAACAGCGCCATATAGGCGGTGCCGACGTGGGGATCGCCGGTGGGAGAAGGGGCAACGCGGGTGCGAGCAGGAGTCGTCATAGTGGTGCCGAGTGTACCGAGACCCAGCGGATCACCGCTGCACGGTCTATTGGGACGCAGCGGAACACCGCCGCACGGCCTGCCAGGACGCGCTGTCGGGACGCAGCCCAACAGGTCGGCCGCTCATCCCTGATGGCGCAGGCGCAGCTTCGGCCCGTCGGAGCGGACCGGGAGGAAGCCGGCCTTCGCCAGCACCCCCCGTGACGCGTGGTTGGTCGGATCGACCTCCGCCAGCACGGTGGAGGCGCCATGGGCATGCGCCCACGCAGTGAGCGCCACCAGCGCCTCGGAGGCATATCCGCGACGCCGCACGGAGTCGGCGACGCCATAGCTCACCTCTGCGGCGCCACGTTGGTCGGGTGGGGTGTGGAACCCGATATCGCCGACCACCAGCCCGTCGGCACGGCGCATCATGAGGTAGAGCCCGTAGCCGGGGACCCAGTTGTCGACCTCCAGGGCATGGCGTTGCATGCGCGCCGCAGTGTCGCTGTCGGCATGCGGGTAGCCGGCAACGCACGGCAGCGGCGAGATGCCACGGGCAAGCTCCTCGGCCTGGGCGGGATCCACGCCGTGCAACACCAGGCGCGTCGTGGGGATCTCCACCTCTGCCCGCGCAGGGATGTGCCCGGGGGTGGCGGCACGCGGACCGCGCGGTGCCGCATGCTCGCGTCCGCTGCCGGGATCCCCCGTCCGACCCCCGTCGCCTGCCCTGTCCCGATCACTCACCCTGCAATCGTGCCCGTATGCCCCGCGGCAGGCAATGGCCGTGACGAACTTCGACGCGCCCCGGCAATAGGCTGGTCGCCATGCCATCCCTGCGTCCGTCGTCCGCGTCCACAGGTCGGTTGCGGCGCATGGTGACGGCCCCGCAGCGACATCCCCAACTGTGGTTGGCGCTCATCTGCCTCATCGCACTGGCCGCCTACCTGGTGACCAGCATCGTGAAGTTCAACCGGCTGCGCGACGGCATGGACATCACCATCTTCGACCAGGCGATCCGAAGCTTCGCGCAGGGCCACGCCGGCTATACGACGCTCAAGGCGCCCGGCATGCCGATCTTCGGCGACCACTTCCATCCGATCATCCTGACGATGGTCCCCCTCTACTGGCTGTGGGACGACCCCCGCATGCTGCTGATCACCCAGGGCATCTGCATCGCCTGGGCGGGCTGGCTGCTGGGCCGGCTGGCGATCCGTCGGCTGGGGCCCGGAACCGGACTGCTCATCGCGGCCGGCTTCCTGTGCGGCATCGGCACCCAGTACGCCATCATCTTCGACTTCCACGAGCTGGTGTTGGCCACCCCGCTGATGGCGATGGCCCTGGCCAGCTTCATTGAGGCGCGGTGGACGGCCTGCTGGGTCTGGTCGGCATCACTCATGGTGGCCAAGGAGGACATGTGCTTCCTGGTGGGTGGCATCGCGCTGGCCATGTTGGTGCGTCGGCACTGGGTCCGGGGCCTGTCCCTGGGGATCTTTGCCGTGGCGTGGACCGCCATCGCGGTGTTCGTCGTGGTGCCCGCCTTCAATCCCGACCACGTCTATCCCTATCTGCACGCGGTCGGTGCGGTGGCGGTGGCGGGGGTGCAGACGAGCGCACACGGCGCCTGGTTCGGCCCCCTGAAGACGCTGGGGAGCGCCGCCATCCTGTTGTCGGGAACCGCCTTCGTGGCCCTGCGCTCGCCGCTCATCTGGGCCTTCGTGGCGCCATTCCTCACCCGTGCGGTCTCGAAGAACCCGCAGCACTGGACCACCGGCTTCCACTACAACCTGTTGCCCATGCTGGTGGCCTGCTACGCCTTCGTGGAGGCCTGGCCCCGCCTGGTGGACGCTGCGGGCCGGACGCTGCCCGGCCGACGCGGCACCCTGCGACGGTGGTGGCGCGCGGTGGCGCTCCCGATGGTGGGCATCGTCGCCCTGGCGTCGATCCCCCTCGGGCCGTTGTGGCATGAGTGGACCATCGGACGTTGTCGCGACGAGTGTCGGGTGTTCCCCGCCGCGCTGGCGCAGCTGCCGGCGGGCTCGAGGGTCGCCACCGATGTGTACCTGACCAGTCATGTGGCGGCGCATGCCGACGTGTCCCAGTGGCGCCCGCCCGACTATCTGGACGACCGTGGCCAGCCGGTGACCCCCGATTGGCTCCTGCTGGATCGCGAGACCATCAGCTACCAGAACAAGGACTCCCATTGGGTGGACCAGTTCCTGGCCGATCCCGTGGTGCGTGGCACCCGCTACGAGGTGGTCTGGCAGCGCGATCCCATGGTGATCCTGCGCCCGGCCCACAGCTGACGGGCGGCCCCGCTCCCCCGACACGTCCTCACGCCGCGCCCTCCTGTGGTGGATCCGTGCCCGGCCCCGTGCCGGGCCACGCACCGCCGCCACGACAACAAGAAGGCCAGGACACAAAGAAGGCCAGGACAAGAAGAAGGCCCGCTCCCCTGGGGGAACGGGCCTTCTTTCAGAGTGCTTGGCTAGCGCAAGCTCACTTGACGATCTCGGTCACGCGACCGGCGCCGACAGTGTGACCACCCTCGCGGATGGCGAACTTCAGGCCGACCTCCATGGCGATGGGCTTCTGCAGCTCGACCTCCATGTCGGTGTTGTCACCGGGCATCACCATCTCAACGCCGTCGGGCAGCACAACGGTGCCCGTGACGTCGGTGGTGCGGAAGTAGAACTGAGGGCTGTAGTGGCTGAAGAACGGCTTGTGACGGCCGCCCTCGTCCTTGGTCAGCACGTAGACGCTGCCCTTGAACTCAGTGTGGGGGGTGGTGGTGCCGGGCTTGGTGACGACCATGCCGCGCTCCACGTCCTCCTTCTTCGTGCCACGAAGCAGCAGACCGACGTTGTCGCCCGCCTGACCCTCGTCGAGGATCTTGCGGAACATCTCGACACCGGTGACGGTGGTGGTCTGGGTGTCGGCCAGGCCGACGAGCTCGACGGTCTCACCAGTGGTGATGACGCCACGCTCGATACGACCGGTCACCACGGTGCCACGACCGGTGATGGTGAAGACGTCCTCAACGGGCATGAGGAACGGCTTGTCGGTGTCGCGCTCGGGCTGCGGGATGTAGTCGTCGACTGCATCCATGAGCTTCATGATCTGCTCGGCCCACTTCTCGTCGCCCTGCAGGGCCTTGAAGGCCGAGACGCGGACGACCGGGCAGTTCTCGCCGTCGAACTCCTGGGCGGTGAGCAGCTCGCGGGTCTCCATCTCAACGAGGTCAATGAGCTCCTCGTCGTCGACCATGTCGCACTTGTTCAGGGCAACGACGATGGCGGGGACGCCGACCTGGCGGGCAAGCAGCACGTGCTCGTGGGTCTGCGGCATGGGGCCGTCAGTGGCGGCCACCACGAGAATGGCACCGTCCATCTGGGCAGCACCGGTGATCATGTTCTTGACGTAGTCGGCGTGCCCGGGGCAGTCGACGTGCGCGTAGTGACGCTTCTCGGTCTGGTACTCAACGTGCGAGATCGAGATGGTGATGCCGCGCTGACGCTCCTCGGGAGCCTTGTCAATATCGTCGAACGCCTCGAACGAGTTCCACTGCGGGTACTTGTCCGCGAGCACCTTGGTGATCGCGGCGGTAAGCGTTGTCTTGCCGTGGTCAATGTGTCCGATGGTGCCGATGTTGCAGTGCGGCTTCGTCCGCTCGAAATGGGCCTTTGCCACTGGGGCTCCTCCTGATGTCGCGTCACGCTGGCTTGCGGGACGCCCGTGTTTGGGTTTCTTGGTTATGCGAGTTCACATGCTGTGCCGGCACTGTTGCCGGCCGCGGTGATACACGGGCGAAACCCGTGAACCTTATCAATTGTTGTCCACGCATCAAGCAGAGTCAAACGCCGATGCGCAGGGTGGTTTCCCGCCCGCTAAGCCGTAGCATACGCGGGCGGGAAAACCGGTCGATCACTCGGTGCCGTGCGCCTTGGCGATGATCTCGTCGGCGATGCCCTTGGGCACGATGCCGTACGACTCGAACTCCATGGTGTACGTGGCCTGGCCCGAGGTCTTCGCGCGCAGGTCGTTCACGTAGCCGAACATCTCGGCCAGCGGAACGGTGGCGCGAATCACCTTGTTGCCATGCTCGTCGGCCATCTCCTTGACCCGGCCGCGACGACCATTGAGGTCGCCGATCACCGTGCCGAGGTACTCCTCCGGCGTGGTCACCTCAACGGCGAACTCCGGCTCGAGCAGGGCGGGATCGGCGCGGCGCGCGGCCTCCTTGAAGACCATCGAACCGGCGATCTTGAAGGCCAGCTCCGAGGAGTCGACGTCGTGGTAGGCGCCGTCGGTGAGGGTCACCTTGATGTCCTCCACCGGATATCCGGCGAGCACACCGAACTGCATGGCCTCCTGGATACCGGCGTCAACCGCGGGGATGTATTCCTTCGGGATACGTCCACCGGTCACGGCATTGACGAATTCGTAGCCGGTGCCTGCGGGCTGGGGCTCCAGGTCGATGATGACCTTGGCGTACTGGCCCGAACCACCGGACTGCTTCTTGTGCGTGTAGTCGATGCCGGTGACCGGACGACGCAGGGTTTCGCGGTAGGCGACCTGCGGGGTACCGATATTGGCCTCCACATGGAACTCGCGCTTCATGCGGTCGATCAGCACGTCGAGGTGGAGCTCACCCATGCCGGCGATGATCGTCTGGCCGGTTTCCTCATCGGTGTGCACCTGGAAGGTCGGATCCTCCTCGGCGAGGCGCGAGATGGCCACGCCGAGCTTCTCCTGGTCGGCCTTCGACTTCGGCTCGATGGCCTGCTCGATCACGGGATCGGGGAAGGTCATCGACTCCAGCGCGATCGGGTTCTGCGGATCGCAGAGCGTGTCGCCGGTGCCGGTGTTCTTCAGGCCCATGACGGCGCAGATCATGCCGGCCGGCATTTCCTCGACCTCTTGGCGCTTGTTGGCGTGCATCTGGTAGATCTTGCCGATGCGCTCCTTGTTGCCCTTGGTCGAGTTGAGCACCGACTCACCGGTGGTCAGCACGCCCGAGTAGACGCGCACGAAGGTTAGACGGCCCAGGTGCGGGTCGGCCGCAATCTTGAAGGCCAGCGCGGCAAGCGGCTGGTCCTTGGCGGGATGGCGGTCGATCTCCACCGACTCGTCGCCCGGCTTGAAGCCGACGACGGCGGGGATGTCCAGCGGGCTGGGCAGGTAGTCGACGATCGCGTCGAGCAGGGGCTGCACGCCCTTGTTCTTGAACGAGGTGCCGCAGACGACGGCGGTGAAGGCATTGGCGAGCACGCCACGGCGGATGGCCGCCTTGAGGTCCTCGTTGGTCCAGTCCTCGCCACCCAGGTACAGCTCCATGAAGGTGTCGTCGTTCTCGGCGACGGTCTCGATCATCTCGGCGCGGGTGGCCTTGGCCTTCTCGGCCAGCTCGGCCGGGATCTCCTCGACCTCGTAGTGCTCGCCGAGCTCGGTCTCGCCACGCCAGGTCTTGGCGTCCATGTCGATCAGGTCGATGATGCCGATGAAGTCAGCCTCGGCGCCGATCGGCAGCTGGAGGAGCACCGGCACGGCGTGCAGGCGCTCACGGATCGTCTGGACGCACCAGTCGAAGGAGGCGCCCGTGCGGTCGAGCTTGTTGATGTAGCAAATGCGGGGCACGTTGTACTTGCTCGCCTGACGCCACACATTCATGGTCTGCGGCTCCACGCCGGCAACGCCGTCGAAGACAGCCACAGCGCCATCGAGCACGCGCAGGGAGCGCTCCACCTCAACGGTGAAGTCGACGTGCCCGGGGGTGTCGATGATGTTGATCTGGTAGTTGTTCCAGAAACAGGTGGTGGCAGCAGACGTAATGGTGATGCCGCGCTCCTGCTCCTGCTCCATCCAGTCCATGGTGGCCGCGCCGTCATGCACCTCACCGATCTTGTGGTTCACACCGGTGTAGTACAGGATGCGTTCAGTCGTAGTGGTCTTACCCGCGTCGATATGGGCCATGATGCCGATGTTGCGCACCTTGGCCAGGTCGGTCTGGAGATCGATGGCCACGAAGTTCCAACCTCTGTTCTTGAAGTTAAAGAGTGTTTACAAAGTCTTTGGAGCGGGCCTGCGCCCACTTCCTGGTGCAGTGGGCGACGCCCACGGCTTGATGGGGTGGGCACGTGCCCACAGCAGGGCAGTACCCCCGCCCGGTGGGGCGGGGGTCTGTCAATGGTTTTCTACCAGCGGTAGTGCGCGAAGGCGCGGTTGGCCTCGGCCATACGGTGGGTATCTTCGCGCTTCTTCACCGAGGCACCCAGGCCATTGCTGGCATCCAGGATCTCGTTCTGAAGGCGCTCGGCCATCGTCTTCTCGCGGCGATCGCGCGAGAAGCTGACCAGCCAACGCATGGCCAGCGTGTTCGAGCGGGCCGGCTTGACCTCGATCGGCACCTGGTAGGTGGCGCCGCCAACTCGACGGGAGCGCACCTCGACGGCGGGCTTCACGTTCTCGAGGGCCTTCTTGAGCGTCTGGACCGGATCGACGCCGGTCTTCTCGCGGGTTCCCTCCATCGCGGTGTACACGATGGACTGGGCAACGGTCTTCTTGCCGTCGACCAGGATCTTGCTCACGAGCTGGCTCACCAGCGGCGAGCTGTACACGGGGTCAACGACAACGGGGCGCTTGGGCGCGGGTCCTTTGCGAGGCATTACTTCTCCTTCTTGGCGCCGTAGCGGCTGCGGGCCTGCTTGCGGCCCTTGACACCCTGGGTGTCCAAGCTGCCGCGAACGATCTTGTATCGGACGCCGGGAAGGTCCTTCACACGGCCGCCGCGCACGAGCACCATCGAGTGCTCCTGAAGGTTATGGCCGATGCCGGGGATATATGCAGTCACCTCAATGCCCGAGCTCAAGCGAACACGTGCCACCTTGCGCATGGCGGAGTTCGGCTTCTTGGGAGTGGTCGTGTAGACGCGCGTGCAGACACCACGACGCTGGGGCGAACCCTTGAGCGCGGGGGTCTTGCTCTGACTGACCTTGTCACTACGGCCCTTGCGGACCAGCTGCTGAATGGTAGGCACCTGCTGGAATCTCTTTCGTTATGTGGACTGGATCTGCTTATGACGCAGCTCTCCCACCCGCCTCACGATGCACCCAGCAACTGATGGATCTGAAAGGACGATTGGGTCGCTGCCGCACGAATCCTAGACCGCCGTGACCGCCTCGCAACGAACAGGAGCCAGGTCGGGAGGGCACGCGCTTTCATCCGGGCAAACCGAACCAAGTAGAAACGATACCCGCCGCATTCAAGCCGGTCAAACGGCACTCTGCGGGCCCGTGCGCACCGGTCTCCGACCGGGCCCCGCTTCCCCCGCCCGCTGGCCGCGTTGGGGCAGCCCACGCGAGCGGGGCAACACCTGCGGCGAACCGGCGGATGCCCGCAGGACGCACAACCGGGCCGGAGCCATGACGGCTCCGACCCGGTTGTGTCGCAACGTACCCCCGAAGGGATCAGCGTCGCGGGTTCAGCATTGCGTGGATCAGCGCAGGTCGCCGAAGTCCAGATCGTCCAACGGCACTGCGGCGCCCGAACCCGACCCGAAGTCGTAGTCGAACGGATCGTAGTTCACCTGGAACGAATTGGCCTTGGCCTCTGCGGTCGGCTCCACCCTGATATCGCGGTAGCGCTCGAGCCCGGTACCCACCGGGATGAGCTTGCCGAGGATCACATTCTCCTTCAGACCGACCAGGTGGTCGGACTTGCCGTGGATCGACGCATCGGTGAGCACCTTGGTGGTCTCCTGGAACGATGCGGCCGACAGCCACGATTCGGTGGCCAGGGAGGCCTTCGTGATGCCCATCAGCACCGGACGACCCTCTGCCGGACGGCCACCCTCCTCGACTGCCTTGCGGTTGGCTGCCTCGTAGGTCTTACGGTCAACCAGTTCGCCGGGCATCATCGGGGTGTCGCCGGACTCGATCACGGTCACGCGACGCAGCATCTGCCGAATGACGATCTCGATGTGCTTGTCGTGGATCGGTGAACCCTGCGAGGCGTACACCTTCTGCACTTCCTCCACCAGGTGCTCCTGCACCTTGCGGAGGCCGCGCACACGCAGCACGTCCTGCGGGTCGATCGTGCCGCCGGTGAGCTGCTCACCCACGCCGACATGAACGCCGTCGGCGATCGAGTGGCGCACCCGGTTCGAATCCTCGAACTCCAGGCGTGCACGGCGCGGCAGCGCGTACTCAACGTCCTCGCCACCGTCGTCACGCACGATCGTGAGCTTGCGCCCGCGATCGGTCTCCTCGATCTTCACCCGGCCATCAGCCTCGGCGATCGGCGCCTTGCCCTTCGGGGTACGTGCCTCGAACAGCTCGACCACGCGGGGCAGGCCCTGGGTGATGTCGTCGCCAGCCACACCGCCGGTGTGGAAGGTACGCATCGTCAGCTGGGTGCCGGGCTCGCCAATCGACTGGGCAGCCTGGATACCGACTGCCTCGCCGACCTCGACCATCTTGCCGTTGGCCAACGACAGGCCGTAGCACTTGGCGCAGGCACCGGTGGTGGCCTCACAGGTGAGGACCGAACGCACCTTGATGCTCGTGATCCCAGCGCGGATGGCATTGCCCACCACGGTGGAGTCGAGCATCGTGCCCGCCTCGATGACGACCTTGCCGGACTCATCGGTGGCGTCGGTGGCCAGGATGCGTCCGTGCACCGAAGTGTCGAGCATCTTGGCGGGAACCAGCATGCCGTCGGCACCCGGCTCGGCGATGGCCTTCATCAGGCCACGCTCCGTGCCGCAATCCTCCTCGCGGATGATCACGTCCTGCGAGACGTCGACCAGTCGACGCGTCAGGTAACCGGAGTCTGCGGTACGCAGTGCGGTATCGGCCTGGCCCTTTCGACCACCGTGGGTGGAGATGAAGTACTCCAACACCGTCAAGCCCTCACGGAAGTTCGACTTGATCGGGCGCTCAATGATCTCGCCCTTCGGGTTGGCCACCAGACCACGCATGGCAGCGATCTGACGCATCTGGGTCATGTTTCCACGAGCACCGGAGTTCACCATCATGTAGATGGGGTTGGTCTTCGTGAAGTTCTTCTCCATGGCGTCGGTCAGCTCTGCCGTGGCGTCATTCCAGATCTGCACCAACTCACCACGACGCTCCTCCTCGGTGACAGCACCGCGGTCGTAGAGCTTGTCGATCTTGGCAGCCTTCTTCTCGTAGCTGGCCATGATCTCGGGCTTGTTCGGGGGCGTCTGCACGTCACCGATCGAGACCGTGACACCCGACTGGGTGCCCCAGCGGAAGCCCATGTCCTTCAGGTTGTCGAGGGTTGCGACAACCACCGGACGCGGGAACCGGATGGCCAGGTCGTTGATGATGGCCGACAACTGCTTCTTGCCGACGTGCGAGGTGACATAGGGATAGTTGTCCGGCAGCGCCTCGTTGAAGATCACCTGGCCCAGGGTGGTGTCAAGCAGGAGCGAACCATCGGCACGCTGCTTGTCCTCCAGGCCAACCGGCGGGACGACCCCGCTCAGGCGGATCTTGCACTTGGCACGCAGGTCGAGCTGGTGCAGGTCGTAGGCCATGACGGCCTCGGCCTTCGAGCTGAAGGCACGCCCCTCGCCCGTCAGACCGTCGAGGTCCTGGGTGAGGTAGTACATGCCGATGATCATCTCGTGGCTCGGCAACGCGATCGGCTTGCCATCGGCAGGCTTCAGGATGTTGTTCGAGCTCAGCATGAGGATGCGGGCCTCGGCCTGTGCCTCGGCGCTCAGCGGCAGGTGCACTGCCATCTGGTCACCATCGAAGTCGGCGTTGAAGGCCGCGCAGACCAGGGGGTGCAGCTGGATGGCCTTGCCCTCGATCAGCAGGGGCTCGAAGGCCTGGATGCCGAGACGGTGCAGCGTCGGTGCGCGGTTGAGCAGCACCGGATGCTCACGAATGACCTCGTCGAGCACGTCGAACACCTGCGGACGCTGGCGATCAACCATGCGCTTGGCGCTCTTGATGTTGGGCGCGTAGTTGAGGTCGTCCAGGCGCTTCATGACGAAGGGCTTGAACAGCTCCAGTGCCATCTGCTTGGGCAGGCCACACTGGTGCATCTTCAGCTGCGGACCGACCACGATGACCGAACGGCCCGAGTAGTCGACGCGCTTGCCGAGCAGGTTCTGACGGAACCGGCCCTGCTTGCCCTTGAGCATGTCGGACAGCGACTTGAGCGGGCGATTGCCCGGACCGGTCACCGGACGGCCGCGACGGCCGTTGTCGAACAGCGAATCGACGGCCTCCTGCAGCATCCGCTTCTCGTTGTTGACGATGATCTCGGGCGCACCGAGGTCAAGCAGCCTCTTGAGGCGATTGTTGCGGTTGATCACGCGACGGTACAGGTCGTTGAGGTCGGAGGTCGCGAAACGGCCACCGTCGAGCTGCACCATCGGGCGCAGGTCCGGCGGGATGACCGGGACGGCGTCCAGCACCATGCCCATCGGCGAGTTGCCGGTGTCGAGGAAGGCGGAAACCACCTTGAGGCGCTTCAGGGCACGCGTCTTGCGCTGGCCCTTGCCGGTGAGGATGGTCTCGCGCAGCGAATCGGCCTCGGCGGCCAGATCGAAGGTCTCCAGGCGACGCTTGACAGCCTCGGCGCCCATGAAGCCGTCGAAGTACTTGCCGAAGCGGTTCTTCATCTCGCGATAGAGCACCTCATCGCCCTCGAGGTCCTGCACCTTGAGGCCCTTGAAGCGGTCCCAGACGGCGTCAAGGCGATCCAGCTCGCGCTGTGCGCGGTCGCGGATGGTCTTGAGCTCCTTCTCACCGCCGTCCT
Organism: Propionibacterium freudenreichii subsp. freudenreichii; assembly: GCF_000940845.1. Classification (NCBI taxonomy): domain Bacteria; kingdom Bacillati; phylum Actinomycetota; class Actinomycetes; order Propionibacteriales; family Propionibacteriaceae; genus Propionibacterium; species Propionibacterium freudenreichii. The sequence goes on along the minus strand of NZ_CP010341.1, from coordinate 628,935 downwards.
TCACCTTGCGCTTGGCATCGGCCTTCGCGCCCTCTTCTTCAAGCTTCGCGAGGTCTTCCTCGAGCTTGCTCATGCGCTTTTCCACATCGGCGTCACGACGACCCTCGATGTGCTTGTGCTCGGTGGCGACCTTGGCCTCCAGGCTCGACAGGTCGCGGCTGCGCGCGTCCTCGTCGACCCTGGTGATCATGTAGGCGGCGAAGTAGATGACCTTCTCGAGGTCCTTCGGCGCAATGTCGAGCAGATAGCCCAACCGGCTCGGCACACCCTTGAAGTACCAGATATGGGTGACCGGTGCGGCCAGCTCGATGTGGCCCATGCGCTCACGGCGCACATTGGACCGTGTGACCTCGACGCCGCAGCGCTCGCACACGATGCCCTTGAAGCGGACACGCTTGTACTTGCCGCAGGCGCACTCCCAGTCACGGGTGGGGCCGAAGATCTGCTCGCCGAACAATCCATCACGCTCAGGCTTGAGCGTGCGGTAGTTGATCGTCTCGGGCTTCTTCACCTCGCCGTACGACCACCCACGGATCTGGTCCGCGGTGGCGAGGCCGATCTTGAGTGTGTCGTATGTGTTGACGTCCAGCACGTTGATTCTCTTTCCCCTGCTACCAGCAGGCGGGTCAAAACAAGTGAATGTCTGTTGTTTTGTCGTGGGACGGGCCGGGGCCCGACGCCGCTAGCGCGGCATCAGCCCTCGGACTCCAACTTGTACGAATCAGTTCCGGGACGACGGGACAGGTCAATGCCCAACTCGTCGACCGTGCGGTAGTCATCCTCGGTCTCGCGCAGATCAATCACTGCCCCATCGGAGCCGAGCACCTCAACGTTCAGGCACAACGACTTCATCTCCTGGACGAGCACCTTGAAGCCCTCGGGAATGCCGGGCTCGGGGATGTTCTCGCCCTTGACGATGGCCTCGTAGACCTTCACTCGGCCGGCCACGTCATCGGACTTGATGGTGAGCATCTCCTGCAGGGCCCAGGCTGCGCCATAGGCCTCGAGTGCCCACACCTCCATCTCGCCGAAGCGCTGGCCGCCGAACTGGGCCTTACCGCCCAGGGGCTGCTGGGTGATCATCGAGTACGGACCGGTGGAACGGGCGTGGATCTTGTCGTCGACGAGGTGGTGGAGCTTCAGCATGTACATATAGCCAACGCCCACCTCCTCGGGGAACTCCTCGCCGGTGCGGCCGTCGAACAGCGTGGTCTTGCCGTCGCTGTCGACGATGTGATCGCCGTCGCGGTTGGGCAGGCCATGCGCCAGCAGGCCGGTGATCTCGTGCTCCTCGGCGCCGTCGAAGACCGGGGTGGCCAGGCGGACGTCGCCGTCCACGTGCTCCAGCCCGACCTCACGCAGGTGCTCGGCCCACGGATCGGTGGCGTCGCCGAGATCCCAACCCGAGTGGGCAATCCACCCGAGGTGCATCTCGAGCACCTGGCCCAGGTTCATGCGCGAGGGCACGCCCAGCGGGTTCAGCATGATGTCCACCGGAGTGCCATCGGCCATGAACGGCATGTCCTCGATCGGCAGGATCCGGGAGATGACGCCCTTGTTGCCGTGGCGACCGGCGAGCTTGTCGCCCACCTGCACCTTGCGCTTCTGCGCAACGTAGACGCGCACCATCTGGTTGACGCCGGGAGGAAGCTCGTCGTTCTCCTCACGATCGAAGATGCGCACGCCAATGACGGTGCCCTCCTCGCCGTGCGGAACCTTCATGGACGTGTCGCGCACCTCGCGGGCCTTCTCGCCGAAGATCGCGCGCAGCAGTCGCTCCTCAGGGGTGAGCTCGGTCTCGCCCTTGGGCGTGACCTTGCCGACCAGGATGTCGCCGGGGCGGACCTCGGCGCCGATGCGCACGATGCCACGATCGTCAAGGCTGGCGATCATGTCGTCGGAGACGTTCGGGATGTCGTGGGTGATCTCCTCAGGCCCCAGCTTGGTGTCGCGGGCATCGACCTCGTACTCCTCGATGTGGATCGAGGTGAGGATGTCCTCGCTCACGACGCGCTGGGAGATGATGATCGCGTCCTCGTAGTTCAGGCCACGCCAGGGCATGAACGCGCACAGCAGGTTGCGGCCCAGGGCCAGCTCGCCCTGGTCGGTGCAGGGGCCGTCGGCCAGCGGGGTGCCGGCCTCGACGTGCTGTCCGGGGGTGACGATCGGGCGCTGGTTGACGCAGGTGCCGGCGTTCGAACGCTGGAACTTCTCCAGCTTGAACGTCTGGTACGTGCCGTCATCGCAGGCGATGTCGATGAGGTCGCCGGTGACACCGGTGACGGTGCCGGGCTTGGACGCAAGCGTCACCTCGCCGACGTCGACAGCGGCGCGGTACTCCATGCCGGTGCCGACATAGGGCGACTCATTGCGCACCAGCGGAACGGCCTGGCGCTGCATGTTCGCACCCATCAGGGCTCGCGAGGAGTCATCGTGCTCGAGGAACGGGATGAGGGCCGAACCGACCGACACCATCTGGCGGGCCGAGACGTCGATGTAGTCCACCTCGTCGGCGGGCACCAGGTCGACGTCACCGTGGCTCACGCGCACCAGCACGCGATCCTCGGTGAGCTCGCCCTTGTCGTTCATCGTGGCGTTGGCCTGGGCGATGACGAAGCGGTCCTCCTCATCGGCGGTCAGGTAGTCGATGTGGTCGGTGACCAAGCCCTTGTCCACCTTGCGGTAAGGGGTCTCGATGAAACCGAAGGCATTGACCCTGGCGAAGGATGCCAGCGAACCGATCAGGCCGATGTTCGGGCCCTCAGGGGTCTCGATGGGGCACATGCGGCCGTAGTGGCTGGGGTGCACATCTCGCACTTCCATGCCGGCGCGGTCGCGCGACAGGCCACCGGGGCCCACGGCCGAGAGGCGACGCTTGTGCGTCAGCTCGGCGAGCGGGTTGTTCTGGTCCATGAACTGCGAGAGCTGGCTGGTGCCGAAGAACTCCTTGAGCGCCGCGGTGACCGGACGCACATTGATCAGGGTCTGGGGCGTGATGGCCTCGATGTCCTGGGTGGTCATGCGATCACGCACGACGCGCTCCATGCGGCCCAGGCCGGTACGCAGCTGGTTCTGGATCAGCTCGCCCACCGTGCGCACCCGGCGATTGCCGAAGTGGTCGATGTCATCGGGCTCGACGGGCAGGCCATCAGCCAGCTCGGTCTTGCCCTCGTGCAGCGCACAGATGTAGTGGATCGCGGCCACGATGTCGTCCATCGTGAGCACCTGCTGGTCGTAGGGCAGGCTCAGGCCGAGCTTCTTGTTGATCTTGTAGCGGCCAACCTTGGCGGTGTCATAGCGCTTCGGGTTGAAGTAGAAGTTGTCCAGCAGCGTCTGGGCAGCATCGCGCGCCGGGGGCTCGCCCGGACGCAGCTTGCGGTAGATGTCGAGCAGGGCCTCGTCCTGGGTGGTGACGTGGTCCTTCTCCATGGTCATGCGGATCGACTCGTACTCGCCGAACTCCTCGAGGATGCGCTCCTCGGTCCAGCCGAGTGCCTTGAGCAGCACGGTGACATTCTGCTTGCGCTTGCGGTCGAGGCGCACGCCCACGGTGTCGCGCTTGTCGATCTCGAACTCGAGCCAGGCACCGCGGCTGGGGATCACCTTGCAGGTGAAGATGTCCTTGTCGCTGGTCTTGTCGGGGGTCTGCTCGAAGTAGACGCCCGGCGAACGCACCAGCTGCGAGACGACGACGCGCTCGGTGCCGGTGATGATGAAGGTGCCCTTGTCGGTCATCAGCGGGAAATCGCCGATGAACACGGTCTGGCTCTTGATCTCGCCGGTGTCATTGTTCATGAACTCGGCGGTGACGAACAGCGGAGCGGCATAGGTCGCGTCGCGATCCTTGCACTCCTCAATGGTGTACTTGGGTTCCTCGAAGCGGTGGTCCCTGAAGCTCAGGGACATCGTCTGGGAGAAGTCCTCGATCGGGGAGATCTCCTCGAAGATCTCCTCCAGTCCGGACTTGGTGTTGACGTCGGTGCGACCCTCCGAGAGGGCCTGATCCACCTCGTTCTGCCAGTTCTCGTTGCCGACGAGCCAGTTGAACGATTTCACCTGCAGATCCAGCAGGTTGGGGATTCCCAGAGGTTCACGGATCTTCGCGAACGAGATCCGCCCTGTGGTGGAGACGACATCGGAGTTGTTCAACGCAGTGCGCGAGGCGGCCAAGATGTGGTCCTTCCAAGAACTCGCAAAAGGTTCTTTGCATGCAAAACGGCCCGTGTCAACACGGGTCAACTATGTGGAGATAGGCAAAAGCCAACTGTACACACTACAGGAGGGCAACACAAGCCGGCGACCGCCAAACGCGGTCACCTCGTGCGCTCCGTCAGTCCAGCGACGCCGTTGTCACTGCACCATCATGCGAACCACACCGAAGATGATACGCAACACGCCGGCGATAGCAATTCACCGGGCCGACTCGCGCGTGGCGATTCATCGTGGGCACATCGCCGCCGGCCGCGCAGGGCCCTCCCCCGCGGGCCACCGTGGCTCAGCGCGGGTGGAGCTGCAGGGGGTCGCAGCGGTCGGGCGGGGCCGACCCGAACTGGTCGGAGCACCAGTTGCGCACATCGTCGGCGGTGGAGAAGGTGCCCGAGACGATGATCACGAACGTGAAGCGGTCGTCGACCACCGGCGGGTTGTAGGTGGAACGACGCAGTAGGCGCACTTCACGGCCGGCACCGGGGTCGTTCTTCTGGGCTGATTCGAAGCGGGCCAGGGCAGCAGGGGCCCCACTGGGCGATGCGCTTCCACTGGGGGTCGGGGTCGGCTGGCTGGGCGGCACCACCACCGAGGAGCCGAGCTCGGCGACCCATTGGTTGGTCAGTGGCTGGGTGGCCGTCCAGCCCTGGTCGGACAGCCGGACGAGTTCGGAGTAGGCCCGTGAATCGGTGGACACGGCGTTGGAACTCGACGAAGCCGCCGTGGGGACCCCGGTGCTGGGCAGGGCCGTGTTCCAGGTTCCCGCGCGCGAGCCGGGCTGATTGGTGTTCTTGGAGGTCATCACATTGACCACGGTCATCACCGCCACGACCAGCACCGCCACCCCGATGGCCACCAGTCGCACGCTCGTGGACAGGCCGGGAATGATCCTGCGCCACCAGTGTCGTCGTGCCATGCGCGGGACTTCCCCCTTCATCACTCGTCGTCTGCGTGCCAACTCCCATGGTGCCCCATCGCAGCCGTGCCGCAAGTCGTCTGTGGACGAGCGGCGCGACCGGGAGGCAGCCGGGCCCCGGAAAAGCCAGTGGTTGCCGGAAGGACAGGAGGTGCCGGACAAGACAGTAGGGGTGGGGCAACGAGTTGCCCCACCCCTACTGGTGGATCAATGCTCAACGCGTCCGGACCAGTGGCCCGGTTGCGTCACCGCATCAGTCAGGTGACTGGGTCACTTGAAGGAAACGGTGGCGCCGGCGCCCTCGAGCTTCTCCTTGGCGTCGTTCGCGGTGTCCTTGTTGACCTTTTCCAGGACAATCTTCGGAGCGCTCTCGACGAGGTCCTTGGCATCCTTGAGGCCGAGGCTGGTGAGCGCGCGGACCTCCTTGATGACCTGGATCTTCTTGGAGGAGTCAATCGAGTCGAGAACGACGTCGACCTCGGCGTTGGCGTCGTCAGCAGCGCCCTCGCCTTCGCCAGCGCCGGCTGCCGGAGCAGCGGCGACGGCCACCGGAGCGGCGGCCTTCACGTCAAAGGCATCCTCGAATGCCTTCACGAAATCGGACAGTTCGATGAGAGTCATGTCCTTGAACTGGTCAAGGAGCTCTTCAGTGCTCAGCTTCGCCATGATGGGGCGTCCTTCCTTATTCGTTCGATGCAGCGTCAGCTGCGTCTGCTGATTCCTCAGCAGCGCTTGCTGCCTCGGGTGCCGATTCCTCGGCGGTGTCTTGCTTCTGGTCGGCGGCGGGGGTTCCGGCCCCACCGATGACTGAGGGATCTCCCTGCGCCTTGCTCTCCAGGGCGCCCATGAGGCGGGCAGCCTGGCTCAGCGGTGCAGCGAATGTGGCCACGGCATTGCTCATGGACGCCTTCATGGCACTTGCCAGCTTGGCGAGCAGTTCCTCGCGCGAACCAATGTCGGCGAGCTTGGTGACCGTTTCGGCGTCGAGGATTTGTCCATCCATGACGCCGCCCTTGATGACCAGAAGCGGGTTGGCCTTTGCGAAGTCACGCAGACCCTTCGCCACCGTGGCGATGTCACCTGAGATAAAGGCGACAGCCGTCGGGCCGGTGAGCTGGTCGTCGAGTCCTTCGACGCCAGCCTCCTTGGCAGCGAGCTTGGTCAGAGTGTTCTTCACAACGGCGTAACTGGCGTTGTCCCCGAGCGATCTGCGTAGATCCTGCAGATCCTGCACGGAGAGTCCGCGGTACTCGGTCAGCACTGTGGCGTTGCTCTCGGTGAACTTCTCCGTGAGCTCCGCAACGGCCGCTGCCTTGTCAGGTTTCGCCATTGGGTCTCCTTCCCACTTCTCGTACAAGTGAAATCTCGTACGCGTCGAAGACCCTGGTAGGTCCGCCCATCATCGGGTGCGATACCCGGACAAGAAAAAATCCCCGGCGCGCTGGCGTCCGGGGAGGGCTGGGCGTGAACCCAAACCTGTGTCGGTCACCTACGCTGGCGCTCTCTCGAGCTTGTGGTCGAAACCACCGGCGGTCTTCGGCTTGGACAACTCTAGGGCGCTTGTCGCCGTAGAGCAAACGAGCACAGCAGGGCGCTTGCCGCCGTAGAGCAAACGAACACAGCAGGGCGCTTGCCGCCCCGGGGCAAACGAACAGGGCACGACGCCTGCCGCCGTGCCCTGCCCGTGCCTGGTGGTTGCTATGCCTCGGCAGCCTGCGCGGCGGCCTCGCGTCCACTCATGGCCTGGCGGTAGAGCTTGCCGGCCCGGTAGCTGGAACGCACCAGCGGGCCGCTCATCACGCCCATGAAGCCGATCTGGTCGGCCAGCTTGCCGAATTCGACGAACTGCTGGGGGGTCACCCAGCGGTCCACGGGGCGCAGCGTGACATTGGGACGCAGGTACTGGGTGATCGTCACCAGTTCGGCACCGGCGTCGTGGATGTCCTGCAGGGCCCGGGCCACCTCGTCGTCGGTCTCGCCCATGCCGAGGATGAGGTTCGACTTGGAGATGACGCCGGCCTCATGGGCCATCGTCAGCACCTGCAGCGAGCGGTCGTAGTCGAATCCGGGACGGATCTGCTTGAACAGGCGCGGCACGGTCTCCACGTTGTGGCCGAACACCTCCGGGGCCGCCTCGAACACCTGGTCGAGCAGTTCCTGCTTGGCGGAGAAGTCCTGGGCGAGCATCTCGACACCCACGCCGGGGTTCTGGCTGTGCACCTGGCGGATGGTCTCGGCGCACAGCCAGGCACCCTCGTCGGGCAGGTCATCGCGGCAGACGCTGGTGATCGTGGCATAGCGCAGGCCGAGCTGCTTCACCGACTCCCCCACGCGGCGGGGCTCGTCACGGTCGTAACCGGTGGGACGTGCCGACTCGATCTGGCAGAAGTCGCAACGACGCGTGCAGTGCTCACCACCGATCAGGAAGGTGGCCTCCCGGTCTTCCCAGCATTCGAAGATATTGGGACACCCGGCCTCCTGGCAGACGGTGTGCAGGCCCTCACCACCGGTGCGCTCGCGCACATCGAGGTATTCGGGGCCCATGGACAGCCGCGTCCGCAGCCAGGCGGGACGTCCCTTCTCGATGGGCGTCTGGGAGTTCTTCTTCTCGATGCGCAGCAGGCGTCTGCCCTGTGCTGGTGTGGTCATAGCCGGATCTCCTTGACGACATTGGGCTGGGGCTGGTGATGGTCGGCGGCGGGATGGTCCGCGGTCGGGTGATGGAAGGCCGCGTGCTGGGTGCGCGGCACGTCGGGCGACATCTGGTAGGGGGCGAACGACATCATCTCGGTGAGATGGGGCGTCAGGTCATCGGCCACCTGCGACAGGGAGGGCGCCCGGCCCAGTTCGCGGCGGATCGAGGTGACGTCGGCGTCGTCGATCCCGCAGGGCACGATGTTGTCGAAGCGATCGAAGGCAGGGTCAACGTTGAGCGCGAAGCCGTGCATGGTGGTCTGGTGGGCGCAGCGCACCCCGATGGCACAGATCTTGCGTTCAGGACGGATGCCGTCGGAGGCGAGCCACACGCCGGTGCGTCCGGGAATGCGGCCCGTCGCGATGCCGTACTGGGCGAGCAGGCGGATCACCGCCTCCTCGACGCGTCGCACATAGTCCACGACGCCCACGCCGCGCTGCAGGAAGATGATCGGATAGCCGACCAGCTGGCCGGGACCGTGCCAGGTGATGCGCCCGCCGCGGTCGACGTCGACCACCGGCGTGCCGTCGAAGGGACGGTCCTCGGGCTGGGTCTGGCGTCCGGCGGTGTACACCGATTCGTGCTGCACGTACAGGACGCGGTTGGGGCTGCGGTGGTGGGCGACGGCGTCGAGGATCTCGCGCTGGTGCTCCCACCCGGTCTCGTAGTCGTAGAGGGCGCCGGGGGCCGCGTCCAGGCAATGGCGCTCGTAGTCCAGTCCGGCGGGATGGGTCACCCAGTTCGGCGGCAGGACGCCATTGACCGCCTGGGGCGTTGTGGGTTGCACCGTTGCTTCCTCGCGCTGATCTGTCACGGCGACCATGCTAACCGCCCCGTGTGCCGCAACGCGGACCGCCGTGTCACCGGGTGGAATGCGTTCTCCGCGGGCGAAGCCTGCCATCTTGGGCTCGGGCGAAGCCCCACGCACAAGGGCCGGGGCCGGCCCCACCCGAAGGTGGCACCGGCCCCGGCCCTATCAGTGCTGCTGGATCAGGAAGAGACCTCGCTGGCGGGACGTGCCGCCACCGGATCAACCTGAACGCCCGGGCCCATCGTCGTGGACACGGTGATCTTCTTCACATAGCGGCCCTTGGAGGTGCTGGGACGAAGACGGTAGACCTCATCAGCGGCGGCCCGGAAGTTCTGCTCCAGGGCGTCGGTGGTGAAGCTCAGCTTGCCGACGATGAACTGCAGGTTCGAGTGGCGATCAACGCGGAACTCGATCTTGCCGCCCTTGATGTCGGAGACGGCCTTGGTGACATCCATGGTCACGGTGCCGGTCTTCGGGTTGGGCATGAGGCCGCGGGGGCCGAGCACGCGGCCCAGACGACCAACCTTGCCCATCAGGTCGGGCGTGGCGACGACGGCGTCGAAGTCAAGGTAGCCGTCGTTGACGCGTGCGATGAGGTCATCGCCGCCCACCTCATCGGCACCCGCTTCGAGGGCCTCGGTGGCCTTGGCGCCCTGGGCGAAGACGAGGACCCGCGCCGTCTTGCCAGTGCCATTGGGCAGGTTGATGGTGCCGCGCACCATCTGATCCGCCTTGCGGGGATCAACACCGAGGCGCATCGACACCTCGACGGTCTCGTCGAACTTGCCGGGCGTGTACTGCTTGATGATGGCCAGTGCCTCATCGGGCGTGTACAGCTGCTCAGGGTCACTGAGTGCAGCATCTGCCCTGTAGCGCTTGGAGTGCTTCATATCTGGTTCCTTCCTTTCAGCCTCGCGGGCTGATTCACCAGTTCCTGGTTCGGGCGCACGACCCTGCCAGTTGTCGGGTGCTGGCCCCCGGATGCAGGATCCGTTGCCAGCGGGGATCGCTACTTGACGGTGACGCCCATGGAGCGGGCGGTTCCTGCAACGATCTTCATGGCCTGCTCGACGCTGTTCGCGTTGAGGTCGGGCATCTTGGTCTCAGCGATCTCACGCACCTGGTCAGAGGTGATGGTGCCGACCTTTTCCTTGTCCGGCTGACCGGAACCCTTCTGCACGCCGGCCGCCTTCTTGATGAGCTCGGCCGCCGGAGGCGTCTTGGTGATGAAGTCAAAGGTCCGGTCTTCGTAGATCGTGATCTCGGCCGGAACGATGGTTCCACGCTGGGCTTCCGTCTTGGCGTTGTATGCCTTGACGAACTCCATGATGTTGACACCATGCGGTCCGAGGGCGGTGCCGACGGGAGGCGCAGGGGTCGCGGAACCAGCTGCGATGGCGATCTTGACGACCGCCGCTACCTTCTTCTTAGGAGGCATGTTGGGTCCTTCTTCACATTGCTGGTTGCCCGGCGCACGCTGCAGGGACGATGTGCCGGAATTCAGAGGGGCGCCCTGACGCCCGACCCCGAGGGGTCATGCAGATCTTCTAGTCGATGACCTTTTGGATCTGCGGGAAGGTCAAGTCTACCGGGGTCTCGCGACCCAGGATCTCGACATCGGCCTTCAAGCGTTGGTTGTGCGTATTGATCTCGGTGATGGTGGCGTGCACCCCGGCGAAGGGTCCGTCGATCACCATGACCTGGTCGCCCACGGCGTAGTCGACGACCTCGACCTTCTCCTGGTCGGCGCCGGCCTTCGCCTCGCCGGACGCGACCACCTGGGCGGTGACCGACGGGGTGAGCATGTGCTCGACCTCCGACAGGTCCAGCGGCGCGGGGGTCTGGCCCTGGCCGACGAAGCCGGTCACCGACGGGGTGTGGCGCACCGTCGACCAGCTCTCATCGGTCATCTCCATGCGCACCAGCACGTAGCCGGGCATGAACACGCGGGTGACCTTCTTGCGCTGTCCCTTGCGCATCTCGACGGCGTCCTCGGTGGGCACGACCGTCTCGTAGATGTAGTCCTCCATGTTGAGGGACTTCACACGATTGTCGATGTTCTGCTTGACGCGGTTCTCCATGCCCGAATAGGTGTGCACCACGTACCACTCACCGGGCTTGACCACCAGATCGTCGTGCAGCTCCTCCAGGGCCTTGGCGACGGCCTCGTCCTCCTGGGAGGGGGCCTCCTCGTCGGGCTTCTCGGCGTCCTGATCGGCCGCGGGCTCGGCCTTGTCGGCCTCACCCTCCTCGGTGGGCAGTGGGCCGAGGTTCAGCTCGGCACCGGACTTGGCATCGTCGTCGCTGAAGTCAGCGAAGTCCAGGTTGATGCCGGTATCGGTATCACCCTGGTCGTCGTTGGATCCGAGATTGAGCTCGGTCTCCTCGAGGGGCTTGTTGTCGCCCTCGTCGGGAGTCTGCGTCACGTCTGTCTTCCTCCTAGTATCAGCCGAACAGCCACAGCAGGAGCCGGGTGAGTCCGAAGTCCAGTCCGGCCACGACGGCCATGATGAACAGCACGAAAACAAGGACGACAACGAAATACTGGCCGGTCTGCTCGCCGGTGGGCCACACGACCTTCTTGAGCTCGCCCACCGACTGCTTGGTGAATGTAATGGGGCCGGCGCGCTTGTGGCCCTTCTTGGCCTGGGCCGGCTTGCCCGCCTTCGCACGGGCACCGCCGGCCTTGCGCACCGGGCTGGTGCTGTGCTTGCGGACGATCGGCGTGGGCTTCTCGTCCTTCGCCTCATCGGCGCGACGCTCCGCCTCGTCCAGCTGCGACTCGTCGTCGATCCGGACGTCGTCGGGGTCACCCTTGTCGGGCGTCGAATCCACCGTGTCGTCGGCGTTGGTCAGCTCTTCGGCATCGGCGTCATCGATCACTGCCGGATCGGGTTCGCCATTGGCCTCGGGCAGCATGGAACCGGGCAGGTCATCTGCCTCCATGTGCTCACCGGTCGAGCGGTGGCGCTTCACAGGGCCGGACTGGGCCTGCTCAGCGCGACGTTTTGCGCGCTCGCTCCGGTCTGCCACGAATTGCCCTTCATCGACGTTGAGGGGCGTCCGGGTGGGCGCCCCTGATGGATGGACCCCACCGAACCGGAGGAACCGGAACGGCAAGCCCTGTGATCATGCATGGAATTGGTCCACCAGAAGCGAGCCTAGTCGGCTGCATCTGCGAATCACGGATCCCGTGCTATCGCAGGGCACGAGGGACTCGAACCCCCAACCTGCGGTTTTGGAGACCGCTGCTCTGCCAGTTGAGCTAGTGCCCTTCGGCGCTGTGACGAGCAGCGCATTACGCGGCTCACCGACACCGTCAACCAGAGAAGTCTAGCGAATCACCGCCCGCAGTGCGAACTCGTACCCATCGGCCGCAAACCCGTCGGTCGGGGTGGGGCCGGGCGGCAGGACGGACAGGCAGGGCGCTCCGGGGCCTGGCAGGTGGTCATGCGGCCGTCCGATTCAGCTGGCCGCGCACTCCAGGTGGGTCACGGTGGCCCGGGCATAGGGGTCGGAGTCCTTGATGGTGCAGTGCTGCCAGCCGGGCGCTGGGGCGGCGTCCAGGCTCACCCAGCGCACCGATCCCGTCAGGCCCGCCCCGGTCAGGTTGCCGCCGGCCTGCGCCGCGGACGCGGGGGCACTGGCCCAGGGCTCATGGCCGGCAACGAGGAAGACCCGCGGGGAGGAAGCCGTCAACTGGTCACGGGCCTCCTGCCACAGGCGTTGGTCGCCCATGGCCAGCGCGATGGCCCCGGTGAGGCCGGGGCCGGACTCCTCGTCGACCGCCACGACGTCACCGGGTGTGGTGGTGAGCATCAGGTCGCGGGCCAGCGGCGGGTTTCCGTCGGCATTGCGCCAGCTGGGCTTGACCTGCGAGTAGCTGCGCCAGCCGAAGATGCCCAGGGCAGCGGCCAACAGCAGCACGACCAGCGACTGCATGTTCACCCCGCGCCACTGTCCGGCCGCGCAGCCCAACAGCAGCGCGGCTCCCAGTGTGGTGGCGCCCAGCACCTGGTCGGGAGGCGTTGCCCGCCCCGTCAGGGCCAGCAGCAGGTCAGCGCCGGGCTGGGCGATGACCATCAGGACGGCCAGTCCCAGGCCGGTGTCGAAGAAGGCATTGCCGTGCGTGTTGACGATGGCGATGATGATGATCAGCGCGGCGGCGCCGAGCATCACCCGTCCGGGAAAGCCGCCGGAGGCGTCCAGGAGCAGGCGTCCCACGGCCCGCAGTTGCGCAGAGCCGTCCTGCGGGCCCGGCGCAACCGTGTAGCCCGCATGTCCGTTGGCCCAGATGAGCACCGCGATGGCCGCACCCGCCAGCCAACCGGGCACCAGCTGGCGCCAGCCCTCCCCCGAGGGACGCATGGTTGCCGCATAGAACAGGTGGGCCACGAGCACGGGGGCCAACGTCAGATCGCACACCACCATGGCCGCGAGCAGCAGTCCGTAGACGATGGCCGGCCCCAGGCCAAGGTCCTGGTAGCTCTCGAGGCGGGCCACCAGCAGCCAACTGGCCAACGCGAGCAGGGCCAGCCCGAGCATTTCGCCCCGCGCCGACAGGGCCAGCGTGACGATGGCCGGATTGGCCACCAGGAAGCCACCGGCGACCAGTGCTCCCCCGGTGCCCCACAGCCGACCCGCCGTGGCGGCAAGGGCAAAGACCATCACCGCAGCACAGACCAGCGAGAAGGTACGGGCCGCCGTCAGGGCGTCGGGCCCGGATCCCATCGGGACCAGGCACAGCCAATAGGCGAACCAGGAACGGTCGGCATGGGCGCTCGCCGTCCAGAGTCCGCCGACGCCCAGCTGGGCGTGCAGCAGGCTCGAGGCCTCCTCATGGGTGGCCGGCGAGACGGCACGCTGGCGCCACCACAGCACGACGAACAGGGCCGTGACCAGGGCACTGGTGCCCCACTCGAGGAGCCGGGAGCTTGCACGAGTCGCCACGGCGCGAGCCTACCGGGGCGCCTAGAGGCTGAGTCCCACCAGCACGGGCTCCGGCACCAGGGTGATCCCGAAGGCCTGGTGCACCCCCTCGCGGATCTGACGGGCCAGCGCCACCACGTCGGCGGCAGTGGCCTGCCCACGATTGGTCAGTGCCAGGGTGTGCTTGCCCGACAACGTGGCCGCGCCCTCTCCGAATCCCTTGTGGAACCCGGCATGGTCGATGAGCCAGGCCGCGGAGGTCTTGACCATTCCACCGCCCGCGTCGAAGCGGGGCGCGTCCTCGGGCAGGCCGGCCGCCACCTGGCTGGTGACGATCGGGTTGGTGAAGAACGATCCGGCCGACCAGGTGTCATGGTCGTCCGGATCGATGACCATGCCCTTGCTGCGGCGCAGGGCCAGCACCTCGTCGCGCACCTTCTGCGCCGGCGCATGCTCGCCCACCTCGATGCCGAGGCGATGGGCGAGTTCCGCATAGCGGATGGGCATCGACATATTGCCCAGCAGGAACTGCAGGGTGACCTCGAGCACCACATAGCGTCCGGTCGGCGAACCCGGCAGGCGACTCTGCTTGAAGATCGAATTGCGGTACGAGAACTTGCAGTCCGCATTGGCGAAGGTGCGGTAGCTCTTCTCCTGACGGTCCCAGGTGCGCACCCGGTAGACCAGTTCGCCGACCTCGGCCCCATAGGCCCCGACGTTCTGGATCACCGTGGAGCCGACCATGCCGGGGATCCCGGACAGCGCCTCGACACCGCGCCACTCGCGCGAAATGGCCAGCTGGACGAAGTCATCCCAGTTCTCGCCGGCCGCAATGTTCATCACGGCGCCCCCGCAGCCGGAGATCTCGCCCTCCACGCCGCGCGTGGCGATCTGCAGGACGGTGCCGTCGAAGCCGTCATCGGACACCAGCATGTTGGAACCGCCCGAGAGCACCAGCAGGGGCTCGCCGGCCTCGTCGGCACGCTTCACCTCGTCGAGCACCTCGGCCTCGGTACGGGCCACCACGAAGCGCTTGGCCCTGCCCCCGATATGGAAGCTGGTGTGGTCGGCCAGCACGGGCGAATCGGAGATCTCGCGCTCCGGAAGGATGCCCGATGTGGGGTCGAGCTCGCAGGAATCGAAGAGGTCGTAGTCCTCTTCATCGGCGATACTCATGTGCTGCCTCCTGATGAACGACTGCTGTTGGAATGGGGAGCCGGCGAAATCGCGTGCCCCCGACGTGCCTCACAGGCGGATGTGGGCCCTGGCGTTGCCGAGCACCTTCACCGGCTTGCCCTCGTGGTCGATGCGCACGTCCACCGCCACCGTGGCGACGCCCGCCTCCACCCCGGTGACCGACGCGCTGACCTGCACCTGCACGCCCCGGTCGTCATCGGGCACCTGCACCGGACGGGTGAAGCGCACCTGGTAGTCGAGCACGCGGCGGGGGTCGGCACACCAGTCGGTGATGATGCGCAGGGAGGCCCCCATCGTCCACATGCCGTGGGCAAGGACGCCGGGCAACCCGAGCTCGCGGGCCTTGCGGTCGCTCCAGTGGATGGGATTGAAGTCGGTGGACGCTCCGGCGTAGCGCACGATGCCGCCACGGGTGATCGTGAGCGTCAGGGGTGGCAGGACGTCGCCGGCACGCACCGCTGCCGGGTCGAAGGCGCTCATTCGGCGGCCTCGCGGGTGTTGAGCAGGGTGGACGTCGCGGTGCACAGGTGCTCGCCGTCCACGGTGTCGAGCTTCACCGCGATGGTCACCATGTCGGTGAGGCCACGGTTGTGGACCTTCGTGATGGTCAGGGTGGCCGTCACATCGTCGCCCTCGCGCATCAGCCGCTCGATGTCGAAGCGCTGATCGGCATGCACCGTGCGCTGCAGGGACAGCCCGAGGTCGGGATCATCGAACATCGCACCCCACGCGGAGGCCGCGATCACGGCGGCGAAGGTGGGCGGCGCAGTGAAGGGAGTGTCATCGTCGGCCAGGTAGGCCGGGTTCGGGTCGCCCAGCGACTTCACGAACTCCAGGATCTTGGCGCGACTCACGCGATAGGGCGCGGTTGACGGATAGGTCCGTCCGACATGTTCAGGTCCAATAGGCACGAGTCAAGACTACTGAGGACCGCCGGGGACGGCGCACGACTACTGGGGACCGCCGAGGGCGGCGCACGGCCAGCGAGGACCGCCGCGACCAGGAACCACACCCCCCACGAAATGGATCAGGCCGCCAAGTCAACGACTTGGCGGCCTGATCGGTAGTCCTGAAGCTTGCTCAGCGGGTCTCGCGGTGCAGGGTGTGCCTGCCATCCCTGGGGCAGAACTTGCTCAGCTCAAGGCGATCCGGCGTATTGCGGCGGTTCTTCTTGGTGATGTAGTTCCGCTCCTTGCACACGGTGCAGGCAAGCGTGATCTTGGGACGAACGTCCCCTGCCTTCTTGGCCATTGTCGATCCTTCTCGTCTTGCCGAAATTCCGCCGCATTTGGCGGAGCACGGTCACCCTTCAATACTAGGTCGGGCACCCAATCACCGATCACGGCCACGCGATCCGGGCTTGTCATGCCTCAGCCTTCGGTAGCGGGAGCGGGACTCGAACCCGCGACACAGCGATTATGAGCCGCTTGCTCTACCGCCTGAGCTATCCCGCCCCTGTGAGCGGTCTCCCGTCCACAAACTTGCCGCAACCCGGACTCGATCACGCGGTATGTGATCGAAGGCCGCAACAGAGCCCCCATGCGGAATCGAACCGCAGACCTTCTCCTTACCATGGAGACGCTCTACCGACTGAGCTATAGGGGCCAGCCGACGCGCAACACTACCGGATTTGCGCGCCGGTTCTCAAATCAGCGTGCCATCGCCGCCTGTGGCTCGCCCTTCCGGGCGTCCTGCGAGCCCGTCGTGGACGCCACATCGGAGCCCTTCGGAGCCGCCGTGGACTGCTCGCGGATCAAGGATTCCCAGGCCGACAGCCCGGCGATCGCACCGGCACCCTCAGCCACGATGATCTGCTTGAAGGGAACGTCGGTGCAGTCACCGGCCGCGAAGACGCGCGGCACATTGGTGGCACCCCGATCGTCGATGACGATCTGGCCATGCGCGTCGAGCTTCACGGCGCCCTTCAACCAATCGGTGTTGGGCATGAGCCCGATCTGCACGAAGACGCCGTCCAGGGCGAGCTCACGGTGCTCGCCGGTGGCCCTGTCGTCGTAGTGCAGGCCGGTGACCTGTGATCCGTCGCCCACCACCTCGGTGACCGCCGAATTGGTGAGCACGGTGATGTTGGTGGTCTGGTCGACGCGGTCAAGGAGCACCTCGTCGGCCTTGCAAGCGGGCATGAACTCGACCACGGTGACGTGGCGGGCAACGCCGGCCAGGTCGAGGGCGGCCTCAATGCCCGAGTTCCCGCCGCCGATGACGGCGACGTCCTTGCCCTTGAACAGCGGACCGTCGCAGTGCGGGCAGTAGGTGACGCCCTTGTTGCGGTACTCCTGCTCGCCGGGGACCCCCATCTGGCGCCAGTGCGCGCCCGTGGCGAGCACCACCGCATCGGCGGACAACCGCGCGTCGCCCTCCAGACGCACCCCCACCAGATCGTCGCCGTCCGTGGCGGGGAGCAGCTCGGCGGCCCGCACCCCGTCGATCATGTCGATCTCGTACTGCGAGGCGTGGGTGCGCAGGTCGGAGGCCAGCTTCGGGCCCTCGGTGTGCGGCACCGAGATCACGTTCTCGATGGACAACGTGTCATTGACCTGGCCACCGAAGCGATCGCCGATCAGGGCGGTGCGGATGCCCTTGCGGGCCAGGTAGATCGCCGAGGCGACACCGGCCGGGCCCTGGCCCACCACGAGCACCTGGTAGGGCTTGCGGGACGACAGCTCAGCGGCCATGGAGGCGCCGGCGTCGGAATCCATGCCCGACAGGATCTGCGCGGCCTCCATGCGTCCCTGGCCGAAGAGCTCGCCGTTGAGGTACATCGTGGGCGTGGCCTTGATCTTCTCTGCCTCCACCTCATCACGGAACAGCGAGCCATCGACGACCGTGTTGGTGATCAGCGGGTTGAGCACGGCCATCGCATTGATGGCCTGCACCACGGTGGGGCAGTTCTGGCAGGTCAGCGAAATGTAGGTGACGAAGTTCTTCGGGGTGGTGATCGCCCTGGCACCCGCCACCACCTTCTCGTCGAGCTTCACCGGGTTGCCACCCACCTGCAGCAGCGCCAGCACGAACGAGTTGAACTCGTGGCCGGTGGGCAGGGCGGCGAAGGTGATCGAGATGTCGGAGCCCGGACGGGTGATCGAGAAGGCCGGGCGGCGGTCGTGGGCGGCGTCGTCACGGCGCACGGTGATGTTCGCTGACAGTGCGGCGACCTGCTCGAGCATGTCGGAGATCTGCGCCGATTCGGGGCGGTCGTCGAGGCTCATCACCAGCTCGACCGGGTGGGTGACCCGGTCCATGAGCTGGTTGAGCTGGGAGATGAGGGCTGCGTCAAGAACTGCCATGTCGTCCTTTGGGTTGAATGCGATGAATGGTCCGGGGAGACGCATTCGACGAGGGACCCGCCCGATGGGGACAGAAACCCACGAGTGGCGGGCCCGGCAGGAATGAGGGCGTGCCGCACCGGATCTTCTGGTGCGGCACGCCCGCGTCATTCACTGTGGTCGAGACGCCGAATGCGTCAGGGCGCTCACGAGCGCCGCGGTGACTTGCGATGTGGTGATCGACTCAGATCTGGCCGACGAGGTCGAGGCTGGGGGTCAGCGTGTCGCCGGTCTCATCCCAGTGTGCGGGGCAGACCTGATCGGGGTGCTGGCGTACATACTGCGCGGCGCGCACCTTGCGCACCAGTTCGCTGGCGTCGCGGCCGACACCGTCGGCGCTGACCTCCACGAGCTGGATCACCCCATCGGGATCGATGAGGAAGGTGCCGCGATCAGCCAGGCCCTGGCCCTCGCGCAGCACCTGGAAGTTGGTGGCGAGCTGACCGCTCGGATCGCCGAGCATGACGTACTGCACCTTCTTGACTTCCTCGGACTCCTTGTGCCATGCGGCATGGACGAAGTGGGTGTCGGTCGAGGCCGAGTAGATCTCCACGCCCATCTTCTGGAACTGGTCGTAGTGGTCCGCAAGGTCACCGAGCTCGGTGGGACAGACGAACGAGAAGTCGGCCGGGTAGAAGAAGATCACCGACCACTTGCCCTTGAGGTCCTCGTCGGTTACGTCGACGAACTCCCCCTGATGGAACGCGCTGGCCTTGAACGGCAGAATCTGGGTGCCCACGAGCGACACTTTCACTTACCTCCTGTAGTCGGCATTCCGACTTGGTTCGATGGTTGCTTCCACCAAGTACAAGTGGGCTCCATCAGCCGATATTCCCGGGGTCTCATCAGTTGGGAAGATCGGAAGGTTCTGTCCCGGCACGTGGGAAACGGGTCGCCGTGGGGCGTCGGATGATGCTGCGGAGGGGTTCCCGGTGTGACCTGTGGGCCATCGGCACGTCGTCATCGGCACGCAGGACCGGCGCTGGGAATGGTGGGGACGACGGGCCCCCGGAAAGCGAAGAAGCCCTGCACCCATCCGGTGTAAGGCTTCTTCAACTCGGGGCGCCCGCCCCGAGAGTGGCAGGTGAAGGATTCGAACCTTCGAAGGACTACGCCGACGGTTTTACAGACCGCTCCCATTGGCCGCTCGGGCAACCTGCCATGCGTCGCAGAACACTACCAGTGATCGCCGAGCACGTAAAAATCACGGCTCGGTGGGGGCCCGGGGCCAGTGGGGAACACGACCCCCTCGGGCACCTCAGCGGACGGGTCGGCGAGCGTCCTTGCGGGTGGTCAGCGGACGCGGCGGCATGAAGGTGAACGCGCAGGCGACGACGGTGACCAACAGGCTGATCGCCGCCCAACTCCAGCTGTAGGCCTGGTCGGCCAGGCCCTGCATCTGGGTGCTGGAAATGCCGATCAGCCCGTAGACGACCTGCACGCCGGCATCGGCCAGGAACAGCAGGGCCCCGACGCGCGAGGTGCCCCGATCGCGCACCACGGCCACGAACGCGCACAACACCGCGACGAGGCCCACGACGACGCACGCCAGCCCGAGCAGCAGCAGGCTGGCCTCGGCGGCATCGGCATTGGACCGGTGGACGGCCCGCACCACGACGGGCCCGACGATCAGCGCCACCACGACGAGCACGGCCAGTGTGGCCGCCAACTTCGATGCCCAGGTGCGGCGCACCGGTCCGTCGGCATGGAAGACCTGCGGTTCACGAGCCATGCCCCCAGTGTGGCGCAGCACTCTGGGCGCAACCTTTGACCGACCACGTCCGGGTCGTCGCCGCGGGTGGCCGGCCGCCCGACGGTTAGGGTGGTCGGCGTGCTTCGACTGGCCACCTACAACGTCAATGGCATCCGTGCCGCCCAACGCAGGGGCTTCGCGGGCTGGAAGCAACGCTGCCTGCCCGACGTCGCCTGCCTGCAGGAGGTGCGCTGCCCCTATGAGGCGCTCCCGATGGAGGCCTTCGCCGGCTTCCACGTGGCCTATGACGCCGGTGAGCTGAAGGGCCGCAACGGCGTGGCGGTGCTGAGCCGCACGCCCTTCGACGCCGTGCGGGTGTGGAGCGACCAGGCGATGTTCATCTCGCCTGCAGGAGACGCGCGGATGGCCGGGGCCGACGAGCTGTCGGTGCCGGACTATCCGCTGGCCCGCCCGCTGCGCTCGTTCAACCATGAGGGACGCTATGTGGAGGTCGACCTGGCCGACCAGCCGCTGACGGTGGCCTGCGTCTATGTGCCGAAGGGCGATTCGCTGTTGGCGCCGGGCATCCGCAGTCGCGATCCGCTGACCGACGAACAACTGGCCGGCGTGCAGCGGCGCTATGACCGCAAGATGGCCTTCCTGGCCGGCTTCTCGCGTCACCTCACCCGGGCGCGCCGCGCCGCCCATGCCGCCGGACGCGAGTTCCTCGTGGTGGGCGACTTCAACATCGCGCACACCCGGCTGGACGTGAAGAACTGGCGCCCGGCACAGAAGGCGTCCGGGTTCCTGCCGGAGGAGCGGGCCTGGTTGAGCGAACAACTCTCGCCGCGCACGCTCGTGGACGTGGTGCGCGCCGCCCACCCCGATCAGGACGGCCCCTATTCATGGTGGAGCTGGATGGGGCAGGCCTTCGCCCGCGATACCGGTTGGCGCATCGACTACCACCTGGCGAGCCCACAGCTGGCCCGCAGGAGTGCCCGCGCCTTCGTGGATCGCGACCACGGCGCCGACGAACGCGTCAGCGACCACGCCGCCGTGGTCGTGGACTACGACCTCTGAGTGCGTCCCATGGCGATCCGGTGCCGCTGGGCGGGCCGCTGATTGAACGGGCCCGGGGTCACGTTCGCCGAACCGTCCGGAAGCCCTTGAGGCTCCACAGCAGCGTCACCACGCAGGCGAGGAACACCAGGGTTGTCAGGAACCGCGCCGTGGTGGGGTAGTTCGGGGACACAATGATCTGGGCCACCGTGCAGAAGGCGAAGAACCGGACGAGGGTCACTGCCCAGCCCCGACGTTGCAGGATTCCTATCAGCAGTGCCAGGTAGATGAGCGTCTGGCCGATGAACCCCACGAGCTCCCGGGCAGATATCCCGTCGCGGACAAGACCCACGGCGCTCCAGCCGACGCCAATCACACCCAGGGTCGTCGTGATGAGCACGGCGAGCCTCTCACGGTTGGTGAACGTCAACGTCGTGGAAGTCGCTGCTTGCTGAAGGTTGGCCACGATGCCTCCCTGGTCGACACGGTGCTGTTGAGTGACACGGGTTGGTTGACCCAGCCCTGCCGGCTGACATGTCGAGATTAACCATTGGCGCGTCCCGCCGGGGAGCCCGGGAACAATAGCGATGAAATCCGCCTGCTCGGGGTCCTGCCCCCCGATCGGACGGCTCTCAGGAGGTTGCGGGGAGCTCCAGGTGCGTGGCATGGCCCGGATGGCGGGTCACCCTGACCGACGCCTGGTGGATCCACGTCATGAACACCGAGGCGGCGACCGCGGCGACGCCGATGGCCACGCCGTCATTGCGCCAGGCCATGTCGACGGCGTCGTAGCACAGCAGCGCCAGGTTCACCCAGATGGCCACGGCCACCAGGCGTCGACGCGGCTGGGCCAGGGGCAGCGTCAGGCCGCCCCACAGCATGTACCAACTGTGCAGCGCGGGGCTGGCGATGGCCACCACGAGGTAGCCCCAGGAGATGAAGGTGGCGGGCCGCTTGCGGGCGATCGTCACGGCCCCCAGCGCGAGCACCACGGCGCCGACGGCCAGGAAGACGGTCTGGGTGATACTGATGCCCAACTTGGCCGTGGGATCGGCACCGAACAGGTTCATCACCCACTGCACGCCATTGCCGACGATGCTCGCCGGCGCCGGGGAGCCCACGCTGCCGGGCACGCTGACGGCGTTGTACCACCCGAAGTCGAGCCCGGTGGCGATGCTGATCCCGGCGAAGACCGCAATGGACACCGCGAAGCTGGTGAGCACCCGGGTGACGGTGATGGCGGTCTCCCCCACCTTGAGGCTGCCCCAGCGCCGTGCCAGCATCGGCACCACATAGGCGGCCAGGAAGGCGGGCTGCTTGATCGTCGCCCCCACGCCGATGATCGCTGCGCCGGCCAGCCACCACCAGCCCCCGGCAGCCCACGACCGCGACGAATACCGTCGTCCGCCGGGAATGGTGGCCAGCCACAGGCCGAAGACCACCAGTCCCATCATGAGCGAGTCATTGTGGGCCCCGCCCACGAAGTCGATGATCAACAGCGGGTTGAGCACACCGAACCATGCGGTGAAGGCCGGGTCGCAGCCCACCCGGCGCGCCAACCGCGGCAGGAAGATGCCGATCAGCACCACCCCGAGCAGCGCGGGTACGCGTTGGGCCACCGCCGACCAATAGGGGTCGAAGCCGCACACGTGCAGCAGCAGGTGCGAGATCTGCATGGCCAGGGGCCCGTAGGGACTCGGCGTGTCACGCCACACCCAGGCGACCTGGTCGGCGAAGCCGCCGGGCAGCACGCCCGGCCCCGAGTAATAGGGACTGATCCCGTTGTGCACCAGCCAGCCCTGCGCAGCATAGGAATAGGCGTCATGGCTGAAGATCGGCGGGGCCGCCAGGAAGGGCAGGCTCCACCAGGCCAGCACCGCCCAGTGCTTGAGCGTCAGATATGCCGCCGGGCCCGTTGCGTCGCCGGGCGCACCGCCCCTCGCCCCGGGCCGCAACCGGTACCAGGCACTCATGATCAGCAGCAGACCGGCCATCGTCGCAGCGGTGCCGATCAGCTTCGAGGGCAATCCCTCCGCCCGACGCGCGGACAACCACGTCCACCACGGCGAACTGCGCGGCAGATAGGCGGGGCTCAGGGCGCCGATGGCGATCAGCAGGGTGCCGTACAGGCCACGGCGCACCACCCGCACGCGCAGGGCGTCGGCAAGATCACGCCAGCAGTTTGCCAACCAGGCAACTGCGCGGGACCCCTCGACGACCATGCTCACAGCGTATCGGTCAACCCTGTCGGGCCCGGTTTTCGACATTAGTGTGGAGGGCGGCCCCGATGAGGGGACCAGCCGGCCAATGGTCCGACCCGGCCGGGCACCATCGCGGACACCACGATGGACCTACCAGCCGGGATCCGACACCGAATGCGTCAAGGAGCAGATGTGAACCCGGGGCAGCAGACACCACAGCGCCAGCGACTCAATCGGGTGGTGATTCGTTTCGCCGGCGACTCGGGTGATGGCATGCAGCTCACCGGCGACCGGTTCGGCGCCGAATCAGCAGAACACGGCAACGACATCGCCACCCTGCCCGACTATCCCGCCGAGATCCGGGCTCCCCAGGGCACGATCGCCGGCGTCAGCAGCTTCCAGATCCAATTCGCCGACGAGGACATCGTGACCCCCGGCGAGCACGTCGACGTGCTGGTGGCCATGAACCCCGCGGCGCTGCGGGCGAACCTGGCCGATGTGGTGCGCGGCGGGCTGGTGATCGTCGACAAGCACTCGTTCGCCAAGCGGGCCCTCGAGAAGGCCGGTTACCAGGCCGATCCGCTCACCGACGGCTCCCTGGAGGGCTACCAGCTGGTCGAGGTGGACATCACCACGCTGACCGCCACCGCCGTGTCGGCCTTCGAGACCAGCCGGCGCGGTGCCGCCCGCAGCCGCAATATGTTCGCCCTCGGATTGGTCAGCTGGCTGTACGGACGTCCCACCGAGGACACCGTGCACTGGCTGGGCGAGACCTTCGCCTCACGTCCCAGCGTGCGCGACGCCAATATCGCCGCGCTGCGTGCCGGCGAGAACTATGGCGAGAACACCGAGCAGTTCGCGGTGCGCTACGAGGTGCCGCCGGCGCCGGTGCCGGCCGGGCGCTACCGCCGCATCACCGGCAACCTGGCCACCGCCTACGGGCTCATGGTCGGCGCCGCCCGGGCCGGGATGACGCTGTTCGTCGGCTCGTATCCGATCACGCCGGCCTCCGACATCCTGCACGAGCTGTCGAAGCGCAAGGCATTCGGCGTGATCACCGTGCAGGCCGAGGACGAGATCGCCGGCATCGGTGCCGCACTGGGCGCCTCCCTTGGCGGAGCACTGGGCGTCACCACCACCTCCGGCCCCGGCTTCGCGCTGAAGCAGGAGATGATCAACCTGGCGGTGATGACCGAGCTGCCGCTGGTGATCGTCGACGTGCAGCGCTCCGGCCCGTCCACCGGCATGCCCACCAAGACCGAGCAGGGAGACCTGCTCCAGGCGTTGTGGGGACGCAACGGGGAATCACCCCTGCCGGTGTTCGCCCCCAGTTCCCCGTCCGACTGCTTCCAAGTGACCGTGGACGCCTGCCGCGCCGCGGTGGAGAACCGCACCCCGGTGGTGCTGCTCACCGATGCCTTCCTGGCCAACGGCGCCGAGCCCTGGCAGGTGCCCGACCTTTCGCAGATCGCACCGATCGACCCGCACTTCGCCACCGGACCCAACGGCTTCGACGAGAAGGGCAAGCCCACCTTCCTGCCCTACAAGCGCGACCCGCAGACCCTCGCCCGCGACTGGGCGCTGCCCGGCACCGTGGGCGCCGAACACCGCCTCGGCGGCCTGGAGAAGTCGGTTGAGGCGGGCACGGTGAGCTACGACCCGGCCAACCACGAGCAGATGGTGCACACCCGCGCCGAGCGCGTCGCACGCATCCCGGTGCCCGACGCGCTGGTCGACGACCCCGAAGGCGAGGCCGACCTGCTGGTGGTGGGTTGGGGCTCCTCGTGGGGCCCGATCACCGCCGCCGTGCGCGACCTGCGCGCTGCCGGACGCCACGTCGCCCAGGTGCAGTTGCGCACGCTGAACCCGTTGCCGGCCAACCTCGACCAGGTGCTGCACCGCTATCGCCGCGTCATCGCCCCCGAGGTGAACCTCGGCCAGCTGGCGCTGGTGCTGCGTGCCAAGTACCTGGTGGACGTGCGCACCTTCAGCAAGGTGCGCGGACAACCCCTACCGGTGGGTGAGCTGACGCAATACCTGGCCGGACATCTGGACGAGATCGAACAGGAGGCCCGTCGATGAGCATCGACGCGACACAGGCAGACGAGCAGGCCAATGGCCTGCTCGGGGTTCCGCTGGCGACCACGCCACTGAACCGCAAGGACTTCGTCACCGAGGAGCCCCGCTGGTGCCCCGGCTGCGGGGACTATTCGATCCTGTCGGCCTTCCAGCAGGTGTTGCCCGAGCTGGGGATCGCCCGCGAGAACACGATGGTGGTCTCGGGCATCGGCTGCTCGTCGCGGCTGCCCTATTACCTGAACAGCTATGGCATCCACTCGATCCATGGCCGGGCCACGACGCTGGCCACGGGCCTGGCGGTCACCCGTCCCGACCTGGCGGTGTTCGTGGTGACCGGCGACGGCGACGCCCTGTCCATCGGCGGAAACCACCTGCTGCATGCGCTGCGGCGCAATGTGAACATCACCATCCTGCTGTTCAACAACCGCATCTACGGCCTGACCAAGGGCCAGTACTCCCCCACCTCCGCCGTGGGCCAGGTCACGAAGTCGAGCCCGATGGGCGCGCCGGATCGTCCCGTGAACCCGGTGTCCTATGCGCTCGGCTCGGAGGCCACCTTCGTGGCGCGCTCACTGGATTCCGACCGCGAGCACCTGGTGTCGACCATTGCAGCCGCCGCCCACCATCGCGGTGCGAGCCTGGTGGAGATCTACCAGAACTGCCCCGTGTTCAACGACGGTGCCTTCGAGGCGCTGAAGGGCCCCGGGGCCGACGAGGCAGTGATCCCGCTGGTGGCCGGCGAGCAGATCCGCTTCGGCACCGACCGCGAGCTGTGCGTGGTGCCCGACGCCAACGGCGGGGTGCGCATCGCGAAGGTCTCCGAGGTCAAGGAGGCCGACATCGTGGTGCACGATCCCACCAATCCCGATCCCACCCGGGCGTTCGCGCTGAGTCGGCTCACCGATTCCGGGGTCATGCACCGGGCTCCGATGGGGATCTTCCGCGACATCTCGCTGCCCAGTTATGACGACCAGGTGCGCACCCAGATCACGCAGGCCACCCATGGCGAGGCCAACCCCTCGTCGGATCCGGCGCTGCAGAACCTGATCAACGGCACCGATACCTGGTTGGTCGAATAGGTCCGGGCCTGCCCGGGGGACGGGGCACCAACCCCACCCACCATCGTCGCGAGCCATCGTCGCAAGTGACCGCGGCGGGGGCTTCGCTGATCGCGAGACCGGCCGATTCCGCCGGGACGATGGTGGGTGATGGGTAGCCTTGGGCAGGTGAGCACTCCTGCATTCCATTTCGAGGATTTCGACAAGTCCGTCGCCCCCACCACCGACCTGTTCCGCCATGTCAATGGCACCTGGCTGAAGAACGCGGTGATCCCCGACGACCGCAGCAACTGGGGTGCGTTCGCCATCCTGCGCGAGAACTCCGAAAAGGCGGTGCACGAGATCGTCGAGGGCCTTGAGGCCGGCGATGATCCCACCACCGAACAGGCGAAGATCGCGAACCTGTACGCCTCGTTCATGGACGAGGAGACCATCGAGGCGCTCGGCGTCTCGCCCCTGGCACCGATCCTGGCGCGCGTCGACGCGATCGCCAGCGTCGCCGACCTGGCGTCGTTCTGGGGCTGGAGCGTGCGCCACGGCATCAACCCGCTCGCTGACTTCGACAACGATTCCGACCCGGGCAATCCGAACCGCTATCTCATGTTCGTGGGCCAGGCCGGCATCGGGCTGCCCGACGAGGAGTACTACCGCCTGCCCGACCACGAGGACCTGCGGGCGCTGTACCTGGCGCACATCCGCAAGAGCTTCGACCTCGCCGGCGTGGCCGACGCCGACGGCCAGGCGACGATGGCCTTCGAGCTGGAGAAGCAGATCGCGGCCTGCCACTGGGACAAGGTGCGCACCCGCGACATGACCCAGATGTACTTCCCGCAGACCTGGGACGACTTCACCGCCGCCACCCCCACCCTGGAATGGGATTCCTTCCTGGCCGGCGCGGAACTCCCGCGCGAGGCCGTCAGCGAGGTGGTCAACGCACAGCGCACCTTCCTGGGCGACGTCGCCAAGCTCGTGATCCCCGAGAACCTCGACCGCTGGCGGGCCTGGGCGCGCTGGCAGGTGGTCAGTGGCCTGTCGCCCTATCTGAATCGCGACCTGAGCGCGCAGAGCTTCGAGTTCTATTCGAAGGGGCTGCGGGGCGTCCCCAAGCAGCGTGCCCGCTGGAAGCGCGGCGTCTCGGTGACCGAGGGCGTGCTGGGTGAGGCCATCGGCAAGCGCTATGTGGCCAAGCACTTCCCGCCGGAGACCAAGGCTGCGGCCGATCGGCTCGTGCGCAACCTGCTGGAGGCCTATCGGGCGTCGATCAGCACCCTGGACTGGATGACCGAGGCCACCCGCGCCGAGGCGCTGGACAAGCTGTCGAAGTTCCGCACCAAGATCGGGTATCCCGACAAGTGGCGCGACTACTCGGCGCTGGAGATCGCCCCCGATGACCTGCTCGGCAATGTGCTGCGGGCCGCTTCCTTCGAATTCGACCACACCATCGAGCAGCTCTCCGGGCCCGTGGATCGCGACGAGTGGTTCATGTATCCCCAGACGGTGAACGCCTACTACCATCCGCTGCGCAACGAGATCGTCTTCCCGGCCGCGATCCTGCAGCCCCCGTTCTTCAACGTGGATGCCGACGATGCGGTGAACTACGGCGGCATCGGCGGGGTGATCGGCCACGAGATCGGCCATGGCTTCGACGACCAGGGCTCCACCTGCGACGGTGACGGACGACTGCGCAACTGGTGGACCGACGACGACCGCAAGGCCTTCGAGGACCGCACGCATGCGCTCATCGCCCAGTACAACGAGCTGGCGCCCTCGGTGTGCCCCGAGGTACATGTCAATGGCGAGCTGACGATCGGGGAGAACATCGGCGACCTGGGCGGCCTGTCCATCGCCTATCAGGCCTGGTTGCTCTCGTTGGGTGGCGTCGAGCCGGCGCCCCAGGACGGCTATACGGCCGCCCAGCGCCTCTTCCTGGGCTGGGCCCAGGTGTGGCAGGACACCACCAGGCCCGAGCAGATGCGCCAATCGCTGGCCGTTGACCCGCACTCCCCCGACGAGATCCGCTGCAACCAGGTGGTGCGCAATATCTCGGCCTTCCACGAGGCCTTCGGCACCAAGCCGGGAGATCCCATGTGGCTGGAGCCGAGTGACCGCGTGCAGATTTGGTAGCCTGACGCGCACCCCTCAGGACCCGTGGGCGGCACCCCGCCGTGGGACTGCGTCGTCCGCGCACATTCCGACTATGAGGAGCACCACATGAGTTTCGGTGAAGCCGTCAGCACATGCCTGCGCAAGTTCGCTGATCCGAATGGACGTGCCAGTCGGGCAGAGTTCTGGTATTTCTACCTGGCCCTGCTCCTGGGCAATGTGGGCGCCTTCCTGCTCGCGACGCTCGTCTCCATCGTGGTGCCGCCGGTGGGCGGAGGACTGTTCCTGCTCATCCTCGTGGCCAATGTGGTGAGCCTCATTCCGCTGCTGTGCGTGCAGGCCCGCCGCTTCCATGACCAGGACCTGTCGGGGGCGCTGGTGCTGCTCAACCTGTTCTTCCTGGTGATTCCGCTGGTCTTCATGTGCCTGGAGGGCACGCGCGGCCCCAACCGCCACGGCCCCGATCCACGATGGGGCGATGACGCGGGTTACGGGCCGGCGCTGTACGGCCCGGGGCAGGGCGGCTATGCACTGCCCGCCCCGGACGTCTCCTACGGACAGCCCGGATACGGCCCGCAGCCCGGTTACGGCCAACCGGACGCCCCGGGCTTCGGCCAGCAGGCCTATGGCCAGGGCTACGAGCAATCGACCTGGGGCCGGGCCGACTACGCCCAGCCGGGCTACGGCCACCAGCAGGCGGCCCCTGCCTGGCGTCCGGACGCCTCAGTGCCGCCGTCACCGGCCTTCGGCCAGCAGGGCGCCCAGCCCGATCCTGATGCGCGCAGCTACTACCCCGATGGTTCGCGCGATGTACCCGGCGAACCCTCCGCGGCACCGGCCGGCGGGCCCGATCCCGCACCCCACCAGTCCAGCCCGTTCCCCCCGGCGAGTTCTTACCCGACCGGCGGGAACGGCTACCCCGCCAGCCCCGTGCGCCCCGGCACCCAGGTGGGACCCCAGGCCCAGCCGACCCAGGAGCCCGCCGGTTCCCGCGACGCGTTCATGCCCGGCCCGCAGGACGCCGAGCCGACGCTGCTGGACACCGGTGCCCACCACGACGCACGCAATGGCGCCGAGGACGACACGGTTCGGCTGGAGAACCCGGCGGCGTCCGAACAGACCGTGGTGCTGGGCGACACGGCAGCGTCCGAAAGCACCGTCGTGCTGGGCGACACGACGCCCGTGCCGACCACTGACCCCGACCAGTTCTGGGCATCACCGGGCGCCGACAGCGCCACCCGTCCCCCGAAGAACGCCACCCCACCCCCATCCGGGGACGACTCGCAGGAGCCCCCCGCCGTCACCGGGCGGTGACCGCACCTCTACCGTTGTAGGCCAACGAACTGTCCTTCCCGACGAATTCATCCGCGAGGAACAGGAGAGGCCATGAGTCCCCTCGAAGCGATCAAGAGCTGCTTCCGCAACTATGTGAACCCCAACGGACGATCCGGACGCGCCGAGTTCTGGTGGTTCCTGTTCTTCATCCTGGTGGTCGACTCCGTGTTGGGCCTGCTGGCGGTGCTCACCGGAGACCACACGACGCTGGCCGATGACGGCTGGTTCTACGCGTATATGTCACACAACGTCTGGTTCAACGCGCTGGGCTGGGTGTTCTCACTGGCGATGTTGCTGCCGTTCATCATGGTGCAGATCCGCCGCTTCCACGATCAGGACCGCAGCGGCTGGTGGTTGTTGCTGCACTTCATTCCCGGCTTCGGGAACTTCATCGTGCTGGTGTTCATGGCGATCGGGGGCACCTTCGGCCCCAACCGCTACGGGCCCGGACGCTATGACCCGCGGGCGGCCTTCGACCCCGACACACCGTTGACGCCGACCCGCTGAACGGCGCCGGACCAGGATAGGGCCGGACCCGGATACGGCAGACCCGGATACGACAGGACCCGGATACGGCAGGAGGGGTGTCCCGACGCTCGTCGGGGCACCCCTCCTGCCTCTGATCAGACCCTGTGCTCAGTTCGAGCGGCTGACCACCTCATCGCACAGGCGCGACAGCGCGCGGGTCGCGGCACCATCGGGCAACAGGTCCAGCTGCTTGCGGGCCAGTTCGGCGCGCTGCACGATATCTGCACGCGCCTCCTCGATCACATGGTTGGCACGCAGCATCGCCAGGGTGCGCGCCAGCACGTCGTCGTCGGCCAGGTCGCCGGCGATCAACGACTTCAGCTCATCGTCGTCGGAATCCTCGCTGGCGGCCAGCATGAGCGTCGGCAGGGTCGAGACGCCCTCGCGCAGGTCAGTGCCGGGGGCCTTGCCGGAATCGTCCGACATGATGTCCATCAGGTCGTCGGCAAGCTGGAAGACCACGCCGATCTGCATGCCGAACTGCGCCAGCGCATCGAGCACCTCACGGCTTGCGCCACTGGTCATGGCGCCGAACACCGCCGACGTGCGGATCAACGCCCCGGTCTTGCCGGCCACCACGTTGAGATAGTGCAACATCGCGTCATGACCGGGCTGGGGGCCGCGCATCTCGTCGATCTGGCCGGTGACCAGTTCGGCGAAGGTGTCGGCCTGCATCCGCACGAAGTCGTTGCCCAATGTGGCCACCTGGTTGGAGGCCCGGGCGAACAACCAGTCACCCACCATGATGGCGGTCGAATTGCCGTACGCCGCATTGGCGCTGGGGACCCCGCGGCGCAATGCCGCATCGTCCATCACGTCATCGTGGTAGAGCGAGGCCACATGGGTCAGCTCCACCACGACGGCCGCGATCTGCGCCGCCGCGTCGTTGGGCTGCGGCCCCAGCTGGCTGGTGACCGCCACGAGCATCGGGCGGAAGCGCTTGCCCCCGGCCGCGATGATGTGCTCGGCCGCCTCAGCCAGGAAGGGATTGGCTGCCGTCAGCGTGATCGCGCTGAGGCGCCGTTCCACCGCATCCAGCTGATCGCCGACGTAGGCCTCGAAAGCCTCGTCCTCGGCCTGCGTCAAGGTCGTCTCCTTATCAGCGCAGGAACTGTGCTGCGCCGGTGAACAGGTCAAGTACCGGCCCCGGCGCAATGCCGAGAACAACAGTACCGACAACGCCGATGATGATGACCAGCCAGGTGGGCCAGCCAGCCTTGACCACGTCAACTTCCATGTCAGGTTCCTTGAAGAACATGATCCACACGACGCGGAAGTAGTAGGCCGCGGTCACGACCGACAGGCAGATGGCCACGACGGCCAGCCAGGCGTAGCCGCCCTGCCAGCCCGCGCTGAAGGCCAGCAGCTTGCCGATGAAGCCACCGGTGAGCGGGATGCCTGCCATGGAGGCCAGGAACAGCGTCATGATCACCGCGAGCACGGGACGACGCCTGCCCAGCCCGGCCCATGCGTCGAAGCCATTGGCCTCGCCGCCGACACGCCGCACCATGGGCAGGATCGCGAAGGCTCCCAGCGTCGCCAGGCCGTAGGCGGCCAGGTAGTACATCACGCTGGACACGGAGCCGGACTCGCCGGCGGCTAGGCCACCAGCAGCGGTCACGGCGCCAACCACCGCAATCATGATGAAGCCGGCATGCGCGATGGACGAGTAGGCCAGCAGGCGCTTCACGTCGGTCTGTGCCAGGCCGACGACAGCACCAATCAGCATGGTGGCCAGGGCGATGACCACCAGCACCAGCTGCCAGTCCCAGCGGGCCCCGCCGAGCGCGACGTAGAGCACGCGCAGCAGGCCGGCGAAGGCGGCGATCTTGGTGCAGATGGCCATGAAGCCGGTGACCGGGGTCGGGGCGCCGGTGTAGACGTCGGGAACCCAGTTGTGGAAGGGCACCGCGCCCACCTTGAACAGCACGCCGGAGGTGACCAGCGCGGTGCCGGCGAGCAACAGCCCGATCGACTCGGTGGACAGGGTGATGGAACGATCCATCAGCGCGAAGTTGAAGCTTCCCGTGTAGCCGTACAGCAGCGCGGCGCCGAACAGGAAGAAGGCACTCGACATGGCGCCGAGCATGAAGTACTTCAGCGCGGCCTCCTGCGACAGCAGGCGGCGACGGCGCGCCAGGGCACACATCACGTACAGCGGCAGCGAGAGGATCTCCAGTGCCACGAACATGGTGAGCAGGTCGTTGGCGGCCGAGAACACCAGCATGCCGAACAGTGACATCTCCAGCAGTGCGAAGACCTCGGAGTTCTCCTGGCGCGCGGCGATGGCCTGGCGCTCAGCCAGGCTGCCGGGCACCGTATGGCCCTGCGGGGCGAAGGAACTTGCCCCGCCGCCGATGCGACGCTCGCCATAGAGCAGCGCCGAGAGCAGCCCGAACGACAGCAGCAGCATCCACACCGCGCGGGTGGGACCGTCGATCGACAGCGCACCCATCACGGCGGCCCCAGGCTGCGACGACCAGTCGAAGCAGACCAGGCCGAGCGCGACGGCCATGGTGATCACGGCGATCGCGAACTGCACGCTGAAGCGCTTGCCGCGCTTGATGAAGGCCTCGGCGAGCACCGAGACAATGGCTCCGACAATCAGGACGATGAGCGGAGCGATCAGCCCGTATTCAATCGTGGGAGTGTGCATAACTCACTTACCCCTCTTCACAGTGGGCTGAGGATCGACCATGGAAACCTGAACCATTGCTTCCTTCGCAGTCGGGTTCACGACGTCGAACGTTGGCTTGGGGACGCACCCGAAGAACAGCAGCAGGGCGATCAGCGGTGCGATCACCAGACGCTCGCGACCGGTGAGGTCGTGCGTCATGTGCTTCTCGCTCTGCTCCGTGGCGGGCCCGGTGAACACGCGCTGGTACGACAGCATGATGTAGACCGCGGCAAGCACCGTGGCGACCACGGCCACCGCAACGAACACCAGGTGACGCTGCCAGACGCCGGCCATGATCATGTACTCGCCGGCGAAGTTCGCCAGGCCGGGCAGGCCGAGCGTCGCCAGGCCGGCCGTCAGGTAGACGCCCGCGATCAGTGGCACGAGCTTCTGTGCGCCACCGAAGTCGGCGATCAGTGCGCTGCCGCGGCGGTCGATCAGGAAGCCGACCACCAGGAACATCGCCGCAGCGCTGAATCCGTGGGCCAGCATGTAGAAGATCGAACCGGCGATCGACTCGGTGGTGAACGAGAAGATGCCGAGCACCATGAAGCCGAAGTGGCTCACCGAGGTGTAGGCCACCAGTCGCAGCAGGTTCTTCGAACCGATCGCCATGAAGGCGCCGTAGAAGATCGAGATCACGGCCAGCACCAGCACGAACGGTGACGCCCACTTGGTGGCCTCCGGGAAGAAGGCCAGGCAGAAGCGGATCATCCCGAAGGTGCCGATCTTGTCGAGCGTGGCCACCAGCAGGGTCGAGGCACCGGGCCTCGCCTGCTCGGCGGCGTCGGGCAACCAGGTGTGCACCGGCACCATCGGGGCCTTGATCGCGAAGGCGATGAAGAAGGCGACGAACAGCCAGCGCTCCATGCCCTGGCCCATCGACAGGCCGGCGAGGTCGGCGGTGAGCAGGCTGGGCTTGCCGGCACCGGCCGACACGGCGTACATGCCGATCACGCCGAGCAGCAGCACGAAGCCACCGAACAGGCTGAACAGCAGGAACTTCATCGCCGCTGCGGCACGTCGGGCGCCGCCCCATCCGGCGATGAGGAAGTACATCGGGATGAGGGTTGCCTCGAAGAAGATGTAGAAGAGCAGCAGGTCGGAGGCCATGAACACATAGAGGGTGAAGCCCTCCAGCATCAGGGCCAGCGCCATGAAGGTCTCGCTCGACCAACGCGCCGGGGCCACCTGCGAGGTGGTGTCGGCGGCGTTCTGGTTCTGCGTCGAGGAATCACCGACATGCCATTCGGCGATCAGCACGATGGGAACCAGGATGACGGTGAGCAGCACCAGCACCTTGGACATGCCGTCCAGGTCGAGTGCGTACCATGCGCCGATCGGCGAGATCCAACTGACCTTTTCGGTCAGTCCGGTCATGAAGAAGGTCGCCACGCCCACCACGAGGGTGACCAGCGAGAACACCATTGCGGCCACCTTGCCGCCACGTCCGCGCAATGCGAAGACGATGACGGAGCCAAGGAGCGGCAGCAGACCCAGAACCGTGAGCCAGGGGAAAGTCATCACTATTTCCTTCCTCAGGCCAGCTGGCCCAGGATCATCACGACGCCGATCACGACGAGGCCGAGGGCCATCGTGACGCCGTACGTTCGCACATAGCCGTTCTGCAGCAACCTGAGAGCACCAGAGGCACCGGTCACCACCGCAGCGGAACTACGCACCGTGCCGTCAACCAGGTGGTTGTCGGTGAGCTCCAGGCCATTGCACAGGGCCTGTCCGGGGCGCATGAGAACCGCCTCGTTGAATTGATTGGCATACAGCTCGTTGCGTCCTGCCAGCACGAAGAAGTTGTGCGAGACGGGCGTCTCCTGCGCGATGTTCGAGCGGTAGAGCACCACGCCGATCACCACGCCGAGCGCCACCGCGAGCAGGGTGACCAGGCTGATCCAACCGGTGTCGAAGACATGCACGGGCTTAATCTCGTTGGCCACGGCCGGCTCCAACCAGCCCTGGATCCAACCGTTGAGGGCCAGGCCACCGACCACGGAGATGATCGCCAGGATCACCAGCGGGACCACCATGAGCGCACCGGGCTTGTGCGGGTGCACACCGGGCAGCCAACGCTTGTTGCCCATGAAGGTCATCATCATCAGGCGCGTCATGTAGAACGCGGTGATACCGGCGCCGATCAGCGCCAGCCAGCCGAAGATCGGGCCCTTGTCGAAGGCGGCCACGATGATGTGGTCCTTCGAGTAGAAGCCGGCGAAGAACGGGAAGCCGATGATGGCCAGGTAGCCACAGGCAAAGGTGCCGAACACCCAGGGCATGGCCTTGGCCAGTGCGCCGAAGTGGTGCATGTTCGTGTCCTCGTTCATCCCGTGCATCACAGCACCGGCACCCAGGAACATATTGGCCTTGAAGGCACCGTGGGTGAGCAGGTGGAAGATCGCGAAGGCAGCACCCGCCGGTCCGAGCCCGGCGGCGAGCATCATGTAGCCGATCTGGCTCATCGTGGAGCCGGCCAGCACCTTCTTGATGTCGTCCTTGGCACAGCCGATCCAGGCGCCGGCGAACACCGAGGCCAGGCCGACGATCGCCACGGCGAGGCTGGCGGAGTTGCTGAGCGCGTAGATCGCGTGCGAGCGCACCACCAGGTAGACGCCGGCGGTCACCATCGTGGCCGCGTGGATCAGGGCCGACACCGGGGTGGGGCCCTCCATGGCATCCAGCAGCCACACCTGCAGCGGCACCTGGGCGGACTTGCCGCAGGCGGCCAGCAACAGCAGGCAGCCGAGCGCAGTGGCCCAGGCCGGCGAGACATTCGCCACCGAGTTGCTCACCACGTCGAAGCGCACCGAGCCGAACAGCGAGAACATCGCGAAGCTGGCGGCGAACAGGCCGAGGTCACCGACCTTGTTGGTGACGAAGGCCTTCTTGGCGGCCAGGGCGGCGGAGTTGCGTTCCTGCCAGAAGCCGATCAGCAGATAGGACGCCAGGCCGACGCCCTCCCAGCCGATGAACAACATGATGTAGTTGTCGGCCAGCACCAGGGTCATCATCGAGGCGACGAAGAAGTTCAGGAAGGCGAAGAAGCGGCGACGCTTCGGGTCCTCCTTCATGTAGCCGATCGAGTAGATGAAGATGAGGGAGCCGACGAAGGTGACCAGCAGTGCAAACAGGATCGACAGCTGGTCAACCAGCATCGAGATGTCGATCGAGAATGCGCCGGCGCTCACCCATGTGTAGACGGGTACCCGGACCGATCGGCTGGCCTCGTCGCTGCCCATCATCGAAATGAAGAGCAACAGTGCAATCACGAAGGACGCGATCGGGGCGAGGACGCCGAGGAGGTGGCCCCACGCGTCGGCAAGCTTGCCGAGCACGAGGAGCAGACCCGCGACCGCGAGCGGAATCGCGATCATGAGCCATGCGTAACTGAACAATCCGGTAGCTGCGACCGGATTCATGGTCTGAAGAAGATTCACCGATGCCCCCTCAGTGCTTCAGCAGGTTTTCGTCGTCGACCGAGGCCGAGCGTCGGGTGCGGAAAATCGTCATGATGATGGCCAGGCCCACGACAACTTCCGCGGCGGCCACCACCATCACGAAGAATGCGGCCACTTGACCGTCGAGATTGCCGTGCACATTGGCGAACGTCGCCAGCGACAGGTTCGCAGCGTTGAGCATCAGCTCGATCGACATGAACGCGATGATCGCATTGCGGCGCACGAGGAAGCCCAGCACGCCGATGCAGAACAGAATCGCGGACAGGACGATGAACGCATTGGGGTTCATCGGTTGACCTCCTTGAGTCCGTTCTCGTCAGTCGGCTCAGCGGCGAGCTCATCGTCACCGGGCACGATGCCCTTCTGGTCGTCGCGCACATCGACGATCGCCTTGTTGGCGCTCTTCGTCGGGGTGAGCAGGCGGTTCTTGTCGACCACGACGATGCCGCGTTCAGCCAGCGTCGGGATGATCGAGTCGTCCGAGATGGAACCATCGGGCAGTAACGAGGGATAGTCCACCGAGTTGTGTCGGGCGTACACGCCGGGGTTCGGCAGCGGTCCGGGCTGGGTGCCCTTCTCGCCGAACTCCTTGGTGCGGCGGTTGATGCGTTCCTTCTGCTGTTCCTTCTTGAACAGCGGCTCGCCGTGCGCCAGCACCATCGCCGCCAGGGCGGCGGTGATCAGCAGGGCGGCAGTGGCCTCGAAGGGGAACACATAGTCGCTGAAGATCAGATAGGCCAGCGAGCGCACATTACCGTCGGCGCCGGTGGCCTGTTCGAGGCCGGCCGGGCTGGAGACGATGCCATGGCCCACAGCCAGCACGAGCAGCGCCAGCAGGCCGACGACGCCGATGATGGCGGCGACGCGCTGGCCCTTGATCGTTTCGATCATCTCGTCGACGGTGTCAATGCCGATCACCATCATGGTGAACACGAACAGCATCATG
The DNA here is from genome assembly GCF_000940845.1 of Propionibacterium freudenreichii subsp. freudenreichii. Taxonomy (NCBI): domain Bacteria; kingdom Bacillati; phylum Actinomycetota; class Actinomycetes; order Propionibacteriales; family Propionibacteriaceae; genus Propionibacterium; species Propionibacterium freudenreichii. Next base: position 591,691 of record NZ_CP010341.1, on the reverse strand, counting down.
ACCGCGCCGGTGTAGACGATGATCTGGGCGACGAACAGGAACGGCGCGTCCAGGCTTGCGTACAGGCCGGCAAGGCACACCATGAGACCGGCGAGGCAGAGCGCCGAGTGCACGGGCTTGCGGTTCACCACCATGCCGATACCGGCAATGACGCTGAGCGGCCCGAGCACCCAGAAGGCGACTGCCTGAGCAGTGACCAGGGGGATCATTTCGCAACTCCAGTCCAGTTGTTGGCGGCCGCACGCGCCGCGACGACCACGCCGCGCTCGTCCAGCTGGTTGCTGGGAGGCAGGCCGAGGAAGTAGTCGTCCTCGTCGTCACCGAGACGGCGGGGATGCGGGGGCTGCTCCATGCCCGGCAGCAGCGGGGCGAGCAGGCGGTCCTTGTCGTAGATGAGGCTCTCGCGGGTCTCATCGGCGAGCTTGAACTCATTGGTCATCGTGAGGGCCCGCGTGGGGCAGGCCTCGATGCACATGCCACACAGGATGCAGCGCAGATAGTTGATCTGGTAGACGCGCCCATAGCGCTCACCGGGGCTGTAACGCTCCTCCTCGGTGTTGTCGGCGCCCTCCACGTAGATGGCGTCGGCCGGGCAGGCCCACGAACACAGCTCGCAACCCACGCACTTCTCGAGACCGTCGGGCCAGCGGTTCAGCTGGTGACGACCATGGAAGCGCGGAGCAACGAGGCGCTCCTTGCCCTTCTCCGGGTAACCCTGGGTGAAGGACTTGCGGAACATCGTTCGGAAGGTGATTCCGAAACCGGACCACGCACCCATTTACAGCACCCCCTTGATCGACTTGCCTGAATCTGGACCTGATGAATCTCCGCCCGAGGGCGCCCGGCTGGGCGGCGCGGGTTCGGAGGCGACGATGCCGGCGTAGGCAGCAAGCTTCTGGCCGGGCATCGGCGGCACCGGGTAGCCGTCGGCGAAGGCATCGAAGACCTCGTCGTCGGCGTCGTCGGGTTCGGCCTCCTTCTTTCGTGGCCACAGCGCATAGGCGAGCAGGGCCACCACGATGACTCCGACGATGACGCGCATGGCCGGGTTGGCGAACCAACCGTTGGCGATGCCGCCGCGCATGACGGCCAGGAAGAGGATCCACACCAGGTTGATCGGGATGAGCACCTTCCACCCCAGGTCCATGAGCTGGTCGTAGCGCACGCGGGGCACTGCGCCTCGCACCCAGGTGAACGAGAACACCAGGAACTGGGCCTTCAGCACGAACCAGAGCAGGCCCCACCAGCCGTTGGACAGGGCGCCCCCGGCGATCATGTTGAACGGCCACGGCGCCGAGTAGCCACCCAGGAACAGGGTGGTGCAGACGGCGGACACGGTGAGCAGGTTGATGTACTCGGCCAGGTAGAACATGGCGTAGCGGAAGCCGGAGTAGTCGGTGATGTGGCCCGAGACCAGCTCGGACTCGCACTCGGCCATGTCGAAGGGCAGGCGGTTCGTCTCACCGAACATCGAGATGAAGTAGGTGACGAAGCTCGGCAGCAACAACAGCCAGTAGTGCGAGGGGAAGAAGGTCTCGAAGCCGAAGAAGTCGAGGTTCTGCATCTGCGCAGCGACGATCTGGCTGGTGCTCATCGAACCGGCGTACATGAACACCGCGACGAGCGAGAGGCCCATGGCCACCTCATAGCTGATGAGCTGGGCGGTGGCGCGCATGGAGCCGAGCAGCGAGTAGGTGCCGTTCGATGCCCATCCGGCGAGTACCACGCCGTAGACGCCGATGGACGCGATGGCCAGCACCAGCAGCACCGAGACCGGCAGGTCAGTGATCTGCAGCCGCGTGGTGTGTCCAAAGATCGTCACCTCGCCGCCGAAGGGGATCACCGCCCACGAGCTGAAGGCCGCGATGGCGATCAGCATCGGCGCCAGGTTGAAGACCAGCTTGTCGGTGCGGGCGGGGCGGAAGTCCTCCTTGAACAGCAGCTTCACGCCCTCGGCGATGGTCTGCGGCAGGCCGAGCGGGCCGTTCATGATGGGACCGATGCGGTTCTGCATCTTCGCGATGATGCGACGCTCGAACCACACATTGAAGATGATCCACAGCAGCACGGCAACGAAGACCACGACCACCTTGATGAGCACGACCCACCAGGGATCAGCCCCGAAGATCATGTTCTCTTGCGGAATCATGCGGCACCTCCGGTGACTTCGACCCGTGTGCCGGCAGCGGCCACGAGCCCACTATTAACGGAATTTCTGGTGTTACCGGGCACCCACACCACGCCGGGCACCATGGAGGGCACGATCGTGAGCGGGGCGGTGAACGTGGTACCTCCGACGCGGACCGTCACGGCCTGTCCGTCGGCAACTCCCAGGCCGGTGGCGTCGGCCGGGGCCAGGCGCACCGACGGCGCGGGGGCCGTCTCGAGCAGGGCGGTGGCGCCATCGAGTCCGGCGGCATCATCGATCAGCAACCGCCAGGAGGACAACACGAAGTTGCCCGACCCGGCGTCGGTCGTGGCGGGGGCCTCGACCGGGAGCTTGTCGGCATTGCCCGACCAGTCCGAGATCTCGTCGAAGGCGAGACGGGCCTGGGTGGGAGTGCGCATGCCGAGGTCCGAACCGAGCGCATCGGCCAGGGCGGCCAGCACCCGCACATCGGTCATCGGCGAGGTGGTCTCCTCATTGACCAGGGCCACCGGACGTTCGCGGTGCTCCCAGTTGATGAAGGTGCCCACCTGGTCCTCGATGAGGGCCACCGGCAGCACCACGTCGGCGCGGTCGGCGATCTCACTGCGACGCTGCTCCAGGCTCACGACGAACCCGGCCGCTGACACGGCGGCCAGCACGGCATCGGGATCGGCGAAGTCCTCGGCCTGGATGCCTGCGGTGACCAGGGCCTCCACCGAACCCGAGGCGACGTCGCGGATGATCGCGGCGGCATCACGGCCCGACTGGGCGGGAAGCTGATCGGCCCCCCACGCGGCCTGGACATCAACCCGCGCCGAGGCGTCGGCAACATGGCGTCCGCCGGGCAGCAGGCCCGGCAGCAGGCCGGCCTCCAGGGCACCCAGCTCGCCGGCACGACGCGGGATCCAGGCGAACCCGGCCCCCGTGCGCTCGGCCAGCTCGGCCACCTTGGTGAGTGCACCGGCGCTGAGTGCGGCCCGCTCCCCCACCAGGATGATGGTCTGGTCGTCGAGTTCGCCGGCAGCCGCCAGCTTGTCGAGTTCAGCGGCCTCGGTGCCGGGGGCCGTCGGCCACAGCCGCGCCCCCATCTTCTCCGAGCCGCGGGTGGCGAAGGGCGCCAACGACACGACCTGCAGCTTGTTCTTGCGCCACGCCTTGCGCAGGCGCAAGAAGACCATCGGGGACTCGTCCTCGGGCTCGAAGCTGACCAGCACCACCTTGGTGGCCTTTTCGAGGGCCTCGAAGGTGACCGAATCGGCCAGCTTGCGTCCCACCACGTGGTTGGTGAGGAAGGTCGCTTCCTCGGCGCTTGCGGCGCGCGAGCGGAAGTCGATGTCATTGCTGCCCACCACAGCGCGCGCGAAGCGGCTGTAGGCGAAGGCGTTCTCGACGGTCAGGCGCCCACCGGGCAGGAACCCGACCGACTTGCCGGCCCGCGACAGCCCCTCGGCGGCGGCATCGATGGCCTCCGGCCAGCTGGCCGGCTCCAGGGCGCCATTGCGACGCACCAGCGGAGTGGTGATGCGGTCATCGCCGTGGCCCGAACGGAATCCGAAGCGACCCTTGTCGCAGTTCCATTCCTCATTCACAGCCGGCTCATTGCCCGCGAGGCGACGCTTGACCTGGAAGTGACGGTGGTCAACACGAAGCTCGCAACCCGACGCGCAGTGCTCACAGCTCGACTGGGTGCTCACCAGGTCGTCCGGACGCGACTGGAAGCGGTAGTCGGCACTGGTCAGCGCGCCCACCGGGCAGATCTGGATGATGTTGCCCCCGAAGTAGGAGGCATAGGGCTGGTCGGCGTACTCACCGACCTGCGAGAACGCGCCGCGCTCGGACAGCGAGATGAAGTCATCGCCGCTGATCTGCTCGCTGAAGCGCGTGCAGCGCTGGCACAGGATGCAGCGTTCGCGGTCGAAGACGATCTCGGCATTGATGTGCGTCGGCTTGGCATAGGTGCGCTTGACGCCCTCGTAGCGCGTCTCGCCGCGGCCATGGCTCATCGCCTGGTTCTGCAGGGGGCATTCGCCGCCCTTGTCGCAGATCGGGCAGTCGAGCGGGTGGTTGATCAGCAGGAATTCGATCATCCCCGACTGGTGCTTGGCCACCGTCGGATTGCTGTCTGCGGTCTCCACCTTCATGCCGGGCATTGCGGACAATGCACAGGCCGGCTGCGGCTTCATCGCCCGGCCGTTGCCGGCGTCGGGCACCTCCACCAGGCAGACGCGACAGGCGGCCACCGGGTCGAGCAGCGGGTGGTCGCAGAAGCGTGGGATGTCGATGCCGATCATCTCGGCGGCGCGGATGACCAGGGTGCCCTTCGGCACGCTGACCTCTGCCCCATCGATGGTGAAGGTGACCAGATCAGGCTTGGTCGCGACCTCGGATGACTTGGTATCGGTGCTCATGCCGTGGCTCCCGTCATGGTGATCGACTCGCGGTCGGGGTCGGCGAACAGGGCGCTCTTCTCGTAGGGGAACAATTCCCAGGCCGGCGTGTGATAGCCGGCCTCGAACTCGGAGCGGAAGTGCTTGATGGCGCTGGTGATGCAGGCGACGAAGCCGTCGGCCAGCGTGCAGAAGCTCTTCATCGACACGTTGTCGCAGACGTCGAGAAGCTTGTCGACGTCACCCTCCTGGCCCTTGCCGGCCTCGAGGTTGCGCAAGGTCTGGACAAGCCACCAGCTGCCCTCACGACAGGGCGTGCACTTGCCGCAGCTCTCGTGCTTGTAGAACTCGGTCCACCGCAGCGTGGTGCGCACCACCGAGGTGGTCTCGTCGAACACCTGCAGGGCCTTGGTGCCCAGGATCGAACCGGCTGCCGAGACGCCCTCGTAGTCGAGCGGCACATCGAGCTGCTCGGGGGTGAACATCGGCGTGGACGAGCCACCGGGGGTGAAGAACTTCAGCTGGTGGCCGTCGCGCACGCCACCACCGAGTTCCAGGATCTGGCGGAAGGTGATGCCCAGCGGCGCCTCGAACTGCCCGGGACGCTTCACATGTCCCGACAGGGAGTAGATCGTGGCGCCCTTGGACTTCTCGGTGCCCATCGACTGGTACCACTCGGCGCCGTTGCGCACGATGGCCGGCACCGAGGCGATCGACTCGGCGTTGTTGACCACGGTGGGGCAGGCGTACAGGCCCTCGACCGCGGGGAACGGGGGACGCAGGCGCGGCTGGCCACGGTGGCCCTCCAGCGCGGAGAGCAGTGCGGTCTCCTCGCCACAGATGTAGGCGCCGGCACCCGAATGCACCACGATGTCGAGGTCGTATCCGGTGCCGAACAGGTCCTTGCCGAGATAGCCCTTGTCGTAGGCCTCGCGCACCGCCTGGCTCAGCCGGCGGATCGCGTGCAGCACCTCGCCGCGGCAGAAGATGAACGCATGGTGGGCGTTCACCGCGTAGCAGGCGATGATGATGCCCTCCAGCAGCGTATGCGGCGTGGCGATGAGCATCGGCATGTCCTTGCAGGTGCCGGGCTCCGACTCGTCGCAGTTGACCACGAGGTACTTGGGCTTCGGGTTGTCCTGCGGGATGAAGGACCACTTCATGCCGGTGGGGAAGCCTGCGCCACCACGGCCCCGCAGGCCGGAGGCCTTCACCAAGTCGATGACCTCGGGGGACTTCATGGTGGTCAGGGCCTTGCGGGCGGCGTCATATCCGCCGCCGCGCACATAGGTGTCCAGCTTCCACGAGTCCGGGGTATCCCAATCCTTCGTGAGAATCGGGGTCAGTGTGTCTGTCACTTCCCAACCTCCTTCGCACCCGGCTGGCCGGGGGCCTGCCAGTTGTTCGCTTCAGCGATCTTGAGCCCGCGCACCGAGGATTCGCCGGCGCTGGGGCCCTCATCGGCCCGTCCGTCGTCGAATCCGGCGAGCACGCGCTCGGCGCTGCGCCAGTCGGTGATGGTGGCGCCGCGGGTGGACTTGACCGTCTCGCCGGCAGCGAGCTTGTCGAGCAGCTCGTCGGCCTTGGCGGGGGTCATATTGTCCATGTATTCCCAATTGACCATCATCACGGGCGCGAAGTCGCAGCCCGCATTGCACTCGAGGCGCTCGAGGCTGAACTTCCCGTCGGGGGTGGTCTCCCCCTCGTGGATGCCCAGCTTCTTCTCCACATGGCTCAACAGGATGTCGCCACCCATCACCGCACACAGCGCCGTGGTGCACACGCCGATGTGCTGGTGTCCGGCCGGACGACGCTTGTACATCGTGTAGAAGGTGGCCACGCCGTTGACCTGGGCGGTGTTGACGCCGGCGATCTCGGCCACCGCGCGCATCCCGGCGTCGCTGACCCGGCCGTCAACCGACTGCACCAGGTGCAGCATCGGCATCAGCGCGGACCGCGCATCGGGATAGCGGGCGGCGATGGCTCGCATCTCCGCCATGGTCTCTTCGGTGATATTCGTCGACTGGTCGACGGCATCGATGCCGTCGGCGTCGTCGAAGGCCGAGACGAACTCGTGACCGCTCATCGGCTAAAGCTCCTTGTCAAGGACGAACAAATGACGAAATCAGAGCGCATGGGCTTCATCGGTCCACGCCACCCATCACGGGGTCGATCGACGAGATGGCCATCACCGCATCGGAGAGCATGCCGCCCTCACACAGCAGCGGCAGCGACTGCACGTGGTTGAACCCGGGATCGCGCAGGTGGGCGCGGTACGGGCGGGTGCCACCGTCGGAGACCAGGTGCATGCCGAGCTCGCCGGCGGGGGCCTCGACGGCCATGTAGACCTCGCCGGCCGGCACGTGGAAGCCCTGGCTGACGATCTTGAAGTGGTGGATCAGGCCCTCCATCGACTCGCCCATGATGTGCTTCACGTGCTCGTTGGAGTTGCCCTGGCCATCGGAGGCGACGGTCAGGTCGCTCGGCCACGACAGGTCGGCGTCCTCGATGCGGTACGGCTCACCCTTGCTCTCGGCCAGCTCGTCGCGCACCTGTTCGAGGATGCGCAGCGACTGCTCGATCTCGTTGAGGCGGATGACGAAGCGTCCGTAGGAATCGAACGAATCGGCGGTGCACACCTCGAAGTCGTAGTTCTCGTAGCCGCAGTAGGGCTCCATCTTGCGCAGGTCCCAGGGGTAACCGGCCGAACGCAGCACCGGACCCGAGGCGCCCATCATCACCGCAGAGGCGAGGCTCATATGGGCCACGCCCTTGTTGCGGCGCACGAAGATCGGGTTGGTCAGCGTGTACTGGCCGATCTCGGGAACGTTCTTGCGCAGCTGGCGGATCAGCTCGTCGAGCAGGTCCAGCCCGTCCTCGGGGAGGTCGTTCTCGACGCCACCGGGACGGATGTAGGCGTTGTTCATGCGCAGGCCGGTGACGGCTTCGAGGAAGTCGAGCGTGCGCTCGCGCTCCCTCAGCGCAACCTCCTGCACCGAGGTGGCACCCAGGTCGAGGCCGGTGGCACCGACCGCGGTGATGTGGGAGGCGATGCGGTTGGCCTCCATGGCCATCACGCGCAGCTGGTTGCCACGACGCGGCATCTTGTCGGTGATGCCCAGCAGCTTGTCGACGGCCAGCGAATAGGCGGCCTCGTTGAAGATGCCCGCCACGTAGTTGCAGCGGGTGAAGAACACCGAACCCTGCGACCAGCTGCGGTACTCGGCCGACTTCTCGATGCCGGTGTGCAGGAAGCCGATGCTGGGGCGCAGCGAGATGATGGTCTCGCCGTCCATCTCCATCACCAGGCGCATCACGCCGTGCGTGGAGGGGTGCTGCGGTCCGACATTGATCACGATGGTCTCGTCGGAGCGCTCGCGCTGCGCCTCGACCACCTGGTCCCAGTCGCCACCATTGGCGAGGTAGGCGTGATCGCCCTTCTCGTCGCCGGGGCCCGCGAAGATATCGTCGTCGTCGGTAGCGGCCCGCGACGCGTCTGAGTACTGCTCGCTCATCGGTTGTAGCTCCTGCGATCGTCAGCCGGGGGCACGACGGCTCCCTTGAATTCCACCGGGATGCCACCCAGCGGGTAGTCCTTGCGCTGCGGATGGCCGACCCAGTCGTCGGGCATCAGGATGCGGGTGAGGGCGGGATGTCCGTCGAAGATGATGCCGAACATGTCCCAGGTCTCGCGCTCATGGAAGTTGGCCATCGGGTAGACCGGCACCAGGCTCGGCAGGTGCGGATCGTCCTCGGAGACCTCCACCTCCAGGCGGATCCTGCGGTTGTAGGTCATGGAGAGCAGGTGGAACACGGCGTGCAGCTCGTGGCCGGTCTGCTCGGGATAGTGCACACCGGACACCGACACGCAGATCTCGAAGCGCAGGGCCTCGTCGTCACGCAGGTGCTTGGCCAGCTCCAGGAGCTTGTCGCGGTCGACGAAGAAGGTGATCTCGCCGCGGTGCACCATCACGCGGGTGGCGAATCCGGGGACGAGCTCGGCCATCCGGTCGGCGACGTCATCGAACCAGCCGCCGAAGGGCGGCTCGGTGCTGCCGGTCAGTGAGATGACCCGGCGCATGCCCTCGAAGCCGGAGGTGTCCCCCGACTCGCCGGGCTTGCCCGATCCCCACATGCCCTGCACGCGGGAGATGACTTCCTGGCCGGCGTCGGTCGCCTTGGGCGAGAACAGCTGGGCGAGGTGCTTGTGGGTGTCATCGGCAGCCCGCATTGCGCGGCCGGCTGCCTCATCCTTGTCGGGAAGGTTCTGCTCGCTCATCGCATGAGCCCCTTCTGCTCGATGGTGGCGGGCGCTGCCAGGGCCTTCTGCTCCAGCTCGGCAACCTCCTGCACGCGGTGGGCGCCCATCGTGGTGTGCTGCACCTTGCCCTTCTTCAGCTTGAAGACGGCATCAATGAGCATGTCGGGCCGCGGCGGGCAACCGGGCAGGTACATGTCGACCGGCACGATGTGGTCGACGCCCTGCACCACGGCGTAGTTGTTGAACACGCCGCCCGAGCTGGCACATGCACCCATGGCGATGCACCACTTGGGGTTCGGCATCTGGTCCCACAGCTGGCGCACGACCGGCGCCAGCTTCTGGCCCACGCGGCCGGCGACGATCATGAGGTCGGCCTGACGCGGTGAGGCGCGGAAGATCTCCTGGCCCCAACGCGAGCAGTCGGCACGCGGGCCGCCGTAGCTGATCATTTCGATGGCGCAGCAGGCCAGACCCATGGTGAGTGGCCAGAAAGATGCCTGGCGCATCCAGCCCTGCACCTGCTCAACCGTGGTCAGAAAGATTCCGGCCGGAAGCTTCTCTTCGATGCCCATATCTGTTCACCCAGCCTTTCAGTCCCAGTTCAATCCGCCGCGGCGCAATACATAGGTGTATGCGACGAAGACGACAATGATGAACGTGATCATTTCGATCACTCCGAAGCTGCCCAGGTGGTCAAAGGCGACCGCCCAGGGATAGAGGAAGACGATCTCAATATCGAAGATGATGAAGAGCATCGCCGTCACGTAATACTTGACAGAGAAGCGCCCGCCGCCGGTCAGCGTCTGCGGCGTGGGCTGGATACCGCACTCGAAGGAGTCGTACTTCGTGCGGTTGTAGCGATGGGGACCGATGAGCGGGGACAGCACGATGGCCGCAATGACCACGAACAGGGTGGCCAGTGCCACCAGCCCGATAACCGGAATATATGCGTTCATTTCCGCTCGATCCTTCCGTCGAAGTACGTCATTGTCCAACCGATCCAGGTGCGCCGTTACGCGGGCGGCGCCAGCCTACTCAAAGTGTTGATCAGGTGATCCATCGCATCACCGCGGTGCTCATCGGTGAGATTGGCCAACAACTTGTTGACCAACTTCATGAGCGAACGATGGGGCAGGCCGTAGGTGGTGCACAGGTGCATGATCTGCGGATTGCCGATGAGTTTCACGAAAATGGTGCCCAGGCGGTAATAGCCACCGAAACGTGATGACAACGCCGTGGGGTAGGCGTGCAGTGCACGCTCGGCGCCGGGCGTGCCGACGCCGCGGGAATGGGCCTCGCTGATCGCATCAGCCGCAAGCTCCCCGGCCTCCATGGCATAGCTGATGCCCTCGCCGTTGAACGGATTGACCATGCCGCCGGAATCGCCCACGAGCAGCAGTCCGTCGGCGTAGGCGGGCTTGCGGTTGAAGGCCATCGGCAGCGCCGCCCCGCGGATCTCGCCGCGCTGGTGGGCCTCGTCGAACTGCCATTCGGGTGGGGTGGTGGCCAACCAAGTGCGCATCAGTGCGCGGTAGTCGGTGTGCCCGAACGCCGACGAGGAGTTCAGCATGCCGAGCCCGACGTTGACGGTGCCATCGGCCATCGGGAAGGCCCAGCCATAGCCGGGCAGTTGGTTGGATTCGCCGGGACGCCCGTCCCACAGCTCCAGCCAGCTCTCCATCCACTCGCCCTGCGCCCGGGGGCTCTCGAAGTAGGTGCGCACCGCCACGCCCATCGGGCGGGCCTCGTCGCGCTGGCGCCCCATGGCGACGGCCAGGCGCGTGGAATTACCGTCAGCGGCCACCACGATCGGGGCGCGGAACTCGCGTCCCTGATTGTCGCGCACCCCGACGATGCGATCGTCGGCGGTGATCGGCTCGGTGACATTGACGCCGGTGTGCAGCGTGACGCCCAGCTTCATCGCGTGGCCCGCCAGCACATCATCGAAGCGCGACCGCGGGCACACGAGCCCGTAGTCGGGGAAATCGGCCAGTTCCGGCCAGGGAAGCTCGAAGGGCTCGGTACGCCCGCCGTAGACCCGCAGTCCCTTGTTGCGCGCCCACCCGGCCGTCTCGGTGGAATCGATGCCCAGCCGCGTCAGCATGCGCACGGCGCGTGGCGTGAGCCCGTCGCCGCAGACCTTCTCGCGCGGGAACTGCGACTTCTCCAACAGCAGGACGCTGAGCCCGCGCATGGCACAGAACGCGGCGGTGGCCGAGCCTCCGGGGCCGGCACCCACCACAATGACGTCCGCTTCGGTGGCGAACGAGTCCTGGTCGGCCGTGGACAGCTGGGCCGAGGCCAGTGCCGGGGCGTCACCCATCTGCACTTCGCCGTGCACCATGAAGCTCTCCATCCGAACACCGATCCCGGGAACCGACTCTGGACTCCCGGGGGCTGTGGCCCAAGGACCTCGCCTCGCTCAGTGTAAGGGTGAGATGGGGGGGGTTGCCAGTCGGCCGGCAGCCATCTGAGACAAAATCGGACCGATCCAGTCCCGAAAACACAGGCTGGCTGCGGTCAGGGGTTATCCATGCACGGTGGGATGCAATTCGTTCCATCACGCGGAGAGCGAAAAGCACGATCGTGCACGTGCCAGCACACGGACGCCCGCGGCGGGGTGCGACCACGGGAGTACTTGGGTGACCCGCGGGTCCCATCCGCGGGAACTGTCGGTTAGCCTCGTGGGGTGATCATCAATCCGGGATCGTCGCGACTGCACGCGAGCACCATCGCCATCGATGACCCGGGCGCGCTCACACAATATGTGGACGGCCACGGCGCCGCGTTCCTGCGCGGCGAAGACGGTTTCGTCGCGATGGGGGGAAGTGGCCCGGCTCGACGGCGCCACCATGAGTGAGGCCGACCAGTGGTGGACCCAACTGGCTGCCGACATCGAGAAGGAATCCGAGATGCCCGGCCTGGTGGGCACCGGCCCCCTGGCCTACGGCACCTTCACCTTTGACCCCGAGCACACCGCAGCGGCCTCCGCATTCATCGTGCCCGAGACGATTATCGGACGGCGTGACGGGGTGAGCTGGCTCACCCAACTGGGCTACGACCGGGTGAACCCGCAGATGCCCGAGGTACAGCCCGCTCCCCAACCGCCCGCCGAACTGTTCTTCGAGGACGGCCAGATCTCTGGTGCGGACTGGCTGGCGCTCATTGCCCGCACCAGCGCCGCGCTGCGCGCCAGTGGCGCCGAGGGCGTGGTGTTGGCCCGCGACCTGCATGCGATCGCCGAGCAGAAGATCTGTCCCGCGTGGCTGCTGCACCAATGGCGTCGCAACTACGGTGGCTCCACCTGCTACCTGGTGGACGGGCTGGTGGGCGCCACCCCCGAGATCCTCGTGCACCGACGCGGTGGCCTGACCACCTCGCGCATTCTGGCCGGCACCACCCAGCGCCTCGACAACGTGGACGAGCCCGCCGAGATCGCCCGGCTGCTCTCCTCCCAGCAGCGCATGCACCAGCACCGACTGTCGGTGGAATCCGCCGCCACGGCGCTGGGGGCCCATATGAGTGGCATCCACGTTCCGGAGGCGCCCTTCGTGCTGGCGCTGCCCGACATGCTCCACCTGGTGACCGACATCTGTGGCGTCACCGAGGGCACCTTCTCGACGCTCGCCCTGGCTGCCGCGGTGCATCCGCTGTCGTCGGTGACCGGGTTCCCCACCGACCAGGCACGCACGATCCTGGCGAACAGCGGCTTCGACCGGGGACGCTTCTGCGCCCCCGTGGGCTGGATCGATGCCCAGGGTGATGGCGACTGGTTCGTCGCCCTGCGCGCCGCGCAGCTGAGCCCCGACTGGAAGGGCGTCACGCTGTACGCCTCGGCGTCGGTGGATCCCGATACGGCGCCCCACAACAAGCTGGTGTCCACCGAGATGAAGTTCGCCCTGATGCGACAATTCCTCGCCGGCGACTGAATCACCGACGAGGAATCGTCCGCTCCGAAGACTGCCTGCCCAGCGCTACTTGCGCAGCGGGGGCCTGGTGCGCGCCGGGGTGCCCGAGCGACTGATCACCTGCTTGGGCCGCGTGCGACCTCCCCCACCGCGGGCCGCCTCCTTCTGCGCCGCGAGCTCCTTGCGCTGTTCCTCGCTCTTCTCCATCAGCTCCTGCTGGTTGATGCCGCCGCTGCGCAGCACCATGAACGCGATCATGGCGATGATCGCCGAGACGATCGGCGGCCAGTTGAGCACCAGCGGGGCGGTCACCAGCACCGCCACGTCAATGCCACGGATCAGGTTGAACATCAGGCCCGGGGGCACGGCGCCGGCGCCGGTGGCCACCATGGGCATGTTGTAGTTCGCCGACTTGGCGCTGACCCAGCGCATGGCACCGAGCAGGCCGGCCGCGGCCGTGATGACGCCGTACCACAAGGTGTTCGACACCGACACGGACGCCGCCTGGCCGTTGAGGTTCAGCAGGAATGCCGGGGTGACCACGATGGCCCAGATGAGGGCCAGGGAGGCCGGCACGATCGTGGTGGCGGTGCGCAGCTCCGAATCGGTCATCGGGAACAGCCGCGCCAGGCCCTTCGTGCGGGTGAGCACGCGCATCGAATCCATGAACGGCACCATGACGGCGACCATGATCAGGGCCGACAGGATCGGGGTGAGCGATCCCACACCCAACGATTCCAGTGCGTAGGGCACGATGAGGCTCACCAGGAAACCCACCAGCGGGCCCGGGGAACGCACCAGGCGTTGCAGGTCACGCCAGACCAGGGCACGCGTGCCGCGCCAGTGGCCGCGGGCCGGCTTCACATGGCCCCGCAGGTGGTTGCGACGCTCGATGAGGATGTCGCGCATCAGCGCGAAGTCAAGCGCGAAGGCGGCGCCCTGCATGCCGGAGACGAGCTCACCACCGGTGATCAGCTTGGCCCGGCCCACGTTGTCGAGGCGTCGACGGGCGATGAGTGAGGCGAGGATCGCCAGCACGAGACCGGCTGCGGCCACGACGATGGCCAGCTCGAAGGAGCCGGTTCCACCCAGCCCCACCGACAACCAGCCGCTGGCCGAGGCGATCACGGCCACCAGCACGACGACGGCGACGCCGCCCACGACAATCTGCGCAACGCGCACCATGATGGTGCGCTCAGCACCCTGCTCGGCGGCCGTGAAGGCCATCCACGCGGCGGTGGTGAAGGCGGCGGCTGCCGTCCAGGCACCCACCGTCGGCAGCGGGAGGCCGACCAGCACGGTGACCAGGGCGGCCACCACGGCGGCGACGCCACCAGCGGCGAAGATCATGCCCCACATGCGTCGGGCCAGCACGGAGGAACGGCGCAGTGGCGCGTCCAACAGCCAGAAGCCCTCCGCGGCGGAGGCGACGATCGGCCCGAAGATGCGGCTGATGGCCAGGGCGCCGACCCACAGGCCCGCCACGACCAACCAGGGCAGCAGCTTGCGGGCGGTCACGCAGCCATCGGAGGTGCACGTGGACGCCTGGTTCTGCGCCGACAGCAGGCCGCTGATGATCATGGCCGCCACGACCACGACGGTGAACATGGCGACATAGGCGTCGGTGATCACATCGCGCAGTCGCCGGGTGGCCCGTCCCTTGCGCCAGTCCTTCACCAACAGCAGCAGCTGGCGTTCGTCAACCATGCCCTGGGCGTCGAAGCCGACGTCGACGAACGGATAGTCGGGATCGAATCCCTCGAAGTCCGGATCGTCGGTGGGCGCCGGCCTGCGCTGCTGTGGCGGACGCGCGGCGGGCTGGGCCGCCCGCTCCTTACGTGAACGATTGCGGCGCTTGTTGCGTGAGCTCATGCCAGCTGCTCCGGCTCCGCCAACGACTGGGTCTCCTCGAGGCCGCCGCCGATGCGCACGATGCGGGCGCCAACGGCCTCCACCAGGCTCGGCTCATGGCTGGCCATGATGATGGCCAGCCCGTTGTGCTCCTTCTCGTGGCGCAAGCGCTTGCCCAGCCAGTCGATGCCCTCCTGGTCGAGGCGCTGCTCGGGCTCGTCGAGCACCAGCAGCTTTTTGGGACGCACGAACGCGGTCGCCAGGGCGAGGCGGCGACGCTGTCCACTGGACAGGGTGCCGGGCAGCTGGCCCGACTGCGGCACCAGCTGCACCTCCTCGAGGATCGAGTCGACCAGCTCGTCGGTGTCCTCCAGGCCATGGGCCCGGGCGAGCAGGTCAAGGTGCTCCACCACCGACAGGTCGGGGAAGAAGTCCAGGTCATCGATGACGGTGGCCACATTGCGTCGGAAGGAGATCTCGGTGTCCTTGGCCTTCTCGCCCAACACCTCGATCGTGCCCTCGGTCGGCTTGTCGGAGCCGACGATGCACCTCAGGACGGTGGACTTGCCCGAGCCGTTGCGGCCCGTCAGGGCCACCGCATCGGACTCGTAGACCTGCAGGTTGAAGTGGTCGATCACCGTGTGATCGCCGTACTTCTTCACAAGATTGCTGATTTTCAGAACAGTGGAGCGCCTCGCCATGACCTCCATTGTGGTGCAACCGGTGCGATTCGCCCACTTGGCGCCCGACGGTGGATCCCCCCGGGCGGCCACAGCCGCCCACCAGTGGATAATCCCGGGCGGCCACAGCCGCGTCGAACGGGCCGTCTGGGAGCCATTTGCGAGTTCTGCGACAATGGTGGCGTGGCCAGACGCGCAACTCTTGACAAGAAGCGGGAACAGGTCGCGGGGATGTTCGACGATGTCGCCCCGCGATATGACCTGCTCAACGACGTAATGAGCATGGGGCAGGACCGTCTGTGGCGTCGCGAGGTGGTGCGCGCCGTGGACGCCCAGCCCGGCGATTATGTGCTTGACCTGGCGGCCGGCACCGGCACCTCGTCGGCACCCTTCGCCGCCGCCGGCGCCCATGTGTTCCCCACCGACCTGTCGTTCGGGATGCTCGAGGTGGGCAAGCAGCGCCAGCCCGACCTCACCTTCGTGCAGGGCGATGCCACCGCGCTGCCCTATCGCGATGATTCCTTCGACGCCGTGACGATCAGCTTCGGGTTGCGCAATGTGGAGGACACCGCCAAGGCGCTGGAGGAATTGCGCCGGGTGACCCGTCCGGGCGGACGCATCGTGATCTGCGAGTTCAGCACCCCCACGTGGGCGCCCTTCCGGGTGTTGTACCAACGCTTCTACCTGCCCCGGGTGATGCCGCTGCTGGCGCACCTGGGCTCAAATCCCGACTCCTACAGCTACCTCACCGAGACCATCGCCGCCTGGCCGAACCAGCAGGCCCTGGCCCGGCTGATGTCCGACGCCGGCTGGAAGCGCGTCGAATGGCGCAACCTGTCGGGCGGCATCGTGGCCATGCATCGCGGATTCGCGGACTGACAACCCACGATGAGCACGGGAACCTCGTCACGCCAACCCGGGGGAACGGCTGACCCACGGGACGATCGGGGGACCCCCGGCGCCGCACATCCGGCGCGCCTGAGCCATGACCCACGCCGTCCGATCATGCTGGATTCCTATGCCGCGCGCAGCTGCCCGGTGAAGACCCGCAACCGCTTCGACCGCACCGTACGGCTTCCGGTGAACACCTCCAGCGATATCGCCATCCGCGCGTCCACCGACGCCATGCAGGAGCTCTTCACCGGCTCCACGGCCTTCAAGAAGGAGGTCATGGACGCCCTGGCCGCCCATCCGGACGCCGTGGACCTGCGTTCACTGATGGACGAGGACTGGAGCGAACGCTCGGCGGCGACGGCTGATGCGGTGGCCGCCGGCGCCCTGCTCATCATCGCCCCGGTGCTGCCGCTGGACGTGGCGGGCCACCGCGCCGGCCAACCCGATGTGCTCGTGCTCGGCCCACCCGCCCCCGATGGCGACACCGGCTACTACCCGGTGATCATCAAGCGGCATCGCGTGCTGGAGGCCAGCCCACGGGGACGCCGCCAACCCTGCACCCCCCTGTCGGGCGGTCAGCGCCTGCTACGCGTGGCGGGCTGCGGCGTGCGCACCCACCGCGAGGGCGACCTGCTGCAACTGGCCCACTACCGACGCATCCTCGAGGCCACCGGCTGGTGCTCGGGCGGGGTTCCGGTGGCCGGCATCATCGGCACCGACGAGATCCTGATCCGGCAGGGACGCCCGGTGCTGGGTCGTAACCGCACCCACCGTCCCGGCGACCTGAAGCACCTGGTGATCTCGTGGGCCAACCTGGGCGCCAAGCGCCTGCGCACCTTCGCGCGCACCGCCAGCAGCGGCTGGCGCTATCGCTCGTCGCTGGAACGCTACGACCATGAATTCGCCTTCCGCCTGAGGATCGCCGAGATCGCCGCGCGCCGCACCGGCAGCCCCGACGACCCCGACCCCCGCGTGCGTCCGATCGTGGTGCATGAATGCGAGTCATGCCCCTGGTGGGTGGCCTGCAAGCCGCAGCTGAACGACGACGACCTGAGCCTGCGCATCGGCAAGGCTCGCCTCGACGTGCACGAGATCACGGTGCTGCGCTCGATGGGCATCTCCACGATCACCGACCTGGCCTGCACCGACGTCGAACAATTGCTGCCCACCTACCTGCCCGAAGTGCAGCACCGTCCCGGCGCCGAGAACCGACTGCGCCTGGCCGCCGAGCGGGCCGACATGCTGGCCCACGGGATCGCGGTGAAGAAGACCTCGGTGGGGCCCATCGAGCTGCCCGCGCAGGGCTATTCGATTGACCTGGACATCGAGACCTCCGCCGCCGCGCGGGTCTACCTGTGGGGCTTCCTGGTGAACGATCCCGACGACGATTCGGGGCCCCACTACGTGAGCTTCTCGCGCTTCGAGGACCTCGACCACGCGGGCGAACGGGCGCTGGCCGAGGAGGCCGCCACGTGGCTCGTCGAGCAGCTGACGGCCCATCCCGAGGCGAAGGTGTACCACTACTCCGATTACGAGGTGGTGCACATCCGGCGCATCGCCCGCAAGAGCGCGTCGCCAAGCCTGCGCGAGCTCGCCCAGAACTGGACCCGGACGAACTTCTTTGACCTGTTTCCGGTGGTGCAGAAGAATTTCTTCGGCGTCCATGGGCTGGGACTGAAAAAGCTTGCGCACAACGGG
Source organism: Propionibacterium freudenreichii subsp. freudenreichii (assembly GCF_000940845.1). NCBI lineage: Bacteria > Bacillati > Actinomycetota > Actinomycetes > Propionibacteriales > Propionibacteriaceae > Propionibacterium > Propionibacterium freudenreichii. The sequence continues at coordinate 573,863 of NZ_CP010341.1, read as the reverse complement.
GCCGGGTTCAACTGGCGTGACGAGGACCCCGGTGGCCTGAACTCGCAGTGCTGGTTCGCCGAGGCGGTGCACGGCCCCAACCACGAGGTGCGCGCCGGATTCGCCACCCGGGTGTTGGAGTACAACGAGGACGACGTGCGCGCCACCCGCGCGCTGCGCGCCTGGATGCGCACGCTCAGCTGAGGGCCACCCCGCCCGCTCAGATCATCGAGATCGCGACACCGGCCAGGATACCGAGGGCGTAGCAGAGCTCGCCCAGGCCGGTGTTCTTCAGCGTCGCGACCAGCGCCATGCCCCGGGCACCACCCAGGATCACCCGACAGGCCGGGGCCAGGAACACCAGGCAGGCCAGTCCGAGCAGGGCCCACCAGGTGGTCAGCGCCGCCACGCCCACCACGGTGAGCGCCGCCACGCCCACCAGGACGGCGTAGAGCACGCGCGTGGCGCGGTCGCCGATGCGCGTCTCCAGGGTGCGCTTGCCCGAGGCGGTGTCACCGACGATGTCGCGCAGGTTGTTGGTCACCAGCACGGCACAGGCGAGCACCCCGATGCCGGCAGCGGTCAGCCAACCGGGCGCGCCCACCCGGGCGCTGAGCAGGTAGCTGGTGCCGCCCACGGCCACCAGCCCGAAGAAGACGAAGACGAAGATCTCGCCCAACCCCAGGTAGCCATAGGGATGGCGCCCACCGGTGTAGAACCAGGCGGCCAGGATGCAGGCCACGCCCACGATCAGCAGCCACCAGTGGCCGGTGACCAGCACCGCCACCAGGCCGGCGAGCGCCGAGACGGCGAAGCAGGCGAAGGCGGCGCGCTTGACGGCGGACGGATTGGCCGCGCCGGAGCCGACCAGCCGCTGGGGTCCCACCCGGTTCTCGTCGGAGCCCCGCACCCCATCGGAGTAGTCATTGGCGAAGTTGACCCCGATCACCAACGCCAGCGCGACGACCAGGCACAGCGCAGCGATGCCGAGCGGTGCCCGTCCGTGCCACCAGGCGATGGCCGTTCCGGCCACCACCGGGGAGATCGCGGTGGGGAATGTGCGCAGCCGCGCACCCTCGAGCCATTCGGACGCTGTTGCCATCGGTGTTGTGCCTCACAAGCTTGGTGCCAGCACCCCGCACCGCCTGCGGATGATGGGTCGGTGGGGATGTCTTCGGGGATGGCCGTGTCCAGTGCCGGGGGGACGTCGGGCGGGCCGACGTCGATCATGCCACGAGCGCCGCCCGGTGTGCCGCACGGGCGGACCCCTAGACTTGGGGACATGGCGCGTATTCTCCCGGTGTTGGTCCTGCTGGCACTGACGATCTTCGCGGTCGTCGACCTGACCCAGACCGACCCCTACGACGTGCCCTATATGCCCAAGTGGATGTGGCTGCTCGTGGTGATCTTCCTGCCCGCCGTGGGGCCGGTGGCGTGGATCGTGCTGAGCCGCCTGCACGGCATGAACGACGGCAGCCGCGATGGCGGCGGCGCTCCCCCGCCCGACGACAACGAGGACTGGCTGCGCAAGCTGTGAGGCCACGCTGACGGCGGTTTTGGTGGCCGTTGGCCCGCTCGGCCGGTCGTTTTCCCGCGCAGCTGGGGTTTCACCCCAAGAACTCGCGTCGGAAGCTGTCATGCGCTTGGCAGCCCGCTGTGCCCGGGCCACGGCTGGACCCGCCGCCTTTCCGCGGCTCCCCTTTCCACCTCGGTGGCATGTGCTGGCGATGGCCGTGCCGCTCGATTGCCGGGCAGGACTGCGTCCCAGCGTCCCGCGCCGGCCGCCCGCCCCACCCGTCGGGCATGTCAGGAGTTGATGCGTGACTGTGTTGATGCGCGACCAGGCGGCCGGGTCGACGACGAGGAGCCAGCAGTGAGAAGGATGTTCGCCTCGCTGGCCGTGCCGAACTACCGCATCTACTTCACCGGCATGACGGTGTCGAACATGGGCCAGTGGATGGCCCGCACCGCCCAGAGCTGGCTGGTGCTCACCGTGCTGACCGACCACTCGGCCACCGCCCTGGGCACCGTGACGGCGCTGCAGTTCCTGCCCACGCTGTTCCTCATGCCGATCGCCGGCAAGCTGGCCGACCGCTTCCCCAAGCGGCGCATCCTCATGTTGGCCCAACTGGTGGGACTCATCGACGCCGCCGTGCTGTCCACCCTGGTGATCACCGGGGTGGCCGAACTGTGGCATGTGTACCTCATCGCGACGATCGACGGCGTCGGTTCGTCGTTCGATTCACCGGCCCGCCAGAGCTTCGTCTCGGAGGTGGTCTCGGGGCGCCAGCTGTCCAATGCGATCAGCCTCAACTCCGCGAGCTTCAATATGACGCGCCTGCTGGGCCCCGGACTGGCCGGCGTGCTCATCGCCATCATCGGCACCGGACCGGTGATCGCCGTCAACACCGTGTCGTTCGCGGCGATGATCATCTGCCTGGCGCTGCTCAAGACCCGTGACCTGGCCACGCCGGCCAGGGCGAAGGACGGCGGCAGCATCCATGAGGGCCTGCGCTATGTGCGCCGCCGCCCCGACCTGATGGTGCTGTTGGCCATCGGCTTCGCGGTGGGCGGACTGGGCTTCAACTTCCAGATCTCCAATGCGGTGATGACCACCGGCATCTTCCATCGCGGCTCGGACGCCTTCGGCCTGCTCGACTCGATCATGGGCGTCGGCGCCCTGGCTGCGGCGCTGTGGTCGGCTGCCCGCCATGGGCCGCGCATCCGCCACATGATCATCTCCATGGCCGCCTACACGGTGCTCGGCCTGGTGGCGGCGTTCTCCACCAACTACTGGGTGTTCGCCCTGCTGCAGGCGCCCATCGGGCTGGCCACGATCACCGCGCTGGTCACCGGGAACACCCTGCTGCAGTCCCACACCAGTGCGTCCATGCGGGGGCGGGTGCTGAGCCTGTGGATGCTGATGATCACCGGCATCTCGCCGGTGGTCTCGCCGGTGGTGGGCCACCTGGGCGACTGGCTGGGCCCGCGCGCCACGGTGATGTTCGGCGTGATCTGCGTCGGCATCTCCACCGTGATCATCACCTGGGTGATCATGCACACCGACAGCCTGCGGTTGCGCTTCGACTCGCACCGACGTGGCTGGTGGTACCTGGAACGGCGCCGGGTGACCGACGAGATCACCATGCCGGTGAAGTAGCCGCGCTGAAGTAGCCGTGGGCTCCCGAACGGGGCAGACTGGACGCTTGTAGGCTCATCCGGACGGCCCACCCGACACGTTCGGGAGACCGTCGAATCCGTGGGCCACGACTATGGCGCAGGGCGACCACGCGACTCATCGCGTGGCAGGAAAGGGGATCTCATGGCGGACGACAACTACGACGATCTGTACAACTCGGATGTTGTCGCCTCCGACGGCAAGAAGATCGGTGGCGTCGGCCAGGTGTACCTGGATGACAAGACCGGCCAGCCCACCTGGGTGACCGTGAAGACCGGTTTGTTCGGCACCAAGGAGAACTTCGTGCCGCTGGTGCATGCCGATATCGCCAATGGCGAGATCAAGGTGCCCTATGCCGAGGAGGTCGTCAAGGAGGCCCCCACCGTCGATCCCGATCGTCACCTGGACGCCGACGAAGAGGCGGACTTGTACAAGTACTACGGGATCGAGACCGTTCCCGCCCCCGGGACCGACCGGGACGAAGCCGACGCCGATCAGGCCGACGCGGACCAGGCCGGTACGGGCCCCAACGCCACGCAGTGACCCCCGGCCGGCGCCGCGCGCCGGCTCAGCAACCGAAGTCGACGATCTGGTCGCCGTCGAACTCACCCTCGGGCCACACCGCCCGCACGATGCCCGCCGCGGCCAGCGCCTTGCGGCAACCCGGGCAGGGCTCGTCGGTGATGAAGGCCGTGGCCCCCTTGGTGTCGCGGGTGGCGAACAGCAGCGCATTCATCTCGGCATGGATGGCGATGCAGAAGCCCGGGGTGCCGGGCCGGTCGTAATCGCCCAGGCCCGGGATCTCGTCGTAGGACAGCCGCCCCCGTGGGCAGGCACCCTCAAGGCAGTCCGGACGCCCCGGCGCGGCCCCGTTGTAGCCGGTGGCAATGATGCGATGGTCCGGGCCGACCAGCACGGCCCCCACCCGGCGTCGCGTGCACTTTGCGCGTGCTGCCACTGCCTGGGTGATGCCGAGGAAGTATTCGTCCCAGCTGGGGACGGTGATTTCCTGTCCCGGCTCGATTGTCGCCATAGGACAAGCGTAACCAGCCCCAACAGGGCTAGATGTCGATGTCCTCATAGGAACGCGGATCGCTCTTGGGCTCGAGGTGGGCCGACACCCGCAGGTCCGGTTCCACCTTCACCAACTCGTCGATCACGTCCTCGGCCAGGTCATGGGCGCGCTTGACGCTCCACTCGTCGGGCACCAGCACGTGCATCTCCATAAAGCGCCGATTGCCCGACTCGCGGGTGCGCACGGCGTGGAAGTCGATCTCGCCGTCGGCGCGGAAGCGGTCGAGCACCCCTTCGATCTTCGCCTCGTCCTCCGGCGGCAGGGCGATGTCCATCAGGCCCTCCGACGAGCTGCGGATCAGCCGCCAGCCGGTCCACAGGATGTTGATGCCGGCCAGGATGGCGACGATCGGGTCGAGCACCTGCAGGTTGGTGAGCGCGACCAGGCCGACGCCGATGATCACCGCCACCGAGGTGACCACATCGGTCATCAGGTGGCGTCCGTCGGCCGACAGGGTGGCCGAGCGGCGCTGCTTGCCGGCGCGGATCAGCAGGAAGCCGACGCCGCCGTTGATCAGCGAGGCCACCACCGAGATCAGCAGGCCGAAGCCCAGCTGCTCGGGCATCCGCGGATTGAGGATGCGTTCGACCGCCGAATAGATGATCACCACGGCGGCGACGAAGATCATGATGCCCTCGAAGGCCGCCGAGAAGTACTCGGCCTTGGAATGGCCGAAGGGGTGATTGGAATCCGGCGGCTTGATGCTCACCTTCAGCGCCACCAGCGCGAAGATGGCCGCCACCAGGTTGACCACCGACTCCAGGGCATCGGACAGCAGGCCGACCGATCCGGTGAGCCAGGCGGCACCCGACTTCAGCACGATGGTGACCACGGCTGCGGCGATGGACAACCACGCGAACTTGCTCAGGTCAACCGGCGCCGCATAGCGCCCGGCAATGGTCTCGCGCATCGGCGACGCCTTCTCGGTGGAGGTCACATTGGTCACACGAGCCATTATCCCGCACCCTGCATGGGCTTCGTCCCACCTGCCATCGGCGTACCCCCCACCTGCCATCGGCGTACGCCCCACCTGCCATCGGCGTACGCCGGCGCACCCCATCGCGCGGCCCGGCACCCGATACCGAAGGCGCGGAATACCGGAGGCGGGGTGCCGTCGCGCGTCCTCGCGAAGTTAGGCTTGGACCATGTCCCGCCCAGCATGGTTCGGCGTGCTCCCCTTCCTGGGGCGCCACGCGTCCACACGCCAGGAGACCCCCGCGGTCCAGGGTCTGGTCATCGCCGGCGGCGGTGCCCGGGCAAGCTTCCAGATCGGCGCCCTGCGCTATCTGTACGAGCGCGAGCACATCGCCCCGAGCGTGATCACCGCCACCTCGGCCGGAGCGATCCTCGGCTCGCTGCTGGCCCAGTCGAAGGACCCGGCCGAGCAGCTGGCGTCCCTGCGCGGCATCGAGAAGCTCTGGCTGGCCATGACGCAGCCCTCGGACATGTTCACCGAACGAAGCTGGTTCACCCAGCTGAAATCGCATGCCGACGCCCTGGACGTGCTGCGGCAGGTGGAGGAGAAGGCCGAACACGACGATCCGGGCCACCAGCCCGGGTTGTGGTCGCGGTTTGGTTGGGGGACGCGCCAGGCCGCCGCGAAGCAGGAGGGCGACGCGAAGCAGGCCGGGGCCACCCCGACCCACCAGGTGACGGGCGGCGCAGCCACGGGCGCGGGCGAGTCCCCCGACGCCCCGGATGCGGCGCCCACCAGCACCGACAACGCGCTGAGCCCCCAGGAGCGGACCCTGGCCCTGGCCATGTCGGAGGAACCCGGCGAACCGCTGGGGTGGACGCCGAATGTGTTCTTCCAGCTCGCGGCGGGCCTGCCCCAGCTGGGGCGCGCCAGCGCCGACCTCACCGCGGCATGGCGGGGCCTGGAACGCAATCGGTCGCTGTTCAAGCCCGGGCCGATCCTGCGTCGCCTGCTGTCGCGCGACTTCTTCCACTCCGAGCAGGTCACCTCCTCGGGAATGACACTGCGCTGCGCCTTCGTCGGACTCAATTCCGGGGAGCTGCGCTATATGCGCGAGGACGGGCACATCGTCGACCGCGATGACAAGGTGCTGGCCGGGAACCCCTTCGACATCAGCATGGGCGTGCTGGCCTCGTGCTCCATCCCCGGGGTATTCAAGCCCGTCGAGATGAACGGCGAATGGTACGTGGATGGTGGCATCCGGGAGAACGTGCCGGTCGAGGGGGCCGTCTCCAACTTGGGGGTGACAAGGCCCTATGTGATCGTCTCGGGGCCATCGGGGCTGAATTACGACGCGCAGGTGGGCTCCGGCGACCTGATCTCGATCCTGTTCCGCATCCAGTCGATCCAGAGCGACGAGTCAGAGCGCGACGAGGTGGCCTATGCCCGCAGTTCCGGGGCGGTGGTGATCGAGCCGGAGCTGTCGGTGCACGAGACGATGGAATTCGACCCCGGCACCCTGCGCATCAACCGCGACTACGGCTGGATGCGCGCCGCCGAGGCCATGCACGAGGCCGACGCCGCCACCCAGCAGGTGAACCGCGAGATCATCGAGACGCGCCTGCAGGCGTGGAAGCGCGAGCGCCAGATGAAGCCCGGCAGCCCCCACGAGTTCGATCAGGCGATGCTCAACGAGGTCGGGCAGTTGAAGCTGCACCTGCAGTCGCTCCTGGGCTCGGCGGACAAGGACCTGCTGCCGCCCGATGCCCAGCAGTGGTGGACCCGCTCGGAGGGCGACGACGCGCCGGCCGCCAGTTGACGGCCGGACGGTGGGCGCGGCATCGGTGCACGACTTGGTCGGGATCTGGTGGCGCGTCGGAACTGCTGATGGGAAAGACCTGCTGACAAGAAGACCTGCTGACAAGGAGGAACACAGCGCCGTGAGCAGCACCGACCGCGGATACGACCACCTCTACGGAGCGCGCGTGATCGACCGTGACGGCGCGTTCGTCGGCGACGTGGCGCAGGTCTATACCGATCAGGTCAACGGCGAGGCCCTGGCGGTCACGGTGCGCACCGGACTGTTCGGGGCCAGGCGCCTCCTCGTGCCGCTCATCAATGCCGCCGTGGGCTGGCATCGCATCGACGTGCCCTATCTGCGCGCCCATGTGAACTCCGCTCCCCCGGCCGGCACCCCGGTGCGTTCCGCCCGCGACGCATATCCCCACCTCAGCCCGGTGACCGAGGCGGAGATCGCCGCCCACTATGAGCTGACCACCCTGCGCTGAGCACACGCGTCGCACCCACGCCACACCGATTGCCCACCACGGGACGCAAGCGATGGACCACGGACACACCGTGGCCGGCTGTGCAAGGATGCCAAGCAAAGACTTGAGAGGCGGGTTGTGATGACGTGGTTTGCTGTGGGGCTCGGCCTGGCAGGGCTGATCCTGGGAATTATTGCCATCATGCAGGCGCGGCAGGCCAATCGGGCCGCCCATGACACGCGGGCGAACGTGAACGCCGCGGTGCAGGCCGCGTTCAGCGCGGCCGCCGATGCCCAGAAGAGCCACCAGGAGCTGGTGGCCCGCAGCCGCGCCGCCGTGTTGCACGACACCCAGGACAATGGGCCGGCCTTCCCCGGCACCCAGGAGCGGGGACGCTTCAACTGGGTGATGGAGATCAGCCGCGACGAGAAGGGCCTGGTGACCAGCCTGCGCGCCGTCAGCGAGGGATCGCACATCGCCCATGACGTCACCTTCATCGTGAACAGCGACGAGCATGCCGAACGCTCCGTGCACTTCGACGTGATCCGCCCGGGACGTCCGGTGGACCTGCGCGCCGAGCAGACCGTGGCCATGCACCGCGACCGGGTGGCCGAAGCCACCAAGCAGCAGGCGACCAACACCGCTGGCATCGCCACCGACATGCCCCGCAAGCTCGGCCCGATCGACACGCACCTGCGGCTGAGCATCATCGCGGTGACCGAGGACGGGACCCCGCAGGCCTACGTGATCGAGCGCACGCTGCGCACCACCGAGCACGGCTCGGTGCTCGTCTACGCCTGAGGCGACCGCTAGCGGCTGCACCCCCTGTGACGCACAGCATGAGGCAACAAACCGAACCCGCCCGCAGGGGTGTTGCACGCCCTCTCCCCAACTGCCTGTGCGCCTCGCACGCAGGTTAGGCTTGGGGCATCACCATGACCGCCCGCAGTAGCGCGCGCCATGGATTCGCGCAGCGGCGCGAGCCGCAGAAGGAGCACACATGAATCCCCGCCTCAAGGCGCTGTCCGATGCCGGAGTCTCGATCTGGCTCGATGACCTCTCCCGTGCCCGCATCACGTCCGGCGGCCTGGCAGAACTGATCAAGGACAGCTCGGTGGTCGGCGTCACCACCAACCCGACGATCTTCGCCGGTGCACTGTCCAATGGTGCCGATTACGCCGCCCAGCTCACCGAGCTCGGCGATGTGAGCACCGCCGAGGCGATCAAGCAGCTCACCGCCACCGATGTGCGCGATGCCTGTGACCTCTTCGCCCCCATCTACCAGTCGAGCGAGGGCTACGACGGCCGGGTCTCCATCGAGGTGGAGCCCGGACTGGCCCACGACACCGAGGCCACCACCAAGCAGGCCGCCGAGCTGTACAAGCTCGTCGACCGCGACAATGTGCTCATCAAGATCCCCGCCACGCTGGCCGGCCTGCCCGCCATTGAGGCGACGATCGCCGCCGGCATCTCGGTGAACGTGACGCTGATCTTCTCGGTGGAGCGCTACCGCAAGGTGATGGACGCCTACATGGCCGGACTCGAGAAGGCCGCTGCCGCCGGCAAGGACCTGTCGAAGATCCACTCGGTGGCATCGTTCTTCATCTCGCGCGTCGACAGCGAGATCGACAAGCGCCTGGGCGCGCTCAACCATCCCGAGCTTGCCGGCAAGGCCGGTGTGGCCAACGGGCTGGTGGCGTTCGGCGCCTACCAGGAGGTGTTCGCCTCCGAGCGCTTCCAGAAGTTGGCCGCCAAGGGTGCCAACCTGCAGCGTCCGCTGTGGGCGTCCACCGGCACCAAGAATGCCGCCTACCCCGACACGCTGTACGTCAGCGACCTGGTGGCCCGTGGCGTGGTGAACACCATGCCCGAGAAGACCATGCAGGCCTTTGCCGACCATGGTGAGCTCGGCGAGCCGATCGATGGTCGCGCGGCCGAGGGCCAGGCCACCCTGGACAAGATCGCTGCCGCCGGCGTGCCGCTGGCAGAGGTGTTCGATCAGCTCGAGACCGAGGGCGTGGACAAGTTCGTCGCGTCCTGGGCCGAACTCGTGGAAAGCGTTGCCTCAGCAATGAAGCGCTGATCCTCTCTTCGGACGACGGCGAAGTCCCGCGACCCGCTTGTGCTGTGATGCTTACGCACGGCGCCGGGTCGCGGGACTTTGCCGTCTTGGATCAGATCGCGCCGGAAGGGTCGACGTGGGGCGGGTTCTGCGCGAGGGTTCGCCTTCGGTGTGGGTAATTATTGGGCATCGAACCGGCTTGTCACGAGTATTCTTGGCGGCAGTCATGGCCGCTCAACGACAGGTGGGATGCCGGCAGCCGTGACGGGTCATCGATGGGGATGATGATGGACACTCAGCAGTCACACAGTCGGCAATCGCATTCACGGATGATGTGGCGGAGGACCGTGCCCGTTGCCATGATGGGCATGGTGGCGCTCACCGCGGCGGGAAGCCTGATCGGCACGGAATCGGCCCGGGGCGAGTCCGCCAGCCGCACCGCCGCGACCACTCAGCAGGCGACCTCGCAGGGCATCACCCAGTCCATCGCCGTGGACGCCTGCGGGCAGCGGGCCGAGCAGACGATCGCCAAGGCCGCACCGGCCCTGGCGGTGAAGGCCCATGACACGCTCGATACGGCCACGCTCCAGCGTGATGCCGACCGCTGGCAGGTGCAGATCGGCGTGCGGATCGGTCAGAAGCAGCACCTGGCCCATTGCACCGTGACGGGCAGCGCGACAAGTCCGGCCATTGCCAACTTCGTCTACTGGTGAGGTTGTTGGGCCCCAAAAACCTGGTCGGTGGGGGGGTCTGCGCGACCGGCTTGTGCTGTGACGCTTACGCACGGCGCCGGGTCGCCCAGACCCCCCACCTTGATCCGATTCGGGACCGGATGGGGAATGGGCGAAGTGGGTTGAGTTGGGAGCGCATCCTCGGCTTGGGCGGGGGCAAGGTCTGCGCCGGGCTGGGCCGGGCGGCACCCTTGGGTTGAGCGGCAGGATGGTTGATGCCGGGTTGGCGTGGACACTCCGTACGGCCGGCGCGGACTAGATTTGAGGGTGTAGCACCCTTACCCCAAGGAGCACCGATATGCGTGGCGTCATCATGGAATCTGCCGGAGTTGTCCGCGTGGAAGAGCGCGACGACCCGAGGATCATCGAGCCGACCGATGCGGTGATCCGCATCACCACCACCTGTATCTGCGGGTCGGACCTGTGGCCCTACCGCGGCGTCGTCCCGGTGCACCACCAGGTGATGGGCCACGAATACCTGGGCGTGGTCGAGCAGATCGGTTCGGCGGTCACCACGCTCCATGTGGGTGACCATGTCGTCGGGTCGTTCTGCATCTCTGACAACACCTGCGAGATCTGCCGGGCCGGCTACCAGTCGCGCTGCGTGCACGGGGAATTCGTCTCGCAACACATTGGCACGCAGGCCGAGAAGGCCCGCATCCCCTACGCCGACGGCACGCTGGTGGCGATGCCCGGCAAGCCCGATGCCGACCTCATCCCTTCGCTGATGGCCACCTCCGATGTGCTCGGCACCGGCTGGTTCGGCGCCGTCGCCGCTGGCGTCGGCGAGGGAAGCAGCGTCGCCGTGGTGGGCGATGGTGCGGTGGGACTGATGGCGGTGCTGGCCGCCAAGCAGCTGGGCGCGGAACGGATCATTGCGATGTCGCGCCATCCGGAACGCCAGCAGTTGGCCCGCGAATATGGGGCCACCGACATCGTGGAGGAGCGTGGCGACGCCGGCGCCGAACGGATCAAGCAGACGACCGGCGGGCTCGGCGTCCAATGCGCCGTCGAGGCCGTGGGCACCGAGCAGTCGCTCATGCAGGCCGTCGACGCGACCCGGCCGGGCGGGCATGTCGGCTTCGTGGGCGTCGCGCATGAGGGTGTCGCCCTGCCGATGGACAAGATGTTCGCCGCCGAGGTGCACCTGTTCGGCGGGCCGGCACCGGTGCGCCGCTTCCTGCCGGAGCTCATCCAGCTGGTGTGGGACCGCAAGATCAACCCCGGCAAGGTCTTTGACCTGACCCTGCCGCTGGAGCGCGCCGCCGAGGGATACAAGGCCATGGACGAGCGCACCGCCATCAAGGTGCTGCTCACGCTGTGACGCATCCATCGTCCGGGTCCGCCGGCCGCCGGCCCCGCGTTGCGCTGATCGGCGCCGGTGCCATCGGCATGGCCGTGGCGTCGGGACTGTTGCGAGCCGGCCGCGCGGTGGTCGTTTGCGGCGGGCACGCGCCCATCCACCGCATCGAGGTGACCGAGCACGGCACCACCTCGGCGTGGGCGGTGGAGCACACCGACGACCCCACGACGCTGGGCGACGTCGACACGGCGATCGTGGCCGTCAAGGCCCAACAGACCGATTCGGCGGCCGACTGGCTCCGCGCGGTCGCCCGGCCGCAGGTCACGGTGCTCGTGGCCCAGAACGGCGTGGAACAGCGCGAGCGGGTGGCGCCCTACCTGGGCCAGCCCGGTGCAGGTGCGTCCCCGACGGACGCGCCGCAGGTGGTGCCGGCCATCGTCTACCTCAAATGTCGAACGCCTGGCGCCCGGGCGCGCGCGGGTGAACCACGTGGGCGATGTCGACCTGGCCTTCCCGGTCGGGGAAGCTGCCCGCGAGCTGGCCGATGAGCTCACCCACGGCGGCCTGCGCGTCCGGTTGGAGGATGATTTCGCGGCGGCGGCGTGGCGCAAGCTACTCACCAATATCTCGGCGAATCCGCTCACCGCACTGACCGGACGACGTGCCGAAGTGCTGCATGAACCGGCCATCAGGCAGGCTGCCGGGCAGCTCATGGCCGAGGCGGTGACGGTGGCGCAGGCAGCCGGCATCCACCTGACGCATGCCGACGCAACCGCCGCCTTGGACTGGCTGGCGACCATCCCCGGTGACGCCACCACCTCGATGCTCTCGGATCGCCTGGCCGCTCGTCCGCTGGAATATGACGCCCTCACCGGTGCCGTGGTGCGCACGGCCGCACGCGTCGGCGTCGAGGTGCCCGCCAACAAGCTGATGCTCGCCCTGCTGTCGGCGCTGCCGTCCGGCGAGGGCCCCCACCGGCGGTAACATCGCGCCACAAGACCGTCTGGCCGGAAGACCGCCAGGTGACCGTCTGGCCAGGAGGCCTAGTTGTACTTCCCCGTGACGTTGTGAACGCGGGCTGAGGGAGTCTGGCCGCCGATCCCGGTGTGGGGTCTGTGGTGATTGTAGTGATGGAGCCAGGTCTCGTAGGCTGCGGCGCGCTCGGCTTCGCTGGCGTAGGGCTTCGCGTAGGCCCACTCGACGGCGAGGGTTCGGTTGAACCGCTCGACCTTGCCGTTGGTCTGCGGCCGGTATGGCCGGGTCCACTTGTGCTTCACCTCGTCGCCGAGCGCGTCAGCGAAGGCGCCTGACCGGTAGCAGGAACCGTTGTCGGTCATCACCGCGGTGACTGTGACGCCCAGGCCTGCGAAGAACGCGTTCGCGCGGGTCCAGAACCCCGCTGCGGTCTCTTTGCGCTCGTCGTCAAGGATCTCTGAGTACGCGATCCGGGAGTGGTCGTCCACGGCGTGGTGCAGATACCGGTAGCCGCGAGAGCCGGCTGCCCCGGCACGGGCTGCCTTGTCGCGGGCCACTCCCGCGTGACGGTCCTGCATGGATCCGCGACCGTGGGCACGCCACCCGCCGCCGTCGGGGATCCGGCCTTGTTTCTTGATATCTACGTGCACGAGCTGGCCCGGCGCGGCGACCTCGTACCGTTTCGGCTTCGGGCGGCGAACCGGCAGCCCGGTGGCCTGGTCGATGTTGATCAGCTTCGGCATCTTGTATCGGGCGAGCACCCGACCGACCGTGGAACGGTGCAACCGCAGGTGATACGCGATCCGGTGCGGACCCCACCGGCGAGTGAACCGCAACGCGACGATCCGATGCTCCGTCTTACGCGAAAGCCGGTTCGGTGACGAGGTGGGCCTCGAACTACGGTCGATCAACGGCAGCCCTGCCCGGTACCTGTCGGCCCACCGCTTCACCGTCGCGGGCGAGCACTGGAACCGTTCCGCCGCCCGCCGCAACGACCAGCCCTGTTCCACGACGAGAACAGCAAGACGACGACGCCCTTCCGGTGTCAAGGGTGCGTTAGCGTGAGTCACGAAGACCTCCGTGGTCAGGAGAGTGAGTGTGGTAACCCACATCCTGCCCGGAGGTCTTCGCTACCTCACCCGTTCACAACCTCCCGGGGAAGTACACCTAGTGACCGTTTCGCACCGCGCCCGCAACGCCGAGACCTTCCATGCGCTCGATTTCGCCCAGCGGGCCGCCGACCTCGAGGCACAGGGCCATCATGTGGTGAAGCTGTCGATCGGCGAGCCCGACTTCGGTGCGCCGCCGGCCGTGCTGGCCGCTGGCCGCGACGCCCTCGACGGGCGTCCCCTGCCCTACACCCCACCACTGGGCCTACCCGAGTTGCGCTCTGCCCTGTCCGATTTCTACCGCGATCGCCACGGTGTGCAGGTGCCCGCCGAGCGGATCGCCATCACGATGGGCGCCTCGGCCGCGCTGCTGTTGGCCACCGCGGCAACAACCGATCCGGGTGACGAGGTGATCCTGGCCGACCCCTCCTATCCGTGCAACCGCGAGCTCGTGCAGTCGTTCGGGGGCACCGTCGTCGCGCTGCCCACCACGGCGGCGACCCGCTACCAGCTCGACGCCGACATGGTCGAGCGGGCGTGGGGCGACCGCACGACCTCGGTGATGATCGCCAGTCCCTCGAATCCCACCGGCACCTCGATCCCGTTCGACGAGCTCGCCGCCATTTGCGAACTGGCCCGCTCGCGGGGCGGCTGGCGCATCGTCGACGAGATCTACCTTGAGCTGTCGGACGCCAGCCCCGCCCATACCGTGCTCGAGGTCGATCCGGACGCGATCGTCACCGGAAGCTTCTCGAAGTACTTCGGGATGACCGGTTGGCGGCTCGGTTGGGCGGTGCTGCCCCCGCAGCTGGTGGGGCCGGTGGAACGGCTGGCCATGAACTATTTCCTGTCGGCCTCCAACCCCACCCAGCAGGCGGCACTGGCGTGCTTCACCCCCGAGACGCTGGAGGTCTGCGAACGGCGACGCCGTGAGCTGGGCGCCCGGCGCCGGCTTGTGCTCGAGGGCCTGGCTCGCATCGGCCTGCCGGTGCCCGTCGTGCCCGATGGTGCGTTCTATGTGTACATCGACGTGTCCGGCACCGGGCTGGGGGCCTGGCAGTTCTGCGAGCAGGCCCTCGACGTCGCCCATGTGGCGCTCACCCCGGGGCGTGATTTCGGGCCGACCACCGGCGAGACCCATGTGCGCCTGTCGTATGCGGCGTCGCGCGGGGAACTGGACGAGGGGCTCTCCCGGCTCGGTCACTTCCTGGCGTCACGACGCGGCTAGGGCCTGGCGCCACGGCCGAATCCGGCGCGGCGCCCACTCCTCAGCAGCACCGGGCGCGGCACCCACCCTTCAACAGCACCGGGCGCTCAGGACCACTTGCCCGTTGGCAGCACCTTCCCGCCAGCAGCACCGGGCCCTCAGTGGCGGCGTCCCGGGATCAACCGCGCCGAATTGAGGATGAACGCGCTTTCGCTGCCCACATGGAAGACCGCCGCGAGCACCGGGCCGAGCAGCCCGAAAGCGGCCAGGACCATGCCGATCACGTCGACCACGATGGTGCCGACGAAGTTGAACATCACGATGCGTCGTGCCCGCCGCGCAATGTGCAGGGTGGCGGCCAGGTCGTTCAGGTCGGAGCTGATCAGCACCACGTCTGCACTGTCCCGGGCAATGTCGGTGCCGCTGCCCATCGCGATGCCCACCGTCGCCCGCATCAGGGCGGGCGCGTCGTTGACGCCGTCCCCCACCATGGCCAGCCGGTGGCCGGCGGCGCGTTCGGCGTCGATGGCGCGAAGCTTCTCGTCGGGCAGCAGTCCGGCGCGCACCTCGGTGATGCCCAGCTCGTCGGCAACGGCCCGGGCGGTGGCCGGCTGGTCGCCGGTGATCATCATCACCCGCAAGCCGCGGTGGCGCAGTTCGGCGACGACGCTGCGCGCGGAGTCGCGTACCTGGTCGACCAGCAGGACCGTACCGGCATAGTGCCCGTCGACGCTGACATGGACGGGCGTGGCCACCCCGTCGGCTGCCGACGCCGGGGCGTCGGGCACCAGGCGGGCGTTGCCGGCGGCGATCATGCGTCCGTCGACCTCGACGCTGACCCCGCGTCCGGGCTGGTAGTCGAAGGACTGGGCCGTGCCCGGCGCCACGCCTGCCGCGCGCACGTGGGCGGCGATGGCCCTGCCCAGCGGATGTTCGGAATAGGCTTCCGCGGCCCCCGCCCAGGCCAGGAGTTGCTGCGTGCTGACGCCGGGCGCAGTGCGCACGTCGGTGACGGTCGGGACGCCCCGGGTGAGTGTGCCGGTCTTGTCGAAGACGACGGTGTCGACCACGCTGAGTGCCTCGAGGTGTGCACCACCCTTGACAAAGGCCCCCACCCGGGCGATGCGGGCGATGGCCGCCAGGACGGCAAGTGGCGTGCCGGCGGCGATGCCACAGGCGCCGGCCACGATGATCACCGAGATCGTCGCCGACAGGTCACGGGTGACCAGGAAGGTGACGATCGCCCCGGCGATCGACAGGTAGACCAGCCAGGCCGCGAACCGGTCCGCCATCCGCTGCACGGGCGCCCGCGACGACTGGGCCTCGCGGACCGCCGTCACGATGCGCCCGTACGACGAGTTCGCACCGACGCGCTCGGCGCGCACCTCCAGCGCACCGACCTGGTTGATCGAGCCGGCGTAGACCGGGTCGCCCACGGCAACGTCCACCGGCATGGACTCACCGGTGATGCGCGACTGGTCGAGCGTCGACCGCCCCTTGTCCACCACACCGTCGACCGGGACGCGTTCGCCGGGCCCGATCACCAGCACCTGGCCGGGCGCCACGTCGTCCAGCGCGATGTCGCGGGTGGTGTGCCCCTCGCGCAGTGTCACGGTGGTGGGCAGGAACGACATCAGGGCGGTCAGCGCGTCGCGGCCACGGTCCATCGACAGGTCCTCGAGGATCTCGGCGGCGAGCACGAAGGTGGTGATGAGCAGCGAGGTGGTCCATTCGCCGATGACGCCGGCGGCGATGATCGCCAGCAGCATGGACAGTTCCATGCTCATCCGACGCTGGCGGATGTCGTGCCAGGCCTCCACCACCACCGGCCAGCAGCCAACGACGAGCCCGATGACGGCGAGCAGCGGCACGGTTGGCGAGGGCCAGTCGAGACCAAGGGCCAGGGCGGCGGTGCAGGCGGCGACGAACAGGGTGCGGGCAAGGTCGGTGCGGTCGATGCGGGACCACAGGCTCGTGCCCGCCTGCTGACGGATCGTGGTCCGGGAGGTGCTGCCGGTGACGGTGGTCATGCCCGTTGCCCGGGGTCGGTTGCGGAGGCCGTCTCGGTGGCGTCCGGGGCGGCCGGTGCGGCGGGGACCCCCTCGCCGTTGAGATGGTGTGGAGGTACGCCACCCACCACGTGTTCGGCCTGGAACACCGCCTGCGCCACGAGCTTGCGGGCGTGTTCGTCGATGAGGCTGTAGAAGACCCGGGTGCCCTCCTGGCGGGCCTGCACGATCTTCCCCCAGCGCAGCTTGGCGAGGTGCTGCGACACCGCCGTGGGCGACTTGCGGACGCGATCGGCCAGGTCGCCCACCGAGAGTTCACCGTCGCGCAGGGCAAGGATGATGCGGATGCGGGTGGCGTCCGACAGCAGGGAGAACACCTCCGCAGCCAGGTCGACGTACTGGCTCTCGACGTTGAAGGTGCAAGCCTTCATATCTTCACGCATACGCAGATATTAAGGTTAGGGCACCCTCAGATGCAAGGCCTTATTGGGCCACTTGAAGGCCACGGGCTTGCCACGGGACGCTGGGCAGACGCGTCCCCCCAGAGCCCCACTGAGTGGACACCTGTGCGGCGTCATTCCCGCACAACTGCCCACTCAGGCGGTGATCACCGAGCGAAGGATGGACGCATACATGCGGACCGTCGACCCTTGTGGTCGGGCGCCGTGGCGGGTGCAAGTGCTCTCAGCGATTTGCTGGTACGTATGCTGGTGACATGCCGGCATGACTCTTGGCCAGTGGCTCGAATCATGCCCTGACTAGGTGTTTTACAGTGCCCCCACGGGGGATCGAACCCCGGACCCAAGGATTAAAAGTCCCTTGCTCTGCCAGCTGAGCTATGGAGGCTCGCCCTATTCTAGTCACAGGCCCCGCCCCGGAAGTGGGCCGCGGATGGCGCCGGACATGCCGGTGTCGACCCGCACACGGGCACGCCGGTCCGCCGGCACCCGGGTCGGCGTCGAACTCCCGGCAACCCCGGACGCCTCAGTCCTGCGAACCCAGGATCCGCCCGATGATGCGGTCGCGCGACCGAGTGACCGCCTCGGCGGCCACCGGATCATCGCAGAGCATTGTCCCCAGGGCGGCGAACGACTCCACTGCCGCCACCACCATCGCGTCATCCAGGTAGTCCTGCGCGGGCTCCTGACCCTCCGCCAATGTCTCGCCATGCGTCCGCGCGATCACCTCGGCGATGCGCCGCAGCTGCCCTCGCGTATCCGCCAGCACCTCGTCACGCATCTGTGGATGGCGGATGGCATACAGGTTGGCCTCCAGCGTCAACAGCACCTGTCGCTGGACCGCCTCACGGTCAGCACCCGACGGCATGGATGCACCCGTCAGGCTTGACTCCAGGTCCTCGTGCGACCGGGCCAGTTCACGCTCGATCAGGGCCTTGAACAGCTCCTGCTTGCTGGCGAAGTTCGCATACAGCGCCCCCTTGGTATAGCCGGCGCGCCGCGCGATCTCCGAGACGCCCGTGCCCTCATAGCCCTTCTCCGCGAACAACTGCGCCGCCGCATCGAGCAGCGCCTCACGCGTCGCCTCGATGCCCCGCGGGCGGGCGGACGAGCCACTGCCCAGTCGCTCGGCCACATCGGTGATCTGCTCGGAGGCGCGCCGCAGCGGATCGGTGACCCGGGCGTTGATCTCGTCGCTGGTCTGGTTCACCACCGCGCTCGACAGCTGTGACAGGGCGGCACTGAGGCTCGACAGCGCCGAGCCGATGTCCGAGCCCTCGTCCGGTTCAGCCATATCTCCTCCTTGCACGGGGTCCTCCCCCGGCCGGTTCGGCGCCAGTCTATCGGGCCAACCAGCATTGACATACCGTTCAGCATCTGTCTAGATTGCCGGTATATACCGTTCGGTATACGACACCATCACAGACGATCGACGGCAATACCGCCGACACGGAGCAGCAGGATGAACACAGTCCTCGACGTGCGCGGTTTGCACAAGCACTTCGGCAAGGGAGCCCACCGGGTGGAGGCGAACGCGGGGGTCACCATGGCGGCCCACGCCGGCCAGGTGGTGGGCCTGCTCGGCCACAACGGCTCGGGGAAGACCACCATGGTCAACCAGATCGTCGGACTCACCCGACCCGATTCCGGCACGATCACGGTCGGCGGCATCGACGCGACCACCCACCCGGCACTGGCCCGACGCCTGGTGAGCCTGCAGGCGCAGGCCAATGTGCCGATCACCGGCCTGACGCCACGACGTGCCATCGAACTGGTCGGACGCATGCGCGGCGCTCCCGCCCGGGCCATGCGCTCCCGGGCACGCGAACTGATCGAGGCCCTCGACATCGGGCCCTGGGCCGACGTCGCCAGCCAGAAGGTCTCCGGCGGGATCGCCCGCCTCACCGCCTTCGCGATGTGCCTGGCCCGTCCCGCGCCCCTGGTGGTGCTCGACGAGCCCACCAATGACGTGGATCCGGTGCGCCGCCGGCTGCTGTGGACCCAGATCCGCCGGCTGGCCGACGCAGGCCATGCCGTGCTGTTGGTGACGCACAACGTCCGCGAGACGGAACGCGTCGTTGACCGGCTCGTGGTGCTCAACCACGGTCAGGTGCTGGCCCAGGGCACCCCGGCGACGCTGGTGCACGACCGGGCGGGAATGCTCACCCTCGAGGTGGACCAGGCCCCGGGACAGCCTCCCCACTGGCCCGCGGGCATCACCGCCACCCCGGTGGGTGACCACCGCAGTCGGGCCGTGGTCGCCTCCGACCGCGCGGCCGCGCTCGTCGCGTGGGCAGCCGACGAACTGCGCACCGGCGCCATCGAACGCTACGAGCTGTCACCGGTCTCGCTGGAGGACGCCTACATCGACCTCGTGACCGGCCACCATCCCGCCGCTGCGGGAGCCGACGCTGATCAGCCGGATGCCGCGCCCCTCGACGAGCCCGACACCACCACCGAATCCACCGCCGGTCAGGAGCACACCGCATGAGCACCATCACGTCCGTCCAGGCGACGCCCAACACCGCCACCACCGGAACGACCATGGCGCCGGCCGGCGTCGCCCGCTGGCGCCAATTCGGACTGGTGTTCCAATGGCAACTGCGGCGCAACCTCACCCTGGTGCCGCTGTACGGCGTGGTGCAGCTCGTGTTGTCGGTGGCCACGGTGGTCGGCTACGGCCTGTTGATCGGTGATCCGGCGCCACATGCCGCCCGGTATCTGGTCACCGGCGCCCCAACGATCTCCCTGGTCATGCTCGGCCTCGCAATGACCCCACAGTTCGTGGCGCAGTCACGTACCGAGGGCAGCCTCGACTGGATGCGGGCCCTGCCCATCTCACGTCCCGTCTTCCTCCTGGCCGACCTGGCGGTGTGGACGATGGTGGCCCTGCCCGGGCTGGTCCTGTCGATCATCGTCGGCGCCCTGCGCTTCCACCTCGACCTGTCGATGAGTTGGCTCATCGTGCCCGCCGCCCTACTGATCGCCCTCACCTCGGCGTCGATCGGATATGCCATTGCCAACCTGTGTCCCCCGACGCTGGCCCAGCTCATCAGCCAGGTGCTGGTGTTCGTGATCCTCCTGTTCTCGCCGCTGAGCTATCCGGCCGACCGGCTCCCGCAGTGGGGCCAGGCCGTGCACCACTGGCTGCCGATTGAGTCCATGGGCGAGATCATGCGCCACACGATCCTGTCCGCCGATTTCGCGGCACCACTGTCTGCATGGCTGCAGTTGGCTGCCTGGTGCGCGATCGCGGTGACCGGCGCCTCCTGGGCCCTGGGGCGGCGAAGCTGAGTAATGCCTGAACGACGGGCCACCGTGAGCCGCACCTGAATCAGCTGAGAATGCCCTGAACCCTCAACCCGCACCCTGAACCTCAACCTTGCGTTGAACCCGAGGGGTGCGGGTTCCACGCGCACCCCGACCACTGCACCCCGCGGGGCACCCCTATGACGACCATGGTCTGATTCACGCCTGAAATCACTCCCCGCCGGGGTGGGAAACCACGTCAACGCGGCCGTGAATCACATCGGGCGTCGAAAATCAACCCCCATTTCCCCAACCCTCAACCTGATCCTGCACTGTTGTCGGGTTTGCTGAGAGCCGCCTAAGGTGCCGCACGTTGTCCCAGTTGGGGCGTGGCCTGCTGCATACGGGGCCGGGGAAGACGCCTCACCTGGGATGACGCGAACCATTGAACACGGCCTTACCGGCCGCGGGAAGGACCAGACATGAATCCCTTCGTCAAGACGGCGCGCGTGGCTATCACCTCGACGCTGGTGGCAGGCTCGCTCGCCACTGCCAGCGTCGTGTTTGCACCACTTGCACAGGCCGATTACTCCCCCCTTGCGGCCACCGCCACGGTGAATGTGCGCCAGGGCCCCGACACTTCCAGCTCGGTGCTGGCGACGCTCTCGTCGGGTGACACGGTCACCCAGCGGGGAGCCGAACAGGACGGCTGGCTGCCCATCACCTACAACGGCGCCAACGCGTGGATCCAGGCGCAGTATGTGGCCTCCACCACGGCCGCCACCCAGAAGGACCAGATCTCCACCGCCGAGCTCACGGCCGATGCCTATGTGCGCACCGCGGCCAATGCGAACGCCTGGGTGTTGGGCACGGCCCACACCGGCGACAAGGTGGGCATCACCGGCCAGGCCAGCGGCGACTACACGCCGGTGAACTTCTACGGCCGTGCCGGTTGGATCGCCACCAAGCTGCTCAGCTCGGCCGATGCCTCGGTGACATCGATCAAGATCACCACCGCCATCTCGAGCGACTACCTGTGGGTGCGTGGTGGCGAGAGCACCGCGGCCCAGTCCATCGGCATGCTCTACCCGGGTGACCGGGTGGACGTGACCGGCGATCCCGTCGGCGGGTGGGTGCCGATCAACTTCAACGGCAAGACCGCCTTCGTGGCCGCGAACTACTCGCGCTATCTCACTGATCCCACCGTGGTCACGCTGTCGACGAAGACCGACGTCACCAACAAGGACACGGCCACCTCGACGGGCACCGATTCCTCGACGGCCGGCGGCTCGACCGCCACCACCCCGACCACCACGGCGCCAACCACCACCGCTCCTGCAACCAAGCCGACGACCACGCCCCCGGCCACGACGCAGGCCGCTGCGTCCACGAAGTACACGACGGCCGACGTCAACGTGCGCGTGGGACCCGGCATCGACCAGCAGCCGGTGACGGTGCTCAAGGAGAACTCGCAGGTGGCCGCCACCGGCAAGACCAGTGGCGACTGGACCGAGGTCAGCTACGACGGCGCCTCGCGCTGGATCAGCAGCCAGTACCTCTCGGACACCAAGCAGGCCGAGGCACCCGCCCCGGCACCTGCGCCCGATCCGACGCCCGCCGGCCCCACCGGAAGCCGGTGGACCACGGCGGCACTGAACGCCTATGGCAGCTCCACCCAGCCCAAGCCGGCCACCACGGTGGTGCCCGAGGGCACCCAGGTGGAACTGACCGGCAAGCAGGCCGATGGACGCTCGGAGTACACGTGGAACGGCACGACCTATTGGTCGGCCACCGAATACCTCGGCACCAATGCGCCGGCCACGAACACCTCAGCGAACACCGCCAAGCCGGGCGCCAACGCGGTGGAGACGGCGATCAACTTCGCGATGTCGAAGCTCGGTGGCCCCTATGTCTGGGGCGGCACCGGTCCGGTGGGCTATGACTGCTCCGGACTGATGCAGGCCGCGTACGCGGCGGCCGGCGTCACCCTGCCGCGCGTCACCTGGGACCAGGTGAATGCCGGCAAGCAGGTGTCGGTCGGCGACCTGCAGCCGGGCGACCTGGTGTTCTTCTATGACAACGGCCACGTGGGCATGTACATCGGCAACGGCAACATCGTCAACGCCCTCAACGAGGACGCCGGCATCGTGGTGACCCCGATCAGCTATATGCCGATCTCGGCTGCCGTCCGGATCGCCTGAGCCACCACCCCCGACGGATCGGATTCCCCGGCAGGTCGGTAGCGCGGGGATCGGTGACGGGCTCCCGGGCGGGTTTTACCCCCCGGCCCCCGAACCGGTACCATGATCCGGCAGGTCCCCATCGTCTAGCGGCCTAGGACCCCACCCTTTCAAGGTGGTAACACGGATTCGAATTCCGTTGGGGATACGCATGGCGGGGGCCCGGGCCTTGGTCCGGGCCCTTCGTCGGGCAAGGAGTCGGGCAGCAGGCAGGCCAAGTTCCTCGCTTTGTGTTCTGACTGCAAGGCACGCTATAGTTTCAAAGCCCGCTCAGGCAGGCTGAACAACTGAACAGCAGGACAAGAAACAACGAAGACAAGTCAACATCGAAGACAAATCAACACAGTATGGCCCCGTAGCGCAGTTGGTTAGCGCGCCGCCCTGTCACGGCGGAGGTCGTGGGTTCGAGTCCCATCGGGGTCGCTTTTCGTGACCTGGCCAGGTAGCTCAGCTGGTAGTAGCGTGCGCCTGAAAAGTGCAAGGTCGGCGGTTCGACCCCGCCCCTGGCCACATCTCGTCGTAACCATCATTTCGGTTGCGGCGTTTTTTATTGCCCGGACGCCCTCCCGCGTGCACACCCTCCCCGGCCTTGTCGGGTTCACTGCGTGGCAGGGACGTCGCCCTTCCCGTCGGACGCCTGCGGGGTGCCGGGCACCGCAGGATCGGCGGCAGCGGCGGGCCGTCCCAATCGCTGCCAGTAGAGCGCGCTGGCCCCCTCGGGACGCACATAGGCATCAAGCCAGCGATCGATCTCATCGAAGATGACCTCGCGTACCGGTGCCCGTGACAGCATCACATCGTGCACGGCGCCGCGCACCCTCCTGATGGTCACCAGGTCTCCCAGGTGCAGGGCAGCGGCCCCGATGCGTCGCACGTCGAGCACGAGGTCGGAGCCGTGCATGTCGTCGTTCCAGGTGCGCGAGAAATCGCTGCGCGTGCTGATGAGGGTGAGCACGGGCGTATCGATGTGCAGGCCCTTCGCCACCGCGCCCTGGCCGGCCAGGATGGCTCGTCCCCAGCCGAAGCGCGGCACGAACGCCGGGTTCGACTTGAAGTCGGTGTCCCAGTTCCATTCGCCCTCGCCACTGACGTGCAGCGCACGCTTGTACAGCCCCAGGTCGGTGATGGCCAGCTCCATGAGTGGGTTGATCGCGGCCACGGCCCCCGCCAACGGCGCCATCACCCGCCAGAACACCGGCGAGCCCTGCATGTCGAGCCATGGCGAGTTCAACAGCATGCCGTTGAGCAGGCCCGGACGCTCCGCTGCCCACAGCGCGCCCACCAGTCCCCCGGTGGAATGCCCCATGAAGGTGATCGGCACCCCGGGATGGTCGTGCCTGATCAGCTCCACGCTGTGGTCAAGCTCCTGGTAGTAGTCGCGCAGGTCGGAGACATAGCCCGCGTACAGGCCCTCGTGGAGGTTGCGGCCATAGCGGCGCAGGTCGACCGCATAGAAGTCGAAGCCGTGGGCGTCGAACCAGTCGGCCACGTGGGCCTGGAAGAAGTAGTCGTCCCAGCCGTGCAGGTAGAGCACTGCGCGCTCGTGGCGCGGGGCACCCCGACGCACCAACGTGGCGGTCAGTGGACCCTCGGGCTCATTGTCCAAGCGCTTGGCACCGGGGATCACCCAGGTGTGTGCCTGATAGCCCGTCACCAGCAGATCGGGAAGCCATGCCGTCATGGGTCCATCCTGCCTCTCGGCGACGCGCGACGCACCATGACCCCACCCGACGCCCGTCCCGGCATACCCAGCTCCCGCAGGAGTTGTGGGCACGCCGGAACCGGGCGTCGAAAAATGGGTTGACGGAAGTGATGGGAACACTCGCCCGAAGGCTCAGGTGTGCAAGGATGCGACCCTTTGTCGGGATCGTGCTTCCTGCACTCGTCCCCCATCAACCGGGTCCATGAACTGGCCCGGCGCTGCTCAGTCGCTCAGCGGTGCTTCTCGTCGTCGGCAGCGCCTGCATCGGCACTGTCCGGGTCGTACTGCTTTGCGAGATCCAGATAGTTGTCCGGAATGGCATCGTGACCCTGATCATCCGGGTCATGAGCACTCTCGCCTCGGAGTTCTCGCTCCAACGAAGCGAAGTCAGTCTGCACCGGGCGGTACTTCAAATCCCGGGCTACCTTGGTCTGCTTCGCCTTTTGCCGGCCGCGCCCCATATGGGTCGACCCCCTCGCTTATCTCACGCGGCTCTGCCGCGGCACCAATGGTTCATTCGTGATGCCAAGGCTACCCAATGGATCGCATCCGGACCAATCTGACCGAACGTTTGGACGAATTTGCCGTGACGGTGCCGCTGCGCTAGGCGCCGGATCCGTGGGACGTGCCCCGGAACGGCCGTCTCCCGGGGCAGTCGGATCCTCGGGTGGCCGGTTATCGGGGCGGTCGGTTCTCAGGACAGCGGGTGCGAACCGGACAACTCCACGGTGGCCGGCTGCCCGGGGGTGGCACTCACCTGTCCGCATGCCCAGCTGTTGAGGCCCAACTCGTCGAGCACCCGCTGTGCGGCGTCCACCTGGTCGGGCGGCAGTAGGGCGACCATGCCGACGCCCATGTTCAGGGTGACCTCGATGTCGGCCTGGCTGATGTCGCCGGTGGCCTGTACGAGCTCGAAGATGCCGGCCGGACGCCACGTGGCGCGGTCGACGTCCACCCGCATGCCCTGCGGCACCACCCGCACCAGGTTGGCGGCCAGGCCGCCACCGGTGATGTGGCTCATCGCGTGCACGCTCACCCGGTCGAGCAGCTTCATCACCTGACCGGCATAGACATGGGTGGGTTCCAGCAGTTCCTCGCCCAGCGTGCGACCCAACTGGGGAATCGTCGCGTCCAGCGACAGCCCGCCCTCGTCCAGCAGCACATGGCGCACCAGCGAGTAGCCGTTGGAGTGCAGGCCACTGCTGGCCATCGCCAGGGCCACGTCGCCGGGCTGCACCCGGTCGGGGCCCAGGAGCTCATCGGCCTCCACCACACCGGTGGTTGCGCCGGCAATGTCGTATTCATCGGGCTCCATGAGTCCCGGATGCTCGGCCGTCTCCCCGCCCAGCAGCGCGCAGCCGGCCGACACGCACGCGTCGGCGATGCCCTCCACCACCGCGGCGATGCGCTCGGGCACGACGTGGCCGCAGGCGATGTAGTCGGTGAGGAACAGGGGCTCGGCACCGCAGACGACCAGGTCGTCCACGAGCATGCCCACCAGGTCCCAGCCGATCGTGTTGTGCACGCCCATCGCCCGCGCGATCGCCACCTTGGTGCCGACCCCGTCGGTGCTGGTCGCGAGCAGCGGATGGCGGTATGCGGCCAGCTTCGAGGCGTCGAACAGGCCGGCGAACCCACCAATGCCGCCCAGCACCTCGGGGCGCTTGGTGCGGGCCACATGGGCCTTCATCAGCTCAACGGCCGCGTCGCCGGCCTCGATATCGACGCCTGCGCGTGCGTAGGCGGAGTCACTCATGAAGCTTCCTTATGGTTGATGCGATCGAATTCGACATTCTCATAGCCGCCGCAGGCCGGTGCCTCGGGGGCGTCCAGGCCCATTTCGGCGGACTGTCCCGGGGGCACCTCGATGGGATAGATGCCATCGAAGCAGGCGCGGCACAGGTTGTCCTTGGGCACGTGGGTGGCCTGGATGAGGCCCTCAAGGCTCACATAGCTCAGCGAGTCGGCCCCGATCGAGCGGCAGATCTCGTCGTTGGTGAGGCCGGGGGCGATCAGCTGCGCACGGGTCGCGAAGTCCAGCCCGTAGAAGCACGGCCACTCCACCGGCGGCGATGAGATGCGCACATGCACCTCGGCAGCGCCGGCCTCGCGCAGCATGCGCACGAGCTGACGCTGGGTGTTGCCGCGCACGATCGAATCGTCCACGACCACGAGCCGCTTGCCCTCGATCACATCGCGCAGCGGATTGAGCTTGAGTCGGATGCCGAGGTTGCGCAGCGTCTGGCTGGGCTGGATGAAGGTGCGTCCCACGTAGTTGTTCTTCACCAGCCCCATGCCGAAGGGGATGCCCGACTCGGCGGCGTAGCCAATGGCTGCCGGCACACCGGACTCGGGCACCGGGATCACCAGGTCGGCATCGGCCGGGGCCTCACGGGCGAGGATCTTGCCCACCTTGACGCGCACATTGTGGATGCGACGCCCGGCGATCACCGTGTCGGGACGGGCCACATACACATATTCGAAGATGCAGCCCTTGGGACGGGCCGGGGCGAACCGACGCGAACGCAGGCCGGCGGCGTCGATCGCGATCATCTCGCCGGGCTCGATCTCGCGCACGAAGGTGCCGCCCACGATGTCGATCGCGGCGGTCTCGGAGGCGACCACCCAACCCGAGTGGAGGCGTCCGAGCACCAGGGGACGCACCCCCTGGGGATCACGGGCGGCGAACAGCGTGTTCTCGTTCATGAACACCAGGCTGAAGGCGCCCACCAGCTTCGGCAGCAGCTCCATCGCGACGTCCTCGAGGGGCTCGTCGTAGCTGGCCATGATGGTGGTGACCAGCGAGGTGTCGTTGGTCGAGTCCATCGACGACTTGTGGGGCACCTCGCCACCCACGCCGACGCGCGCCCTGGCGAAGGCCTCGAGCTCGTCGGTGTTGGTCAGGTTGCCGTTGTGGGCCAGGGCCAGGCCGCCGCTGGGCGTCGGCTTGAACGTCGGCTGGGCGTTCTTCCACACCGACGCACCGGTGGTCGAATAGCGGGTGTGGCCGATGGCCAGGTCGCCGCGCAGCGAGTTCAGGGTGGACTCGTCGAACACCTGGCTGACCAGCCCCATGTCCTTGAACACCATGATTCGTTGGCCATTGCTCACTGCCATGCCCGCGGACTCCTGGCCGCGGTGCTGCAGGGCATACAGGCCGTAGTAGACGAGCTTCGACACCTGCTCGCCGGGAGCGAAGACTCCGAAGACACCGCACTCGTCGTGCGGGACGTCGTCATGCTCAGCATCGGTTTGGGACTCAGGGCTCACCGGGCAGCCCGGACGCAACTCCACGCGCTCAGCCTACCGTGCTCGTCGGCACGCGCCCCAAAGCCCAGAGCGGACAAGACGTGGCCGCGGGCCGCCATGACGGCCCGCGGCGGTACCGGGGGCCTCAGCGCATGTAGACCGAGGCGCCATTGCCGCCGGTGCAGGTGGTGATCGCCCGGGCGTCCATGTTGCAGTTCATGGTGTAGGTCTGCCCGGTCGTCGAGCTGGTGGCCTGCACGGTGGCGGCCTGGCCGAAGCTGCCCGAACGCAGATAGGCATCGGCCACGGCGGTGGCGAAGTCGCAGGTGGTGGCCGAGTTGGCGGCGATGCTGGCACCGCACATCTTGGCGGCACCCGCCGGGAAATCAGCCAGGTTGGAGACGCCCGAGGGCGTTGCGGACGCACTGGCGGTGGCCGATGCGCTCGGCCGTGCCGAGGTGGCCGTCGGGGCCGCGCTCGTGGTGGTCGGGGTGGGCGTGGCCGTCGCACTGGGCGTGGGGGTGGCCGAGGCCACCGGGCTGGAACTGGGGCTCGGGGTCGACGACGACTTGAGCACCCCGTCGAAGGCGCCCAGCAGCCAGGCGACGACCAGCGCGGTGATGATCAGCAGGTGCACCGCCCAGGTGAAGATGAAGCTCAACCAGTAGGTGGCGCGCGGGAATCCGCGATCGTGGGCCCGCCCGGCGCTCACCGCGGCGGCGATCGCCCCGAAGGGCCCCAGGAAGAGGGTCACCAGGATCGTGGGAATGCGGCTGGGACGCTTGTCGTCGGGGTCGGGATCGTCCTCGTTCACCACCGGGATCGGGGCGGTGTCGCCCATGCCCGGCGGCGGGTAGCCCGGGTAGCTGCCGTCCGGTTGGCCGCCCCGGTACGCGCCGCCGTACTGGTTCGCGCCATAGGGATTCGCCCCGCCCCGATAGGGATCGTTCCGATACGGATCGCCGGCGGTCGGGTCGTCAGACATGCCGCTTCCTTCCTGTCGCCACTGTCCTGCTGCCGCCACGGCCCTGCTGTGGCGGCCGAGCTGTTCCTCCCGGGTTGGGAAAGGTTGCCTCCGGGTGGGGCCATTCCGTCCCAAACCTACGGCATGGGGGCGTCGCGGTCGCGTTCCGCGGCGGGCCGGGCACGATTCGCCGGCCCCACGAACCCACCGGATCCCCCGCCCAGCGCTCGTGCGTCCCGCCGGCAGGCATGCGCATCGTGGGCCGCGATTGCCCCACTAGGCTAAGCAGCATGATCGCGATCGTCACCGTCACCGGTCTGGATCACACGGGAATCGTCGCTGCTGTGAGCACGCGACTGTGTGAGCTGGGCATCAACATCCTCAACATCACCCAGACCATCATGGGCGACTACTTCACCATGATCATGCAGTGCGAGCTCGACGAGTCGCGCCACGGCATCGGCGAGGTTGCCGACGAGCTGCGTCGCACCGGTGAGTCGACGCAGGTGGACGTGCGCGTGCAGTCCGAGGCCATCTTCCACGCGATGCACGAGCTGTAAGCCATGGACACCACACACGACATCCTCGAGACCATCGAGATGATCGAGGACAACCGCCTCGATATCCGCACCGTGACCATGGGCATCTCGCTGCTCGACTGTGCCGACCACGACCCCAGGGTGGCCCAGCGCAAGATCTACGACCGCATCACCCACCAGGCACGCGACCTGGTGACCACGGCCCAGGGCATTGAGACCGAGCTGGGCATCCCGATCATCAACAAGCGCATCACGATCACGCCGATGTCGATCGTCGCCGCCGGGTCGGAGGTGGACGACTACACCGGCTTCGCCGAGACCCTCGACCGCGCCGCCAAGGAAGTGGGCGTCGACTTCGTCGGCGGCTTCTCGGCGCTCATGTCGAAGTCAAGCACCGCCGCGGACCGCCGCCTGCTCGACTCGATCCCCGCCGCCCTGGCGGCCACCGACGTGGTCTGTTCGTCGATCAACATCGGCTCGACCAAGGCCGGCATCAATATGACGGCGGTGGCACGCACCGGAGAGGTGATCCAGGAGCTCGCGCAGGCCACCGACGGCATCGGCTGCTCCAAGTTCGTGGTCTTCTGCAATGCGGTGGGCGACAATCCGTTCATGGCCGGCGGCTTCCACGGCGTGGAGGAGGGTGACTGCTGCATCAACGTGGGCGTCTCGGGCCCCGGCGTGGTGAAGCGGGCCCTCGACAAGGTGCCCGAGGCCACCTGGGGCGAGATGTCGGAGACCATCAAGAAGGCCGCCTTCAAGATCACCAGGATGGGCCAGCTGGTGGGCACGATGGCCGCCGAGCGGCTCAACGTCGACTTCGGCATCGTCGACCTGTCGCTGGCACCCACCCCCGCCGTGGGCGATTCCGTGGCGGAGATCATCGAGACGATGGGCGTCGGCACGGTGGGCGGCCATGGCACCACGGCGGCGCTCGCGCTGCTCAACGACGCCGTGAAGAAGGGCGGGCTGATGGCCTGCTCGCACGTCGGTGGGCTGTCGGGATCGTTCATCCCGGTCAGCGAGGACGCCGCCATGATCGATGCGGTGCGGTCGGGTTCGCTGAGCCTTGCCAAGTTGGAGGCGATGACCGCAATCTGCTCGGTGGGGCTGGACATGATCGCCATTCCGGGCGACACCCCGGCGTCGACCATCTCGGGCATCATCGCCGACGAGGCCGCGATCGGCATGATGAACAACAAGACCACCGCCGTGCGCGTGATCCCCGTGCCGGGCGCTACTGTCGGCGACGAGATCGACTTCGGCGGCCTGATGGGCCGTGCACCGGTGATGGCGGTCAACCCGTCGAGCGCCGAACACCTGATCAGCCGCGGCGGACGCCTTCCGGCGCCGGTGCACAGCTTCCGCAGCTGACATGGCCGCCCGGTTGATCCAGCACTCCCCCGATCCAGGAAGCAGGCATTCGGTCCCGATGCTCATCGCGATGGCAGGACTCCGCGCAACCGGCAAGAGCGAGCTCGCCGAACAGCTGGCCACCCGCATGAAGGCGGTGCTGGTGCAGGTGGACGCCCTGGAGGAGGCCATCATCGGGGCCGGCATCTGGCGCAATGAGGCCACCACCACGGCCGCCTATGACGCGGCGGCGGCAGTGGCGCGGGCGAACCTGCGCAATGGCCTCGATGTGATCGTCGATGCCGCCAATTACAAGGCCGAGACCCGTGCCCTGTGGGTGGGCCTGGCCGATGAGCTGCACGTGGACCACATGTTCCTGGTGACCACCTGCTCCGACCAGGCCGAGCACCAGCGTCGCATCGAGCACCACCGCGCCAACGGTGACGGCAGTCAGCTCACCTGGGAGCAGGTGATCGAGCGCAACATGAAGACCGCCTTCTGGGGCGACGAGCCGCGACTGGCCATCGATACCTCGAAGGGGCTCGATGTGGACCACGTGATGGCCCTGGTGGCCAGCTTCGCCAGCGACAACCAGCCGGTGCGCATCAGCCGACGCGGCGCGCGGCGGGCCCAAGCCTGAGCACCCGCCGGTCCCGGCATTTCGGGTCTGGCGCGTTTCCGGGACTGACGTTTTGAGGCTGGCGTTCCGCGACTGGCGTTTCAGGACTGGGACGTCGGCGTTCAGCTCAGGCCGATGATGGTGCCGTCCGCCTCAATGTCCATGCCGGCCGCCGCGGGATGCCTGGGCAGGCCCGGCATCGTCATGATGTTGCCGGTGAAGGCCACCACGAACCCGGCCCCGGCCCGCACCGACAGCTCACGCACCGTGATCTCGAATCCGGTGGGGGCACCCAGCAGGTGCGGATCGTCGCTGAAGGAGTACTGGGTCTTGGCGATGCACACCGGCAGCCCACCGAAGCCGGCCTTGGTGAGCCGCGCCAGCTGAGATTCAGCCAGCGAGGTGAAGTGCACCGAGTCGGCCCGGTAGATCTCACGGGCCACCCGCTCGATGCTGGCCCGCAGTCCCTGCTCGGGACGGTACAGGGGCTGGAAGCGGGCCGGCTGCGTGGGATGCTCGCACATCTCGACCACCGCGTTGGCCAGTTCGATGCCGCCGTCGGCACCCTTGGCGAAGACCTCTGAATCGACCACCCTGACGCCCATCGCCGTGCAGCGTTCACGCACCAGCGCCAGCTCGGCCTCGGTATCGGCGGGGAAGCGGTTGATGGCCACCAGCACCGGCACGCCGTAGCTGCGCAGGTTCTCCACGTGGCGTTCCAGGTTGGCCATTCCCCGGCCCAGGGCGTCCAGGTCCTCGGTTCCCAGCTCCTTGACGCCCTGCCCGCCGTTGTACTTCAGGGCGCGCACGGTGGCGACCAGCACCGACCCGTCGGGCTGGAAACCGGCCGAGGGACAGACGATGTCGAAGAACTTCTCGGCGCCCAGGTCGGCGCCGAAGCCGGCCTCGGTGATCGTGTAGTCGCCCAGCTTGAGTGCCATGCGGGTGGCCAGCACCGAGTTGCAGCCGTGCGCGATGTTGGCGAAGGGGCCGCCGTGCACGATGGCCGGGGTGTTGTCGATGGTCTGCACCAGGTTGGGCTTGATGGCGTCCTTCAGCAGCAGGGCCATGGCACCGGTGGCCTCCAGCTGTTCGGCGGTGACGGCGTCGAAGTCGCCGTTGTAGGAGGTGACCATGCGGGCCAGGCGGGCCTTCAGGTCGTCCATGCCGGCGGTGAGACACAGGATGGCCATCACCTCGCAGGCCACGGTGATGTCGAAGCCGCTCTCGCGGGGCACGCCGTCGGAACGCTTGCCCAGCCCGATGACGATGTTGCGCAGGGCGCGGTCGTTCATGTCGAGCACCCGACGCAGTTCCACGCGCTGGGAGTCGATGCCCAGGGGGTTGCCCTGGTGCAGGGAGTTGTCGAGCAGGGCACACAACAGGTTGTTGGCGGCCCCGATCGCCTCCATGTCGCCGGTGAACTGCAGGTTGAGGTCGTCCATCGGCAGCACCTGGGCGTAGCCGCCCCCGGCCGCGCCGCCCTTGATGCCGAACACGGGGCCCAGGGAGGGTTCGCGGATGGTGGTGATGGCCTTCTTGCCCAGCCGGTTCAGGGCCATCGACAGGCCGATGTTCGTGGTGGTCTTCCCCTCACCGGCAGGGGTGGGGTTGATGGCCGTGACGAGCACCAGCTTGCCGTCGGGACGATCGGCGATGCGATCCAGCAACGACAATGACAGCTTTGCCTTGTCGCGCCCGTAGGGGTCATATTCCTCGGGCTGGATGCCCAACGTCTCAGCCACCTGCGAGATGGGCTTGAGCGTTGCTTCCATTGCGATCTCAACATCGGACTTCATCGCGTATGTCCCCCTGGTTCGCCGTCAACCGGTCAGCACCAATCGATATGCCTGATTCTCGTGGATCGGCGGGGTGCGGGCAACCGCACGACGCCGATTGGGGCGGTGGCGCGCCACGAGCGGAGCGCGGTTATCGCTGCCCGCTGTCCCCGGGGCGATCCGCCCGCCCATCCGCAGGGCCGCTGGGACCCCGCTTCGGACCGTGCGAGGGGGCGCCGGGGTGGGCGTCACGCCAGTCGGACAGCGCCTGTTCGGCGTCCAACAGGGAGATCACCACGCGCGGCTGGGTGGCCGGGTTCAGGTTGGCGTCCCTGATGCGCTCGTTGAGGGCGTCGATGATCTGGCGTGCCTGCTGCTCGGTGGGCACATTGGCCAGTGTGCGGGCGATCCGGGCCTTCTCACGCCGTAGTTGCAGGGGTGGGGGCAGGATGCCGGACAGGTCCTCGCGCTCCAGGCGCTCCTGGATCCAGCTCTTCTGCTCGCCGGGACGCCCCAGCTTCACCGGCTTGCCGCGCAAGGGGTTGTCGGCGAAATCGCCACGCTCCATCGCCTCGCGGATCAGCCGGTCGGGATAGCTCTCGTAGCGAGGGGTGAAGTCCTCGGCCATCAGCGGGCCAGGCGGTCGAGCAGCAGCGCCTCCGACGCCGCGGCCTTGCGCCAATCACCCAGGTGCAACGACTCGTCGATGCCGTGCATCCGCGAATGCGGGTCGCTGACGGCGGTACCCAGGATCGTCGCCTGCGGGAAGGCCCGCTGGAAGCTGGCGATCATGCCGATGGATCCGCCGGTGCCGTTCAGCACCGGTTCGGTGCCCCATGCCGTGGCGAAGGCCGCCCGTGCCTCCTCGGCAATGGGGCCCTCGAAGGGAAGGCTCGCCGGCTCCCCCGCCTCGGCGTTCGACAGGGTCACCCTGGCGCCCCACGGGGCGTGGGAGCGCAGATGGGCGAACAGCTTCTCCCGGGCATTCTCGGCGGTGTCGCCGGGGGCCACGCGCAGGCTCACCCGCGCGCTTGCGGAGGGGATGAGCACATTGGAGCTGACGGCGATCGGCGTGGTGTCGAGCCCGATCACCGAGATGGACGGCTTGTTCCACATGCGGTCGACGAAGGAGTCGTCGCCGATGAATTCCACGCCGTCGAGCACGCCGGTCTCCGCACGCATCCGCGCGTCGGGGTATTCGAGCTGCTCGGGGGCATGGCCGCTGACCAGGCCCTCGACGGCGACATTGCCGCGCTCGTCGTGCAGCGTCGCCAGCAGGCGGCACAGTGCGGTGAGCGCATCGGGTGCGACACCGCCGTATTCGCCGGAGTGGATCGCGTGGTCGAGGGTGCTCACCTGCACCACGCAGTCGACGACGCCGCGCAGCGAGGTGGTGAAGGCCGGCGTGCCGACCTCCCAGTTCCCGCAGTCGCAGATGAGGTAGGCGTCGGCCTCCAGCTCGTCGGTGTACTTGTCGAGCAGCGCATCGAGGCTCGGCGAACCGATCTCCTCCTCGCCCTCGAACAGCACCGTGACGCCGACCGGCGGCTTGCCCTTGAAGGCCCGCAATGCCGCCAGGTGCACGCCCAGCCCGCCCTTGTCGTCGGCGGTACCGCGTCCGTACAGGCGTCCGTCACGTTCGACGACGACGAACGGATCGGAGGTCCAGGCGTCGAGGTCCCCGGTGGGCTGCACGTCGTAGTGGGAGTACAGGCAGACGGTGGGCTTGCCCTCGGGTGCCGGGTAGTGCGCCAGCACGGCGGGCTTGCCGCCGGCCTCGATGATGCGCACATCGTCCCAACCCAGCATCTTCAGGTAACCGACCAGTTGGTCGGCCATCGCGGTGATGTCGCCGGCATGGGCAGCCTGCGAACTCACCGACGGGATGCGCACCATGGACCGCAGGTCGTCGAGCACGCCCGGCAGCACCTCGCGAACCTGGTCGATGACTTCCTGATCACGGCCTGACGCCATTGTTCTATGCCCCCTGCATTGCTTCCGGAATGGTTGACTGCCACTGCGGGCGCAGCTCGTCGAGCTGCACGGTGAAGAATCCGCGCGCCTCCAGCAGCTGGTCGCCGCGCACCTCACCGAGCTCGCGGACGGGCACGCCGGCGTCGGCACACAGCGTAGTGAACTCGGCCACCGACTGCGGCGGCAGCGAGACCACCGCCCGCGCCTGAGTCTCGCTGAACAGCTCGGCGCACGGGTCGAGGTCGGTGGGCAGGGTGAATGACACGCCATGGTTGCCGTGCAGGCACGACTCCACGAGCGCCACCGCCAGGCCGCCCTCCGACAGGTCGTGGGCGCTGGAGACCATCTGCTGCTTGGCAGCAGCCTGCAGCACCTTGCCCAGCGCGATCTCGGCGTCGAAGTCGGGGAACGGGGGCAGGCCGCCGAGGTGGTGGCCGTGCATCACGTCCTCCCAGGCGCTGCCGCCGAGTTCCTGCTTGGTGTCGCCGAGCAGCAGCACGGTGTCACCCGCATGGGCGAAGCCCTGGCGGATGCGCAGGCGCACATCATCGATGACGCCGAGCATGCCCACCAGCGGCGTCGGCAGGATGTTGATGCCGTCGGTCTGGTTGTAGAAGCTCACATTGCCGCCGGTGACCGGCACGCCGAGCACCTTGCAGCCGTCGACCAGGCCCTTGATGGCCTCGGTGAACTGCCACATCACCTCCGGGTCCTCGGGGGAACCGAAGTTGAGGCAGTCGGTGATGGCGACGGGCTGGGCGCCGGTGGTGGCCACATTGCGGTAGCTCTCCGACAGGGCCAGTTGCGCGCCGAAATAGGGATTGAGGTAGGCATAGCGCCCGTTCGCGTCCATCGACAGGGCGACGCCCAGGTTGGTCTGCTCGTCGACGCGGATCATGCCGGAGTCCTCGGGCTGCGAGAGCACCGAGTTGCCACGCACATAGCGGTCGTACTGGCTGGTGGCCCAGCTCTTGTCGGCCAGGTTGGGGCTGGTGGCCACCGCGACGACGGCCTCGGCCAGCGCCGCACCGTCATGGCCGCGGGGAAGGTTGTTGGCGTGGTCGGCCTGCACCCCGTCCAGCCATTCGGGACGCAGCTGCGGGCGGTCGTAGCGCGGGGCGTCGACGGCCACCGTGTTGGGATCGACGTCGACGATGGTCTCGCCGTGCCAGTCGATGATCAGGCGGTCGTCCTCGGTGACCTCACCGACGACGGTGGCCTGGACGTCCCACTTGCCGCAGATCGCCATGAACGCGTCGACGTCGGCGGGTTCGACGACGGCCATCATGCGCTCCTGCGACTCGCTCATGAGGATTTCCTCGGGCGTCATCGTGGGATCGCGCAGCGGCACCAGGTCGAGTTCGCAGTGCATGCCGCCATCGCCGGCGGAGGCCAGCTCGGAGGTGGCGCAGCTGATGCCGGCCGCGCCGAAGTCCTGCAGCGCGGTGACCACGCCGGCATGGAACAGCTCCAGGGTGCACTCGATGAGCAGCTTCTCCATGAAGGGGTCGCCCACCTGCACGCTGGGTCGCTTGGCGGGGCCGTCCGCCTCGAAGGTCTCCGAGGCGAGCACCGAGGCACCACCGATGCCGTCGGCGCCGGTGGCCGCACCGTAGAGGATCACCTTGTTGCCCGAGCCGGTGGCCTTGGCGAAGTGCAGGTCCTCATGGCGCATGACGCCCACGCACAGGGCGTTGACCAGGGGGTTGCCGTAGTAGCTGGAGTCGAAGACCAGTTCGCCGCCGATGTTCGGCAGGCCCAGGCAGTTGCCGTAGCCGCCGACGCCCGCCACGATGCCGGGCAGGGTGCGCTTGGTATCGGCCGAGTGCAGCGGACCGAAGCGCAGGGCGTCCATACAGGCGACGGGCCGCGCGCCCATCGCCATGATGTCGCGCACGATGCCGCCGACGCCGGTTGCCGCGCCCTGATAGGGCTCGACATAGCTGGGGTGGTTGTGCGATTCGGCCTTGAAGGTGATCGCATATCCCTGCCCGATGTCCACCGCACCGGCGTTGTCGCCGATGCCGGCCAACAGCGGGCCGCGCGGGGTGGTCTGCGGCAGTTCGGAGAACCGCTTCAGGTGGATCTTGCTGGACTTGTAACTGCAGTGTTCCGACCACATCACCGAGTACATGGCCAGCTCTGCGCCTGTCGGACGACGATCCAGCAGGTCGCGAATTCTCGCGTATTCGTCTGCCTTGAGGCCAAGGGCCTCCCAGGGCTGCACAACATCGGGGGTCGTACGGGCGTTCTCAACGGTGTCAACCACGGGGACAAATCTA
This sequence comes from Propionibacterium freudenreichii subsp. freudenreichii, assembly GCF_000940845.1. Lineage (NCBI taxonomy): Bacteria > Bacillati > Actinomycetota > Actinomycetes > Propionibacteriales > Propionibacteriaceae > Propionibacterium > Propionibacterium freudenreichii. The sequence continues at coordinate 536,645 of NZ_CP010341.1, read as the reverse complement.
CCTGCTGTGCGCACAAGCCGGCTCGCACGCCCGCCGGGGGCGTCCCGGGCGCGATCCGGGCGTGCCCGCAGCCCCATGGAATCGGGCCTTTCCGACTGGGCGGTTAGTTGTGTGTAAGTGGGCACTTGTGCGGGAATGACGCCGCACAAGTGCCCACTCAACGACGTTTCGGCGGTATCCAGGGGCACGGCGCCCGCGCCGTCACCCCCGAGTCCGGCCCGCAGGCCCAGAACCCGCTCATCCACTAGATGGGCAGTTGTGCGGGAATGACGCCGCACAGGTGCCCACCTAACGAGGAATCCGGCGGGAACCGGGGACGAACCCGGCGCCCCGGGGCCGGGACAGCAGCAGGACGGGGCACGGGAGGCCCGCGCATGGCTGGTCACCGCACGAGTCGGCCGTCACTATGCTGAGTTCATGGTGGACCCGGGGGATTCTGAAGGCACGGTGCTGTGCCTTGACGCTGGACAGACCATCACGCGCACCCAATTCCGCAGGAACGGGACGGTGATCGGCGAGTCGGAGCATGCCGGCGTGCTGACCGACCGTCCCCTGCTGCCGCAGCTGGCCACCGCGGTGAGGTCGGGCCTGCATGCCGCTGACAGCACCGTTGACGTTGCGGCCATCGGCGTCTCGGGCCTGGTGGACAACGCCGACGCCAGCGAATTGCTGGACATGCTGGCCGGCACCGGCATTCGCGAGGTGCTGCTGGCACACGATTCGACCACCAGCTACCTGGGCGCGATCGGTGACGAGCTGGGGGCGGTGGTGGCAGCCGGCACCGGTTCGGTGACCCTGGCCGTGGGCGCCACCCGCACCGCACGCGTCGATGGCTGGGGCTATCTGATCGGCGACGCCGGATCCGGCTTTTGGATCGGTCGCGCGGCCCTCGACCGGGCCATGCAGGCCCATGACGGACGCGGGGCACCCACGGCGCTGACCGCCGTGGTGCGACGCGACTTCGACGACCTCGAGGAGGCCTACCTCGAGTTGCAGGCCGACGAGCTGAAGGTGAGTCGCATCGCCGGCTATGCACAGACGGTGGCCGAGCTGGCGGGCACCGACATGGTCTGCCGGCGCATCAGCGAGGAAGCCGCGGATCTGCTGGCGCATGCCGTGTTCGCCGGGTTGCGCCGCGTGGGCCAGGCCGAGCGCGAGGACCCGATGGTGGGCGCGGTGGGCAATGCCTTCCGCAACACGGTGCTGCGCGATCGCTTCGAGCAGGTGCTGCGCGACCAGCTACCCAAGCTCAGGTTCGTCGAGGGCCGGGGCAATGGCCTGGATGGCTGCTACCGGATGACGCTGGTGGCCCCCGACTCTGCACTGCGCCAACGCATCAACCGGGCGACCTCCAGCGAGCGCCCCCAGGACTGAACGAGCCCCGACCAGGACATGCCCGGTCGGGGCCCTTCATCGCGGCGTCCAGTGCGGGGACGCATCATTGTGCGGCGCCTTGCCAATTCAGGACTGGTTGCCAATTCAAGGCCGGTGGCCAATTGCGGGCCGGTGGCCGATGACGGATTGACGGCCAATCAGAGGTCGGTGGGACCGCTCTCGAGTGCCCGCAGGTATTCGCGGCGGTGGCGTCCGGGCTGCACCCCGGTGGGACCGGCGGTGAAGATGCGCTGCACCTGTTGTTGCATATCGGTCATCTGGCGCATGAGGTCGGTGATTTCGCTGACCCGCTGGCGCATATCGTCCAATTCCTTCTCCAGGCCGACGATGCGTCGAATGCCATTCAGGTTGATGCCCTCTTCCTGCGACAGGCGCTGGATGAGGCGCAAGCGCGTGACATCGCGCGGCGAATAGCGTCGCCCACGTCCCTTGGCACGCTTCGGCACGACCAGACCCATCCGGTCGTAGCCACGTAGCGTCTGCGGATGCATGCCCGTCAGGTTGGCGGCCACCGACACCGTGAAGATGGCGGCGTCGGGATCGATCACCTGGGGCAACCAGGGCTCACTCATTGCGCACCTCCTGCGCTAGGCCTCATGGGGCGCCGGGCCAACGGCCCACACCCATACGTCAGGGCGCGTCCATACGTCACGACGCGTCCACATCAGGACTCATCGCTGGTCGCCGCATCACGAGGATTCGGCTCATTGACCACGCCGGCATAGGCCTTAAGAGCCTCGGTGGCCTTCTTGTTCAGGTGGGACGGAACGGACACCTCGATGGTAACCAGCAGGTCACCATGACCGCCCTTGGCCTTGGACACGCCCTTGCCGCGCACGCGGAAGGTGCGCCCCGAGGGGGTGCCCGCCGGGATGCGCAGCCGCACCGAACCGGATGTCAGTGTCGGCACCGAGATCTCCGTGCCCAGCGCGGCCTCCGGGAAGGTGACCGGCACCTTGACGGTGAGATTGTCGCCGGAACGGCCGAACACCCTGTCGGGAGCCACTTGCACCTTCACGTACAGGTCGCCGCGGGGCCCCCCGTTCTCGCCGCTCGCGCCCTTGCCACGCACCCTGATGCGTTGCCCGTCGGTGACGCCGGCGGGAATGCGGATCTGCATGGTGTGCGTACCCTCGGCACGCCCCGAGCCGTGGCAGGCATGGCACGGGTGATCAACGATCAGGCCACGCCCATGGCAGGTCGGGCAGGGCACGGTGGTGCCGTTCATCGACACCTGCACCCCCGATCCCTCACAGGTCGGGCAGACCCGTGGCATAGTGCCCGGCTCCGCGCCGGTGCCATGGCACACGGGACAGGGGTCGTCACTGAGCATGCGCAGCTTCACGGTGGTGCCTTCCACGGCGTCCCTGAAGCTGATCGAGGCCTGACCTTCCACATCCGCCCCGCGCCGCGGCGTCGCGTTGACGCGCGTGCTGGTGCCGGTGCCGCCCTGACCGAACAGACCACCCAGGATGTCACCCAGGCCTCCTGCGCCCATCGAGCCGGCACCGCCCATGTTGCGGAACAGGTCATTGACGTTGACACCCGGCCCGCCGCCCTGGGCGCTGCGATTGAACCGGAAGCCACCGGGACCACCCGGCCCGCCCAGAGAGCGCGTCTCGTCGTATTCCTTGCGCTTCGCTGGATCACTCAGAACATCATTGGCCTCGGACGCCTGCTTGAAACGCTCCTCGGCCTTCTTGTCACCGGGATGCTGATCAGGATGGTTCTCGCGCGCAATCTTGCGGAAGGCCTTCTTGATCTGCTCGGGCTTGGCGTTCTTGGGCACGCCCAACACCTTGTAATAGTCCTTCTCCAGATAATCCTTGGTGCTCATCGGCGCCCCCTTTCAGTGTTGTGGTCTTATTGAATTGTGGTGCGACAGGTGCCGCCGGCGCCTATGCGTCGGGCGCCTTGTCGTCACCGGATGCATTATCGTCCTGGTCACCGGCGGCACCGTCAGCGGCGGGCTCACCATTGGGAACCGACACCGCGACGCGTGCCGGACGGATCAGGCTGTCGCCCACCCGCACGCCTTTCTGCATGACCTCGTGGATGCGCATCTCGCCGGTGCCCGGGGTGGGCACTTGGTACATGGCCTCATGGAAGCGCGGATCGAACTCTTCGCCGGCCTGCCCGAAGATCACCAGGCCATGCTTGGCGGCCAAGCTCTCCAGCTCATCGGCCACCAGCTTGAAGCCGCCGGTCAGCTCACCATGAGCCTCGGCCTGGTGAATCGCGTCCAGCACGGGGATCAGGTCGCGCACCACCGACTCGACGCCCTTCGCACGCGCCACGTCACGGTCACGATCGACCCGCTTCTTGTAGTTCACATATTCGGCCTGCAGGCGCTGCAGGTCCTCGGTGCGCTCAGCGGCCAGGGCTTTCGCCTGACCCAAGGCATCGTGGGCGGCATTGGCGCGGGCGCCGGCAGCTGCTTCCTTGGCGGTGCCATCGGCCGTCTTGGCGAGAAACTCTTCCGGGGTGAGGTTCGAGAAGTCGCCCTCGGGCTGCTCGTCGCCGTTGCCCTCGGCTGGCTTGTCCGTCATATCTGTGAATACTCCTGTCCGCGACCCGAATCGCGGAATCGCTAGCGTGGTGTCCCACCCCGTCAAGGTAGTGGGACGGATGCCCGTGTGCCGCCCTGGTCGGGGCGGCACACGGGCGGATGGCAGAGCCACGTGCCCTCAGGCGCGGACCCCACCATGGCAACTCACTTGGAGTCGTCCTTCTTGTCCTCATCATCGACGATCTCAGCATCGACGACATCGTCGTCATTGCTGGAGGCCTCGCCCGAGGCGGGGGCACCCTGCTCACCGGCCGCGGCACCTGCCGCCTGCTGCTGCTGGGATGCCTCGTATACCGCCTGGCCCATCGCCGACGCCTTCTGGTTCAGGTCGTCCATGGCGGCCTTCACCTCATCGTCGTTATCGGTGCCCTTGAGGGCCTCCTTCAACTTCGCAACGGCCTCGACGACCGGCTGCTTGACGTCGTCGGACAGCTTGTCGCCGTTCTCATCGAGCAACTTGTCGGTGCGCAGCGTCAGCATGTCTGCCTCATTGCGCATGTCAACCGACTCGCGACGCTTCTTATCGGCCTCCTCGTTGGCCTCGGCGTCCTTCACCATCTTGTCGATCTCGTCCTTGCTCAGGGCCGACCCTCCGGTGACAGTCATCGACTGCTCCTTGCCGGTGGCGGTGTCCTTCGCGTAGACGTGCACGATCCCATTGGCGTCGATATCGAAGGTGACCTCGATCTGCGGGACGCCGCGGGGCGCCGGCATGATGCCGGTGAGCTCGAAGTTGCCGAGCGACTTGTTGTCGCGGGCGAACTCACGCTCACCCTGGTACACCTGGATCATCACCGACGGCTGGTTGTCCTCGGCCGTGGTGAAGATCTCCGACTTCTTGGTGGGGATCGTGGTGTTGCGCTCGATGATCTTGGTCATCACGCCGCCCTTGGTCTCAATGCCCAGGCTCAGCGGGGTGACGTCGAGCAGCAGCACATCCTTGACCTCGCCCTTCAGTACGCCGGCCTGCAGGCTGGCGCCCAGGGCCACGACCTCATCGGGGTTCACCGAACGGTTGGGCTCCTTGCCGCCTGACAGTTCCTTGACCAGATCCTGCACAGCAGGCATACGCGTGGAGCCACCGACCAAGATGATCTCGTCGATGCCGCTGACGCCGATCTTGGCGTCCTTCAGCACGGCATTGAAGGGGGTCTTGCAGCGATCAAGCAGGTCCTGGGTCATGCGCTGGAACTCAGCGCGGCTCAGGGTTTCCTCAAGGTGCAACGGACCCGCCTGCGTGGCCGTGATGTACGGAATGTTGATGTCGGTGGTCTGCGTCTGCGAGAGCTCGATCTTGGCATGCTCGGCAGCCTCCTGCAGACGCTGCAGGGCCATCTTGTCCTTCTCGAGCGAGACGCCGTTCTTGGCCTTGAACTGCTCGATCAGCCAGTTGACGATGCGCTGGTCCCAGTCATCGCCGCCCAGCTTCGGGTCGCCCTTGGTGGCCTTGACCTCGAAGACGCCGTCGGAGATGTCCAACAGCGAGACGTCGAAGGTACCGCCGCCGAGGTCGAAGACCAACACGGTCTGTTCCTTTTCGGCCTTGTCGAGTCCGTAGGCGAGCGCGGCCGCGGTGGGCTCATTGATGATGCGGTCAACCTTCAGGCCCGCGATCTCGCCGGCCTCCTTGGTGGCCTGGCGTTCGGCGTCGCCGAAGTATGCCGGCACGGTGATGACGGCGTCGGTGACCGGCTCACCCAAGTACGCCTCCGCGTCCCTCTTCAGCTTCTGCAGCACGAAGCCGCTGATCTGCTGGGGCTTGTATTCCTTGTCGTCGATCTTCGTGGTCCACGACGTCCCCATATGACGCTTCACCGAACGAATGGTGCGCTCGGGATTGGTGACGGCCTGGCGCTTGGCGACGTCGCCGACCAGGACCTCTCCGTTCTTCGCGAAGGCAACCACCGACGGGGTGGTGCGCGAACCCTCAGCGTTCGGAATGACCGTCGGCTCGCCGCCCTCAAGAACGGCGATAACCGAGTTCGTAGTGCCGAGGTCGATACCTACTGCACGAGCCATTTGTGATGTCCTCCAGTGTGTTCGGACGGTGTGGGCACCGCCCTGATTGTCCAACCGGTGGTTGCCCACCGGGTCGGGCCCGGACGCCGCGGCTGCTTCACAGCGCCCCGCCCGTAAGCCTTTGGTTGTCCTGCCGATGTTGCTCAGGTGACCGCCGGTCTCCCGACGACCCCCTTGAGCTTACATCACTCAAGTTAGTTCTTGAGTCCACTTGGCTCAACCGACATCAGGGGGTGGACTATTCCCTCCCGGACCGAAAAATTGCCTCAACTGTCGACATTTCTCACACTGCGCAGGTCCACGCCAGCCTGCGACACCTTCCCCGGCATGGCTGTGGTCCCCCGGCATGGCTGTGGCCGGGGACGAACCCCGGCCACAGACTCCCCCTCGGATGCACCGGCTGCAGTTCACTCGCCCTTGCGGTGCACCTCGTGTCCCCCGAACTGGCCACGCAGCGCGGCCACCATCTGCATGCTCGGGCTCGTTTCCTGCCGCGACGAGAACCGCGCGAACAGCGAGGCGGCCAACACCGGCATCGGCACGGCCCGGGCCACCGCCTCATCCAGCGTCCAGCGACCCTCACCCGAGTCGGTGGTGTAATCGCTGACGCCCTCGAGCCCCGGGTTCTCCTCCAGCGCCTTGACCAGCAGGTCAAGCAGCCAGGAGCGCACCACGGTGCCGCGGGTCCAGGCCTTGAAGCAGCCCGGCACATCGGTCACCAGGTCGTCGGCCGCCTCCAGCAGCTCCCAGCCCTCGGCATAGGCGTGCATCAGCCCGTACTCGATGCCATTGTGGGCCATCTTCGCGTAGTGGCCGGCGCCGATGCGCCCCGCATGCACGAAGCCCTCATCGCGGGGCCCCTCGGGACGCAGCGCATCGAAAATCGGCATGGCACGGGCCACGTCGGCGTCATCGCCGCCCACCATCAGGCCATAGCCGTTGTCCAGCCCCCAGACCCCGCCCGAGACGCCACAGTCGAGGTAGCGGATGCCCTTGTCGCCGAGGGTTTCGGCGTTCGGCCTGTCATCGGTGTAGTGCGAATTGCCACCGTCGATCACCATGTCGCCGGGCGCCAGCAGCCCGGCCAGTTCCGCGATGACCGCGCGGGTGGCCGCGCCCGCCGGCACCATCACCCAGACCACCCGCGGCAGCTCAAGCGCGTCGACGAGCGCCGGGAGGTCCGCCACCTGAGACACCTGCGGATCGCGGTCGTAGCCGATCACATCGTGACCCGCGCGGCTGATCCGCTCGGCCATGTTGCGGCCCATCCGTCCGAGCCCAATAAGTCCAAGTTGCACTTCTACTCCAATCAGTGGGGGCACGTCAGGCGTGGCGCCGGCGCAGGTTCCCTCGGGGGCGCGTCGGCGTGGCGCCTGACGCAGGTAGGTGGTGCAAGCGCGCCGGGTAGTTCCCGGCGCGCCACATCACAGGACGACCAGGCTCACCCCCATCACGCAGGCGAGGCCAGTCACCGAAATCACCGTCTCCATCAACGACCAGGTCTTGAAGGTCTGCCCCACCGTCATGCCGAAGTATTCCTTGACCATCCAGAAGCCCGCATCATTGACGTGGCTGAGGAACACTGAGCCGGCACCGATCGCGAGCACCATCAAAGAGCCCTCCACTGGCGGCAGGGAACCAACCATCGGCGCCATGATGCCCGCGGCGGTGATCGTGGCAACGGTCGCCGAGCCCGTGGCCAGGCGAATCAGCACGGCCATCAACCAGGCCGCGAACAGGGGGTGCAGGTTGGCATCGGCAAGGCCCTGGCCGATCATCTTGGCGATGCCGGAGTCGACCAACGTCTGCTTGAATCCGCCACCGGCGCCCACGATCAGCAGAATGCCGGCCACAGGGCCGAATGCCGACCCGACGAGCTTGTTCATCATGTCGCGGGTGCGTCCCAGCAGGTAGCCGAAGACGAACATCGCGAAGATCGCCGTGATCAACAGGGCAATCAGTGGGGTGCCCAGGAAGACGAGGAAGCGTCCCGCCGTGGTCTTGTCGATGTGGGCCAGCTCCGCCACTGTGCGGGCCAGCATCAGCACCACCGGCAGCAGCACGGCCATGATTGAGATGCCGAAGCTCGGCTTGCGATCGTCGGTGTGTACCGCGTCGGCTTCCTTCTGCACATAGTCATCACCGGCGGTGATCGGCACCCACTTGGCCATCAACCTGCCGAGCAGCGGACCCGAGATGATCAACACGGGAATGGCGATCAGCAGGCCGAGGCCCATCGTCATGCCGATATTGGCGTTGAGCGCGCTGATCGCGATCAGCGGGCCGGGGTGCGGCGGCACCAAGCCGTGCAGCACCGACAGGCCGGCCAGCGCGGGGATGCCCAGCAGGATTACCGGCAGCTTGGCACGGTGGGCGGCGTACATCACCACGGGGATCAGGATGACCACGCCGACCTCGAAGAACAGCGGGATGCCCACCACGAAGGCGATCAACGCCATGGCCCAGGGCAATCGCTTCACCGGGGTCTTGTCGAGGATGGTGTCGACGATCACGTCGGCGCCGCCCGAGGAGATCAGCAGGGTGCCGATGATCGAACCCATCACGATCAACAGGCCCACGTCGGCGAAAGTGGATCCGACGCCCTTGGTGAAGCTGGCGAACATGTCGGTGTACGACACGCCGGCGGACACGGCCATCACCGCCGAGCCGCCCATCAACGCCAGGAAGGGATGCACCTTGAGCCAGACGATCAGCACCACGATCGTGGCGATGCCGGCCAGTGCGGCCAGGATCAGATGGAGAGTCATAAGGGGTTCTCCTGCTCACTCGGCAGCAGTTGGACGACGGACCGAACGGGCGTCGCGACGCGGGCTGCTGGCCCCACGACGACGGCCTTGGGCGGACCGATACCTGATGGCGGCCCGGATGACCTCCACATGCACGCGCGCCATGGCAGGCATCTCCTTCCCGGAGGACTTCCTTGTTCGTCCGAGATGGTTGTGCTTCGGCCGCGCCGTGCGGCTCGACCGTGTGACGTCGGGGGGATAAAACGACACCACAAAGGTACTACGTACCGGTTACACATGCGACTAGTCTTTGAAATAGGGTGACCCCAACCCGCTGCCCTTATTCGTGCACGGACATGGAGGAGCGCAGTGAGCGAAGAAGCGACCAACCAACCGAAGTTCATGAGCGTCGACCGCGAGCTCGGAATCGAGATCATCGACGGCGTCTGGGCGGTGGGCGAGGCACGGGCCCTCGAGGAGATCCAGGAACGCTTCAACGTCTCGCGCACGGTGGCCAGGGAGGCGGCCCGCCAACTCGAGGCGATGGGACTGGCCCGACCACGACGCCGGCTCGGCCTGGTGGCCCAGCCCCAGGAGAACTGGCGCATGCTGCATCCGGTGCTCATCAACTGGCGCCTGCATTCGACGCAGCGGATGGCGCAGATGCGCGCGGTGGTGCAACTGCGCCAGGCCGTCGAACCGATGGCCGCGGCCAATGCCGCCCGCATCGCCCCGATTCCCGACCGGGGACGCCTGATGTCCCTGGCGGCCGAGATGCGCCAGTTCTCCGACGCCAACGACGAGGAATCGTTCATCGACTGCGACAACGAATTCCATGAGGTGATGCTGGCCTGCAGCGGCAACGAATTGTTCGCCGCCCTGGGCGAGCTGGTCGGCATCGTCATTCGGGCGCGCGTTGATTTCGACGCCCCGCATCCGGCCCGCCAGCCCACCATCATCGCCCATGAGGCGGTCGCCGAGGCCATCTTCAAGGGCGACGCGGATGGCGCGCACGCCGCCATGTCGACCCTGCTGTCCGACGCCTGCCACGACTTCTCAGGGGTCAACATCAGCCTGCCGACGCCCACCGAGGCACCCACCACGCCGCGTCAGCGCCCGGCCGCCACGAAATAGCGTCCCACTACGACGGCCCCACGGCTCTGCCCGGACGCAGCAGTCCGCGCCCCGATGGCCCGGTGCGTCCCCATCCCCCGATAACGCTGCATTCGGGCGCCGGACCCACCGTGGGGGCGATTTCTGCCGGGAATGCGTCCCCGTTATACTGCTGCGGACAACCTCGCCCGTGGTGCAGGAAGTCGGTTCAAGCCGACACGGTCGCGCCACTGTGAACATTTCGGAGCAAATGCCCCGCGATGAGAGTCAGGAACTGGCCACGGACGAGCCTTTCAAGCGCGGGACGCACGATCCCGAGAAAGGAATGCCGTGCATATCGCAGAAGGCGTTCTACCACCCGTCCAATGCGCCATCTGGTTCGCAGCAGCCGCACCCTTCGTGGTGCATGGCGCCGTCCAGGTGGTCAAGCAGATCAAGCACCATCCGGAGAACCGGCTGCTGCTGGCCACGGCGGGCGCCTGCACCTTCCTCCTGAGCTCCATCAAGCTGCCCAGCGTCACCGGCTCCAGCTCGCACCCCACCGGCACCGGCGTCGGCGCGGTGTTGTTCAAGCCGCCGGTGATGGCCTTCATGGGCCTCATCGTGCTGATCTTCCAGGCCCTGCTGCTGGCCCACGGCGGCATCACCACGCTGGGTGCGAACACCTTCTCGATGGCCATCGTCGGCCCCTGGGTGGGCTACGGCGCCTATGTGCTCAACAAGAAGCTCGGCGGCCCATTGGCGCTGGGCATCTTCCTGGCCATGTTCCTGTCGGACCTGTCCACCTACTGCGTGACGAGCTTCCAGCTCGCCTTCGCCTACCCCGATCCGTCCAGCGGCGTGCTCGGCGCGGCCGAGAAGTTCCTGGGCATCTTCGCCATCTCGCAGATCCCGCTGTCGGTGGCCGAGGGCATCCTGGGCATCCTGCTGTTCCGCTTCCTGTTCAAGGTGGCCGGCCCGCAGCTGCAGGCCCTGGGCGTGCGGCTCGGCAACAAGCGCACCGCCAACGCCGAGGTTCCGGAGGTGGCACATGTCTGAGGCAACCATCACCAACCCGGGCGCCGGCGCCCCCAACCCGACCACGCCCGCTTCGGACACCAGCGGCCACGGCCTGTTCGCCGCCGACCGCAAGTGGGTCACCCCGGTGCTCGTCGTGGCACTCGTGGTGATCTTCGTCGGCAGCCTGATCATCGGCGGCATCCGCACAGCCGGGCAGGACGAGACCTTCGTCGGCACCGACTCGGCAGCCACCGAGGCCGCCGAGGAAGCCGGTGCCAAGCCGTGGTTCCAGCCGCTGTTCGAGCCGGCCGGCGAGGTGGAATCGGGCCTGTTCGCCATCCAGGCCGCCATCGGTTCGGGCATCATCTTCTACTGCCTGGGCCGCATGTCGGGCAAGAAGGCCGCCCGCAAGCAGGAGGCCGCGATCGGCGTGACCGCGGCAGCAGCCGACGCGTCAACCTCCCCGGCCGCAGCCATCTCCCCCGACGGATCCACACCGGGACCGACGGCCCCCGGATCACGGAACGCCTGACACATGAGTGGCCTCCACATCGGAGCGCTCGACGACGCCGCCTGGGGCAGCCCCTGGCGGCGTCGTCGCGTCGGGGAGAAGGTCGCCTGCTCCATGGGGCTCGTGCTCACCGCACTGCTCGCGCCCACCTGGCCGGGCACCCTGCTGGTGGCCGTGGCCGCCATCGCCCTGATCGTGGGCGCCGCCCGCATCCGGCCACGGGTGCTGCTGGCGGCCATGAGCGCACCCATCGTCTTCCTCATCCTCGGTGCGATCTCGGTGCTGTTCAGCGTGGGCACCGCACCGGCCGACGCCTGGTGGCATGCCGCCTTCCTGTCGGTGGGGCCCACCTCGGTGGCCCAGGCCGCCCGGCTGTTCGCCCACGGCCTGTCGGGCACGCTGGCGGTGATGGTGCTGGCCACCACCACCCCGATGGTCGACCTGCTCACCTGGCTGCGTCGCTTCCGGGTGCCCGACCCGCTGCTCGAGATCGCCTCGCTCACCTACCGGCTGCTGTTCGTGCTGGCCGAGACCACCGCCAATGTGCTGGCCGCGCAACGCTGCCGGCTCGGGGACAACCCGGTGGGCCGGTGGAACGGCCTGTCGCGGCGCTGGCACAACACGGCCGCTGCCGTGGGGGCCATCGGCCTGCGCGCCTGGGACCGCTCGTCGCGGCTCACCGAGGGGCTGGCCCATCGTGGCTTCGAGACCTCCTTGGTGACGCTGCCCGTGCCCCGGGTCGCCTCGCCGCGCCTGATCACCGCCACCGTCGTGGTGCTGGCCGCAATCTGGTCGATCAGCCTGGTGGTGGCCCGATGAGCGCCCTGCTGGCCGCCCACGACCTCGTGGCCGGCTTCCCCGATCGTCCCCGCGTGCTCGACACGGTGAACCTCGCCATCGGCCGCGGCACCCGGCTCGCGCTGCTCGGCGCCAACGGCTCGGGCAAGACCACCCTGCTCAGCTGCCTGGCGGGCTCGCTGAAGCCCACCGGCGGTGCCGTCGAACGCGATGGCGCCCCCATCGACTGGGGACGCAAGGGACTGCGCGAGCACCGCCGCCATGTGCAGATGGTGCTGCAGGACCCCGATGACCAGCTGTTCAGCGCCGACGTCTCACAGGACGTGTCGTTCGGTCCGATGAACCTGGGGTTGGAGCCCGACGAGGTGCATGCCCGGGTGCGTGAGGCCCTCACGCTGCTGGGCGCCGACCACCTGGCCGAACGCGCCACCCACCAGCTGTCCTACGGCGAACGCAAGCGCGTCGCCACCGCCGGCGCCGTGGCGATGCGTCCCGATGTGCTCATGCTCGATGAGCCGACCGCCGGACTCGATCCGCTGGGCGTGCACCAGATGCGTGACGCGCTCGACCGGCTCACCGACGCCGGCACGACCATCGTCATGGCCACCCACGATGTGGCGCTGGCCCTCGACTGGGCCGACGAGGTCGCTATCGTCTGTGACGCGACGGTGCACCAGGGAGCTCCCGAGGCCCTGCTCTCCGACGCCGACCTGGTGGCGCGCAGCCATCTGGACACGCCCTGGCCGTTGGCACTTGCCGCCGCCCTGGGACTGTCCGCCCGTCCACGCAACCTCGACGAGGCGGTGGCCGCACTGGCTCCCGCGCTCGGCGAGTTCGCCGCCACGCACGACGCCGCCGCATCCGTGCCCGGATCCGACGACACCACCAACACCGATGAGGAAACCCGATGACCACCACACTGTTGCCCGGCACTGTCACCCTCGTCGGCGCCGGGCCCGGCGACCCTGAACTCGTCACCGTGGCCGGCCTGCGGGCCGTGCAGCAGGCCGAGGTGATCCTCTACGACCGGCTCGCCCCGCAGGACCTGCTGTCGGAGGCGTCCGACGACGCCGAACTCGTGCCGGTCGGCAAGATCCCGCGCGGCCACTATGTGCCCCAGGAGGAGATCAACCAACTGCTCGTCGCGCACGCCCGCGAGGGCCGCAAGGTGGTGCGCCTCAAGGGTGGCGACTCGTTCGTCTTCGGGCGTGGCGGCGAGGAATGGCAGGCCTGCGCCGAGGCCGGCATCCCGGTGCGCGTGATCCCGGGAGTCTCCTCGGCCACCGCGGGCCCGGCGCTGGCCGGCATCCCGCTGACCCATCGCCACCTGGTGCAGGGGTTCACCGTCGTGTCGGGGCATGTATCGCCCAGCGACGAGCGCTCCGAGGTGCCATGGCGCCAACTCGCCAAGGACCGGCTCACGCTGGTGATCCTGATGGGCGTGGCCCATATGCGCGACATCGCGCCGGAATTGATGGCCGGCGGGCTGCCTGCCGACACCCCCGTGCGCGTGGTGAGCAATGCGAGCCTGGCCAGCCAGGAATCGTGGCGCACCACGCTGGGCGATGCCGTGGCCGACATGGACGCGCACCACGTGCGTCCGCCCGCGCTGGTGGTGGTGGGTACCCTGGCCGGCGTCGACCTGTCGCATCCCGACCATCGCGCGCCCAGCGACCACTGAGTCCCGGCCGGCCGCCGGGCACCTGCTGATCGATCGGCGTGGCCTGCGGCCGTGAGACACTGCCGAACGTGTTTGACCTCGATCGGATAGCCGCCGGGCTGCCGGTTGGTGGGCGCCTGGACGAGCTCGCCGCGGCCCTCACGGCGCCGGATGCGCGCCTGGTGGTGCAGGCCCCTCCGGGCTCGGGCAAGACCACCGTGATGCCGCCCCTGGCCGCGCATCACCATGCCGGGCGCGTCGTGGTCACCCAACCCCGGCGCATCGCCGCCCGCGCGGCGGCCCACCGACTCGCCGAACTGTCCGGCACCGCCCTGGGCCGCGAGGTCGGCTTCACGGTGCGCGGGGAGTCACGCCGATCGGATGCCACGCGCGTCGAATTCGTGACCACCGGCGTGCTGGTCAACCGCGTATTGCGTGACCCCGAGCTCGCCGGGGTGGGCACGGTGATCCTCGACGAGGTGCACGAGCGTCGCCTGGACACCGACCTGGCGTTCGCGATGGTGCATGACGTCGCCGACCTGCGTGACGACCTGGCACTGATCGCGATGTCGGCCACCCTGGACGCGCAGCGCTGGGCGTCCCTGCTGGGCACCGGCACGCCGGCACCGGTGGTGGACGTGCCCGGGGCGCTGTTCCCGCTAAGCGTCGAATGGGCACCGCCGCCCTCCGGTGTGCTGCCCACCTATGGCGGCCACCTGGACAATGCCTTCGCCGCCCACCTGGCACGGGTCACCGCCGCGACCCTGGCGCAACACCACGCCGCCGACGGCGCGCCCGCCTCGGCCCTGGTCTTCGTGCCCGGGGCCCGCGACGTCGACCAGCTGATCGGGCTGCTGCGTCACGAGCCTGGCCTTGCGGGCGACATCGAGGTCGCCGGACTGTACGGCTCGATGGCCGCCCGCGAGCAGGACGCCGTGCTGCGTGGCGGTGGGCGGCCCCGGGTGATCGTCTCCACGGCCGTCGCCGAGTCGAGCCTGACCGTGCCGGGGGTGCGCATCGTGGTGGACGCCGGACTGTCGCGCGAGCCCCGCCTGGACGCCACGCGCGGCGTCACCGGACTGGTGACAGTGCGTGAATCGCGGGCCAGCGCCGACCAGCGGGCCGGGCGGGCGGCGCGGCTGGGGCCGGGAGTCGCGGTGCGCTGCTTCGCCCGTGACGAATGGGCCGGCATGAGTGCCGAGGCCACCGCGGAGGCGTCGGTCAGTGACCTGGCCGGCGCCGCGCTGACCCTGGCGTGTTGGGGTTCGGCGCGCGGCCAGGGCATGACGCTGCCCGATCCCCTGCCCTCCGACGCGCTGGACCGGGCCATCGCCACGCTGCGGGGGCTGGGCGCGCTGGATGCCCGCGAACGGCCCACCGCGCTGGGGCGGCGGCTGTCGACACTGCCGTTGGACCCGCGTCTGGGACGCGCCCTGCTGGTGGGGGCCGCCCGCATCGGCCCGTCCCGCGCCGGGAAGGTGATGGCGATGCTCGCCAGCGACGAGCGGGTGCCCGATGGCGACCTGATGGTGCAGTGGCGGGCGCTGTCGTCGGGACGCTCCCCCGCGGCGAGGCGCTGGCGCCACGAGGCCACCCGGCTCGAGCGGATGGCGCAAGGTTCCGGTGGACGTCCCGGCTCCGACGGGCGTCCTGGTTCCGCGTCCGGAGCGCCACTGTCAGACCAGGCGGCGGTGGGACTGTTGGCGGCGTTGGCCCGCCCTGACTGGATCGCACGACGCCGCGAGCCCGGCGGGCGTGCCTATCTCACCGCCTCGGGTACCGGCGTCGACCTGCTGCGCGAGTCGTCGCTGGTGCACTCGGAGTGGTTGGCGATCAGCGAGCTGACAAGGCTCGATACCCGCACCGGCCCGGCGCGGGCGGCCCATGCGTCGGGCAGCCTGGTGCGGGCGGCCACCGCGCTGGGGGAACAGACCGCGTTGGATGCCGGCGCCGACCTACTCGACGAGCAGGACACCGCGACGTGGGACCCGGCGACCGGCCGGGTGCAGACGCGACGTCAACGCGCCCTGGGAGCGATCGTGTTGTCGAGCACGCCCGTTCGGACGCGTGCTGCGGCGGCCGCCGGGGCGGCGCTCGCGGCGTTGCCCCAGGTGGGCCTCGGCATCGATGAGCCGGGCCTGCTGCGCTGGTCGGACGGCGCCGTGGGCCTGCGCAATCGGCTGGCGTTCCTGCACTCGGTGGACGCTTCCGCCTGGCCCGATGTGAGCCAACCTGCGCTGGTGGCACGTGCCGACACCTGGCTGGCCAGGCCCCTGCACACCACGGGCTCCACCTTCGACGTGGACGTGACCACGGCGCTGCGCACGCTGTTGGACTGGCGGCAACTCGCCGAGCTCGACCGGGCCGCCCCCGAGCGGCTGCCCGTGCCGACCGGTTCGCAGGTGCGGGTGCGCTATCCCAGCCCCGAGTCGGGCGAGCAGAAGCCCGTGCTGGCCGTGAAGCTCCAGGAATGCTTCGGCATGCGCACCACCCCGCGGGTGAGCGGGGTGCCGGTGCTGATGGAACTGCTGAGCCCCGCACGTCGTCCGCTGGCGATCACTGACGACCTCGAGTCGTTCTGGGTGAACGTCTATCCCCAGGTGCGCGCGGAGAATCGTCGCCGCTATGCCAAGCATCCCTGGCCCGAGGATCCACTCACCGCGCCTCCCCGCCGAGGCACCACCCGTTCCGGACGCTGAGCCCACCGCGACACCACCCGTCCCGGCGCTGGGCCCGCCGCGGGCCACGCGGTCATGACCCCTACCCAGCACGCTCTAAGCTGTTCTGCATGCCGAAGCACCATGGCCGCGCCCGGGGCGCAGGAAACCAGAATCCGCGTCGGCTCCTCACCACGCTGGGCACATCCACACTGGGCACATGGACCCGCCAGGCCCGACGTCACGCCCAGCGGCTGAACATCCCTCTCCCGGCAGCCCTGGGTGGCATCGCCGGCTATGCGTTGGCCCACACCACCTCGCTGTTGCCGCGCACTCCCCTGTTCCAGGGTGTGGTGGCCGCGGTCAATGCGAGCGTCGGCTACGAGCTGGGCATGATGGCCGCCGACGTGGCCGCACTACGGAGGGCCCCGAAGGCCACACCCGGCGTGAACCCAGCGCCCACCACGGTATCCCCCATCGTCCCGAATCCCCTGACCGGCGTCCCGACACCCCGTCCGGGCAACGGCTCGCTGCGTTCCGGCCTGGCCGCCGCAGCCCTCGGCGCGACGCTGATCGGCGTCCCACTGGCCGCATTGCGAAGCCAGCGGCGCACTGCCGAGTTCTGTCAGGTGCCCGGCCCCCGCGTGCGCTGGGCCCCCGCGTCGGCAGCGGCCAGCGTCGCGATCCTGGGGTTCTTCACCCTGTGCTGGCGCATCACCGAGATGCTGCTCGACTGGCTCAGCCACCACCTCGGCCAGCGCCTCGCCTGGCGGCTGGCCGCCCGGGCCCTGGCGGCGCTCGTGGTGCTGGCCGGCACCGCCGTGCTGTTCGACCAGGTGATCCTGCGCGGCATCCGCCTGGCCGGACGCACCGTGGCCGACCGCCTTGACCATTCCACCCCCGCCGGCGTCACCCAGCCCGATCGCGCCGTGCGGTCGGGAAGCCCGAGCTCGGGTGAGACCTGGGACTCATTGGGCCTGCAGGGCAAGCGCTTCGTCTCGGGCGGACCTGACGCCGCACGCATCGCCCGGGTGCTCGGATCACCGGCCCAGGACCCGGTGCGCGTCTATGCGGCGCTGGACGGACGCGGCCTGGCCGGCATCGCCCGGGCAGTGCTCGACGAGATGGACCGCACCAACGCCTGGCAGCGCCGGGTGATCAGCATCGTCACCACCACCGGACGCGGCAACGCCAACGAGTGGAGCGCCTCCGCGTTGGAGTACCTGCTGGCCGGCGATTGCTGCACCATCGCCACGCAGTATTCGGGACTGCCCAGCGCCATCACCCTGTTCACCAGCCGCGAGCAGCCGGTGGCGGCCACCCGCGTGCTCTTCGAGGCCGTGCAGGGGCGGCTCGCCGCGATGCCGGCCAACGAACGTCCGCAGCTGTTCCTGGCCGGCGAATCGCTGGGCGCCTACGGCTCCAACGGCATCTTCACCGACGTGGACGACATGGTGGCCCACATCGACGGGGCCCTGTGGCTGGGCACCCCGAACTTCACGCCCATGCACCGCGAACTCACCCGCTCACGCGACGCCGGCTCGTCGGCGGTGGCACCCGTGGTCGACCGGGGACGCCACATCCGCTTCGCCGGACGCAGCGCACAGTTGAGCGCCGACGAGGCGGGCAGGCCCCTGGACGCCTGGCAGAGCCCCCGGATCGCCTACCTGCAGAACGAGACCGACCCGGTGGTCTGGTGGGGCACCCGGCTGCTGTACCGGCGTCCCGAATGGCTGGCCGAGCGTCGTCCCGCCACCACCCCGATGGGCCGGATGCACTGGTTCCCCTTCGTCACCTTCTGGCAGGTGTGCGCCGACATGCCCGTCTGCCGCAATGTGCCCGAGGGCTTCGGCCACAAGTACCACGCCAGCCAGATCACCCCCGCATGGGCGGGGGTGCTGGGACGTGACCCGCGCGCCGACTACTCCGCCATCGAGCAGGCGCTCATCCAGGACGTGACGATCCCGCCGATCAAGGTGTTCGGCATCTGAGTGCTGCCCGTTCGTCAGGCGCACCATGGACGGGGCCCGGTCGGCCGTGGGGCCTATTTGTCGGCGAAGGTGATGCGCATCCGGTGGTGATCGGGGTCCTCGATCTCGTCGAGGATGCCCACCGCGAAGTTCTCCGCGCTCACCCACTGCCCGGCTGGCTCATCGATGCCCAGCACATAGTGCCCGGTGCGTTGTCCGGGCTCGATCAGCGGCGAGGGCGACACCACGAGCCAGTCGAGGGCCGGCGGCGAGGCCTGGTGGCGCTCGAGCATGGAGATCCCCCACGTGGAATTGCGCATCGCCGCCTCCGGGAAGCCGGGACGATCGCGCAGGTAGGTGCCGGCGACCTTCAGCGAGCCCGCACCACCCACGACGATGATCCGCGCACTGGGCACGGCGTCGATCAGCCGCTGGTGGGCGTGCAGGTTCACCTCGATCGGCTCCACCCGCGAGCGGTCCGGCGGGATCGAGATGATGACCACATCGGACGCGTTCGCCAGCTCCACCACCGCCGGAGTGTCGGTGAAGTCCATCGCCACGGCGGTGGTGCCGGGGATGGCCCGGCCGTTGCGCGTGACGGCCGTCACCTCGTGGCCCCTGGCCATGGCCTCGTCGACGAGCCTGCTGCCCACCATGCCGGTGGCCCCGAAAATCGCGATCTTCATGGTGCCTACTTGTCCGCCAGGGTGATGCGCATCCGATGGTGCGCAGGTGCCTCGATCTCGTCGAGGATGCCGACGGCGAAGTCCTGCGTGGTGATGTGGTCGCCCACCGGGGAATCGGTGCCGACCACGTACTGTCCGGTGCGCTCCCCCGGGCCGATCTCGGGCGAGGGCGACACGATCAGCCAGTCGACGCCCACCGGGGCCTGCCGGTAGCGCTTGAGCAGCTCAATGCCCCAGGTCGCCTCGCGGCGGTAGGCGTCGGGGAATCCGGGCGTGTCGCGCAGCGGTACGCCGTCGACCAGCAGCGAGCCGGCACCGCCGACCACCACGATGCGGGTGTCGGGGGCGGCGTCGATCAGGCGCTGGTGGGCGTCCAGGTTCACTTCGATCGGCTCATCGGCGGTGCGCGAGGGCGGCACGGAGATGACGGTGACGTCGGCCTGGTTGGCCAGCTCGACCACCGCCGGGGTGTCGTCGAAATTGGCCTGTGCCGGCGTCGTGTCGGCAACGGTCTTGCCGCTGTGCGAGACGGCCGTCACCTGGTGGCCCCTGCGCAGTGCCTCCGCGGTGATCTGGCTGCCGACGTGGCCGGTGGCCCCGAAGATCGTGATCCTCATGTGTTTCCCCTTGCCAGGCACTGGTTCATGCCCCCGATGCCCACGCGTGCGTGGGTGCGTGATGATTCGTGGGTGCGTGATGATTGGTGTTTCAACGCTATGCCGCGAGGGGCCGGCGGCTCAATGGATCGGCGATGTTTCGCACACAGCCCACAACCTGCTGCGGCGGCAGCCACAACGCTTCCGGGGCCCGCCGGTACCAACGGGTTGAGGTTCAGCGGGGCTCGCCGGCCCCGCCAGATGTCGGGGCCGGGCTCAATGGAAATAGGGGATGATCAGCCACAGCCCGAAGGCGAGCATCGCGAAGCAGACCACCATCATGCCGTAGGCACCCACCCGCATGGCCGGGGCCGGGGTGCCGGCATGGGCCCGTGCCCGCGACAGGTCGAGCAGCAGCGCGGCCGTGGACACGGCGGCGACCACCACCACGGTGCCGATCAGGGTGACGACGCTGACCAGCGCGAGTGCCCCCCAGTCGATGTTCATCGGCCGGCCCCGCTGCCCGCCATCCGCGGATTTGAACCATCGGTGCCCTCGCGGTGGTGCCCGCCGGGCTTCTCGGCGGCGGGCTTGAGCAGGTCGGCGACGGTGGCCTGCACCGGAACCGGCGCCGGGGTGGCCGCGGCCACCTCGGGCTCGGGGCTCAGCCGCACCGTGACCTTGTGGGAATCGTTGACGTTGGTGTGGTCGACCTTGGTGTGGCGGGCGACGGCCAGCACGACGATGGCAGCGCCGATGAGCATCACGAGCACGCCGACCAGGCCAACGGCACCCTTGGAGGCGGCGAACGAGGCGATCGCCCCGACCACGCCGGCGGCCGGAAGGGTGAGCAGCCAGGCAATGCCCATGCGTCCCGCAACGCCCCAGTGCACCTCGGCGCCGCGACGCCCGATGCCGGAGCCGAGGATGGCCCCCGAACAGACGTGGGTGGTCGACAGTCCGAAGCCCAGGTGGCTGGACGCCAGGATGGCCACGGTGGAGGCGGTTTCAGAGCAGAATCCCTGCGCGGGCTTGATCTCCACCAGGCCCTTGCCCAGCGTGCGCATGATGCGCCAGCCACCCGAATAGGTGCCCAGTCCGATGGCGCAGCCGGCCAGCGCGATGACCCACCAGTGCGGGTGGGTGCCCGACTGCTGGTACCCGGCGCCGATCAGCACCAGCGTGATGATGCCCATCGTCTTCTGGCCATCGCTGGTGCCGTGGGCCAGCGCCACCATCGACGCGGACAGCCGTTGGCCGTGGCGGAAGATGCGCGAGGCGTGATGGGCGGTGGGTGAGGTGATCTTGTACGAGATCCAGGTGGACAGCGCGGCGGCGATGCCGGCGACCACGGGCGCGACGAGTGCGGGCAGGATGATCTTCGACACGACGACGCCCCAGTGCACGCCCGCCATGCCGGCGGTGACGAGCACGGCGCCGATCAGCCCACCGAACATGGCGTGCGACGAGCTGGAGGGCAGTCCCACCAGCCAGGTGACCAGGTTCCAGACGATGGCCCCGGCCAGTCCGGCCAGCACCGTCTGCGGATTCACCAGTGAGTTGTCGACGATGCCCGAGCTGATGGTCTTGGCCACCTCGGTAGACAGGCAGGCGCCCACCACATTGAGCACGGCGGCGACGGCGACGGCCTGACGGGCCCCGAAGGCGCCGGTGGCGACCGATGTTGCCATCGCATTGGCCGAGTCATGGAAGCCGTTGGTGAAGTCGAAGACGAGGGCCACCACCACCACGATGATCACGAGCGTCAGCGTCATCAGTGACCACGCCCCCAAAAACAGCCAGCTGGGACTGCAGTCATGCGCACCTCAAGCGATTACGGGGGGCACCGCAGGGGTGCCCGATCGGGGACGTTTCGAAGGCCTGCAATAACAAGTAAAGCACGCGCGCTCGCCAGCAGAAAAGCCGGTCCGCCCGTTCGCCGAGGCTCGCAGCGAACACGCCGCCGCCCCGCACGTCCGCGGTGGCTCACCGCCCGGCGAACAGGCCCAGCCAGCCGCCCAGCACCGGCCACAGCATCATCAGGCTCCACGCGCTGAAGGCCCCCACCACAAGGACGAACACGGCGATCCACCCGCCCCGCGGCAGGTGGGTGAGCATGCCGAGCACCACCGGGTCCTGGCCGGGGTCGCCCGAGCGGGCCACATTGAGCAGTTGGCGCCAGGCACCCAACACCAGGAAGGCGCCGACCCCGCAGACCAGCGCGGCCACCAGCTGGACGTCGCCGAACCACCAGGCCGCGAGGTCGCCGGCGAGCACCACCAGCAGCGCCAGCACCGTGAAGGCCGACCTGGCCCGCACCAACGCGCCGAGCGCCATGAGGGCCAGCGCCAGCAGCACCAGGGGCCCCCAGCCCGCCAGGGCCGCCCAGATGCCCACCGCACCGACCACCGCCGGCGCCGGATAGCCGGCCGCCGTGGTGAGCACCCGGCCGATGCCTGTGGGCCTGCCCAGTGTGCTGACCTCGCCCGACATGTCGGGATGCACCACGAAGCGCTGCCACTTGCGTCCGCTCAACAGGCCGACGACGGCATGGCCCAGCTCATGCACGATGGTCACCGCAATGCGGGTCCAGCGCCACACCGGACGCACCACGACGGCCACCAGCGCGGCCCCCACGGCAGCCGCGATCCACCAGCCCTCGTCGGGGTGCACGCCGGCGACGCTCGCCCGCAGGTGTGCGCCCAGCTGCGCGGCGAAGCCCGACCAGTCCATGGCCCCATTCTTACCGGGCCGGAGCCCTCCATCGGGTGACAACTGCGCCCGGTAACACCGGATCGGACCCCCGTCGCGGCTCTCGGACCATGCGTTGACAAGGGGATTCGCCGTCCGCGAAGAGTCCGCCCATTACGCGATGGCACATTGTCCTTACACTGCGTGCAGACTACGGTGAGGTAGCCCCCAGGTTTCCGGAGCCATGTTCATGGCAGGACGCCACAACACAAGTACGCAGACGTATGCCACTGATAGGGGGAACCAGTAATGAGTCACTTGCTCTTCACTCGCCCATGTTCCATGTGTGGGCCACGCGCCGACATCCACCGCGCAACACCCACCCCACGACAACGACACCGAGGACTGGCGTCGTTGCAGTGGGGCGGTGAAGGGGCATGACCGCTGTCGTCAGCCATAACGGTGGCGCGTCCGACCTGG
Source organism: Propionibacterium freudenreichii subsp. freudenreichii (assembly GCF_000940845.1). Classification (NCBI taxonomy): domain Bacteria; kingdom Bacillati; phylum Actinomycetota; class Actinomycetes; order Propionibacteriales; family Propionibacteriaceae; genus Propionibacterium; species Propionibacterium freudenreichii. The sequence continues at coordinate 513,754 of NZ_CP010341.1, read as the reverse complement.
TACTCCCCGTGCTCGAACTGAGCTCGGAGGTGACGTCGGCCACGGAGGCCATCATCTACCGTCACCAACTCACGCCGGCCTGGTGGCAGGTGCTCGCCACCGTGCTCGACACCGCCCACACCGTGCCCGACATCGCCCGGCGGCTCAACCGCACCCGCCAGAGCGTGCAACGCATCGCCGACATCCTCGTCGACAACGAATGGGCGCGCTGGGACGCCAATCCCAAGCACCGACGCTCCCAACTGCTGGCCTCCACGCTGTCGGGACGCCAGGCTGCCGCCGAGCTGGAGAGCGGCCTGCAGGACTGGGCCGATTCGGTGGGCGAGGGCCTGACCGTGGCCGAGATGGACCAGTTCCGCTCGCTGCTCGACCGCATCCTGCACGGCTCGCGCGACTACCGGGCACACAACCGCTGAGTGAGAAGGGCCCGGATTTGGAGGACCACTGGGGGCCGAATCGCCGGACCAGGGCCCGCGTGGCGCGCTGCAATGGGGCTGCACGCCACGTGGGCCCGCCCCAGCCGGACGCAGCAGGGTTGCCGGTCCGCGCCCCAGTCGGGGTGAAGGTCAGTCGAGGTGCAGTTCAGTCGGGGGTGCAGTTCAGTCGGGGCGCACCGTGAGCGTCTGGATATGCCCGTGCTGATCCACCGTGGCGTCATCATGGCCCGACAGGGCGAAGACATGGCCGTCGGCGGCACGTCCGGCAACCGCCCAGTCGACGCGAACACGATCCGGGCCGGTCATCTCGGTGTTCCACACATGGTGCAACTCCACGTTGCGGGCGAAGAAGGTGCGGAAGAAGTCCTTCAGCCCCTCCTCGCCATTGGCGATCTCGCCACGCGCTGATTCCAGTTCCGCGTCGCGGGCGAACAGGCCCAGCAGCTCGTCAAGGTCCCGTTGGTTCTGCCCGGCGGTGTTCGACAGCTCGAAGTAACGGTTGAGCGTGGTGATTCCCGGGTTGGTGGCTGCGGCCATTGCGTGCTCCTCGTCGATGGGTGACGGATCCCGCCGCCCCTCGGTCACGCTACCCCGGCCCCGGTCACGTCCGCAGACGCCGATAACGGCGTCTCGACCGGGTGCGACAATGAGCCGGTGAGCGTCGCAATCCTGATCTTTGTCGTGGCCATGCTGCTGATCGCGGCCTCAGACCGGCTGGCCGAGCACACCGGCGTCGTCGCGCCGGTCGCCCTGCTGGCCCTGGGCATCATCGTCGGCTTCACCCCGTGGGTGCCCGACATCAGCGTGGACCCGCAGATGATCGTCGCGGTGATCCTGCCTCCCCTGCTGTACGCCACCGCGACCTCCATGCCGACGATGGACTTCCGGCGCAACCTGACCCCCATCGCGGTGCTGTCGGTGTTGTTGGTGGCCGTATCGGCCGTGGTGCTCGGGTTCATCTTCGAGAAGATGGTGCCCGGCATCGGCCTGGCCGTCGGTATCGCACTGGGCGCCGTGGTGAGCCCCACCGACGCGGTGGCCACCTCGATCGTGCGACGCCAGGGCGTGTCCAACCGGCTGGTGACCGTGCTCGAGGGCGAGGGCCTGATCAACGATGCATCGGCCCTGGTGATCGTGTCGTCGGCGCTGGCCGCCGTGGCAGCCCATGTGACGGCCGGCGAGGTGATCGGACACTTCGCCCAGGAGGTCATCATCGCGCTGCTGATCGGTTGGCTGGCCGGCGAGGTGATGGTGTGGGTGCGCGCCCGGGTGGGCAGCGTCACCGCAGACACGGTGCTGTCGTTGGTGACCCCCTTCGTGGCCTACCTTCCCGCCAATGCGCTGCATGGCTCGGGCCTGGTGGCCGCCGTCATCGCCGGACTGGTGGTGGGACGCGAGGCCCCCGAGCGCCTGCATTCCAGCCATCGCGTGGCGGCCGGGCAGATGTGGGCGACCCTGCAGCTGGTGCTCGAATCCACCGTCTTCGGCCTGATGGGGATCCAATTGCCCGGAATCCTGCACGATGTGGCCCGCGGCGAGCTGCACTTCAAGCTCGCCGCGATCGTCGCCGGCGTCGGCCTGGTGGCGACCATCGTGGTGCGCGCGGTGATGGTGGTTCCGCTGGTGCTGGGCTCGTCGCGGCGCAACAACCGGCGCGAACAGAAGCGCCCGCGCCTCGAGCTGATGAACGAGATGGCGGGCAAGATGACCGAGCAGGTCAAGAACGGCCCCACCACCGTGAGCCGTGGCGGACGCTCGATGACGATCACCCCCGAGCGCGCAAGCACTTTCCGGCACCGCGTCTGGCGGGCCCTGGCCGACATCGACTACTTCACCGAACAGTCGTTCGGCCCCCGCGAGGGCGCGGTGATCGTGTGGTCGGGCATGCGCGGCGCGGTGACGCTGGCCGCCGCCCAGATGCTGCCCGAATCGACGCCGCACCGCAGCTTCCTCATCCTGGTCGCCGCCCTGCTGGCCAGCGCCTCCCTGGCGATCCAGGGCAGCACGCTGAGCCTGTTGGTGCGGCTGGTGAAGCCCACGAAGACGCGTCCGGTCACCCGCGCGGAACTGCGCGATATCTATGGGCGGATGCGCGAGGCCGCGCAGGACGTGCCGGTGCCCCCGAAGCTGATGGCGATGCTCAACGCCCAGGGCGAGGACGACTCCGAGGTGACCGGCGACATCCGCGGCCCGGCCGTCTCGCTGGCATGGAACCTGACCAGCCGGATGCGCGAATCGGGGGTGACACTCACCCAGGCGCAACGCAACCAGGTGAGCGCCCTGTCGTTCCGCTACGCCCTGAACGTGATCGCCGCGCAACGCAATGCCCTGCTGGCCGTGCGCGACACCGGGAAGTTCCGTCCCCAGGCCCTCGACAGCGTGTTCGCCACACTCGACGCCGACGAGATGGCCCTGGAGCTGCATGCCGGGCCGCTGCTCACCCAGGGCATCGAGGACCCCAACGCCCCCGCCGACCAGGACCCGGACGACCGCTTGGCTCCGCTGGAGTGAGGCTCCCCCGGGACGAACCTCCCCCGGAATGAACTTGGCACAAGTGGTTGAGGGATTAACTACTTGGGTGGATGGTTGTCATAGGTGACACAGGCCGGCATGCCTGGATGGGCCCGGCACGAACAAGGAGAGGTCAACGATGACGAAGGTCAACGCTTCGAATGCCATGCTGCAGGTGCTCAAGGACTGGGGAGTCGACACCATCTACGGGTTGCCGGGCGGGTCGTTCGATTCGACCATGAATGCCATCCACGACTTCCGCGACTCCATCCGCTACATCGGAGTGCGCCATGAGGAAGTCGGTGCGTTGGCGGCCGTCGCCGAGGCAAAGCTCACCGGCAAGATCGCCGTCACCTTCGGCTCGGCCGGTCCGGGTGCAGCGCACCTGCTCAACGGCCTGTATGACGCCAAGACGGACAACATCCCGGTGCTCGCGCTCATCGGCCAGGTGCCGACGGCGATGATGAACACCGACTTCTTCCAGGAGCTCAACGAGAACCCGATGTTCGCCGATGTGTCGGTGTATGCGCGCACCGTCACCACCGCCGAGCAGCTGCCGCAGGTGGTTGACACCGCGATCCGCACCGCCTACTCCAAGCGTGGCGTCGCCGTGGTGATCATCCCCAAGGACCTCGGCTGGGCACCGATCGAGGACAACTATGTGTCCTCGGCGAATGCGTTCACGCCCTCCGACTGGAACCTGGCCGCCCGCGATGCCGACGTGGCCCGCGCCCTCGACCTGATCAACGAGGCCCAGCGTCCGATCCTCTACTACGGCCAGGGCGCCAAGGGTGCCGGCGACGAGATCCGTGCGCTGTCGGAGCTGTTGGGGCTGCCGATGGTGTCCACCTACCTGGGCAAGGGCATCGTGGCCGACGACGATCCCGGCTACATGCTGCCGACCGGACGCGTGGCCGGCAAGCCGGGCGTCGACGTGGGCAAGACGGCCGACCTGGTGCTGTTCGCCGGGTCGAACTATGAGTTCGGTGGCCACATGTTCTCCCCCACCGCCACCTTCATCGACGTCAACCTCGAGACCTCGGTGATCGGCGCCCGCCACGCGGCAGCGCTGGGCGTGCGTGCCGATGCGCCGACCTTCCTGCGTCAGCTGTTGGAGCTGGCGCGCCAGCAGGGCGATGCCCGCAACGACCATGCCGACTGGCTGGCCGCCGCCAAGCAGGACAAGGCGGAGTGGACCACCTGGGTGGACGCGAAGGCCGCCGATGACCGCGAGCCGATTCGCATTGAGCCGATCTATGCCGAGATCAACAAGCACGCCAAGCCTGACGCGATCTTCGGCATCGACGTGGGCAATGTGAACATCTCCAGCGGACGCTTCCTGAAGCTGGGCGGCGACAAGCGGATGGTCACCTCGCCCCTGTACGCGACGATGGGCTTCGGCCTGCCGGCCGGTATCGCGGCGGCGCTGAAGTACCAGGGCCGCCAGATCTGGACGCTGTCGGGCGACGGCGGCTTCGCGATGGTGGTGCAGGACCTGGCCACCCAGGCGGCGCACAACCTGCCGGTGATCAACATCGTGTTCACCAACAAGTCGTTGGGTTACATCGAGGCCGAGCAGGACGACACCCGCCAGCCGCACTCCGGTGTGGCGCTGACCGATGTCGACTTCGCCAAGGTGGCCGAGGCGTTTGGCGTGAAGGGCTACACCGTGCGCACGCTGGCCGAGCTGCGCCGGGTGCTCGACGAGGTATCGGACACGAAGGTGCCGGTGGTGATCGACATCAAGGTGACCAATGACCGGATGCTGCCGGTGGAGGCCTACCCGGTGAACCGCGCCGATCGTCCCGATTTCGACGACTTCGCTGCCCACTACGAGGCGACGCCGCTGCGTCCCTTCGGTGAGATCCTCGCCGGGCACGGGATTCACCTGGGGTGACGTCGGGGCACCATGCGGACGCCGTGTGAAGGCACCGCGTGAAGACCCAGGGTAAAGGCGCAAAGAACAGATTCAGCGTGATGGGGTCCTCCTGATACCGGGGGGACCCCATCACTGTGTCCACATCACTGCGTCCACATCACTGTGTCCACCCGAGTGGACGCACCAGAAGCGGGCTCGAAGTCTCGCCCCAGTGCGCGGCACCTGGCGAGTGCAGTCCGCGCTACTTCCGGAATTGATGGCGCTGCGCTTCTAGAATCTCTGGGGACACACTCCGCGCACGCTTTAGGGCCATGTCATCGACCTGGCAGGCCCACGGACAAAGACGGCCCACGTATGCGCGGCCGCCCCGACAATCTGGCTTTCCGAAGATTCTTGTCACCAATGGTTGGGGGCGGAGTGGGCCATGGTCACCGAAGACATCCCGAAGTATCTGCCGCGCTGTCAGGGGCCTACTTCCTGCGCACGGTACTGATACCGATCTATGCGGCGGTGGCCTGGACGATAAGCCTCTTGTTCGGCGGCTTCCCCGGGTTCCGGGAGCTGCTGTTCACCATCGTCCCGTGCGCGTTCCTGGCCGCACCGATACAGGTGCTCATCACGCGGATCTTTGTGCGGCGGGAACGGCGGGCGAGGCCCCGGTCGGTGGTGCCAATCCTTGCGAATCTTGCGGTCGTGGCCCTGATCGTTGTTGTTGCCGCCTGGAGCACCGGGATGCATCGGGGGCTGTTGATCTCCGTTGGCGTCGCGATGCTCGTCACCGACGCGGTCACCGAGATCTGGTTGTATCCCCGCAAGGACGAATCACGTCCCCGGGTCGTGTGACGGAACCGTTGCCGAGGCCGGATGCCCCTTGACCGCACTGCGGGCCGGCTTACGCTGAACGCCACGCAGGGTCGATACTGCGGTTCGATCGATACTGCGGTTGGGCACTGGAGCCCGGCCCACCGAACTCCATTGATGATGACGGCGTCGAGCAAGCTTGGGACGCCGCCCCAAGACCCATGTACCGCGAAATACCTCGCACACGGGGAGTTCGTCATGTCCCATCACCACCCATTCAGGCCCATTTTGTGCCCTTCGCGATCAGGAGCGGCAGCGACACTGCCAAGACCCCCGCTGGGACGCTTGGCGCCTGTTCGATTATTACCTGCCCCCGCAATGAGTGGACGGGACATATGGCCATGAGCGACAAGGAGCTTCCCCCGCTATCGAGGGTCTTTTTCAGTCAGGCAATTGTTTCGCTGCTCATTCTTCCGATCAATCTGGCAATGGCATGGGGAATGAGCCTGATCTTCCACGGGGACCCGCGCTTTCGGGATCTCTTCTATCTCATGGTGGTCGCCGCCTTCATTGACACGGCCGTCAGGGCGGTCGTCGACCATCACTATTCTGTGCGCGAAGACCGCATCGCACCCGTGGGTGTTGCGTCCTTCCTGCTCGGCTCGGTGGCGACTCTCGTGGTGGTCGTGGCGTTGACTGCCCTGCTGGATCCCCGCCTCCCGCCGATCGTCTCGGTCGGAACCCCCTTCCTGGTGGTCGGCGCCTGGCGGGCAATCGACGGGTATCGCTTCGTGCATACCCATGACATGAGCGACGAGGCAATCCACGAACGTGACCTTCGTATGCTCGAGCTCAACCAGCCGACTGAAAAGGTGGCCGCTCCCCCGGGCCGGACTCTTCGGGAGCGCCTCGCGAACCGTCGCGCCGGCTTCCGGCAACCCCTCAGGTAACCTGCCCGGCCGCCCTATGACGACGGCAGCGAATCAAGCAGCGCTCGGATCGCTGCGGCGTCGTGGTCGCTGACCGGCTGACCCTGGTGCACCATGGAGGCGATCTGCTGTCCGGTATCGATTACGTCCTCGACGCCGGGATCGATATTCATCATGTCCGTGACCATCAGGAAGGTCTGGAGCATCCTCAGGTCGCCACTGCGCTCATCGGAGGTGGCGGGCAGTGTCAGCAGGCGCGGTGTGAGCCGGCGAATCGTCCGCAACGTCCGCAACCGCTTCTCCCTGGTGGCGCGGCGGCGTTCCCACGACGGCAGGAACAATGCCACCGAGACGGCCAGCACCTCGGCAAATCCGGTGACCCATTCGGCCAGTGACCCGATCTCCATGTGTCCTCCCCCGGGGATCGCCACCGGCGACCCCATCCCGATGTTTGCACCCTGTGACGGCCGGGGTCGCGCCTGGTCAGCGCGCGAAACCACCTACGGTGACCGAGGAGGTTTTCGAACCCGGCTTCGCGGCGCGGAACCGCCTGCGCCGACCCGGCCGACCCAACGGCGACGTCTAGCCGGGGGCTCGGTAGCCCATCCAGCCCGTGGGCCCCGTTGCGCTGAGCCCAGCAGGAACTAGCGGCCCATGGGGGCCTGCGGCGGCGGGAACTGCTCGGGCCGGAAGGGCTGCTGCACAGGCGGCGGGGGAAATGCCTGGGCCGGCGGCGTGGCCGGCTGCTGCGCCGGGCTGCGATAGGGCGCATAACCGCTCAACTTGGAGGGCATGCCGGTGTCGGGCGGCACCGGCATCGTGAACGTCGGGGACGGGACCGGTGATTGCTCCCCACCCGGCTGCCCCGCGTCGGGGACCCCGCTGCCGGGCGCCCCGGCAGGCGTCCCAACTTCAGGTGCGCCGGCAGGCGCCCCAGCTGCGGGTGCCACCGTCTCGCTGGGCGGGGCCGGCGGCTCGTCGTACTGCCTGTCCACCTCCGGGGAATCGACCGGCTGGGGATCGGCATGTGGCGTCGGGGCGCTTTCCGCTGCCACCACGCTGGCCGCATCACTGAGCGCCATGACGTGCTCCCGGATCGCCGTGATGTCGTGGGGCTGGGCGTTGCGGCGGCATTCCTCGGCCACCCGGCCGATCCGCTCGATCTGCTCGGCGGTCGTCTCGATGGTGCTGCCCACCTGCGGCATCAGCTCACGCAGGTCGTCGGACAGCTCGCGTCCGGCGGCCATCGTCTGCCAGCTCGCCAACAGGGTGCGGGGAATCGACACCGCCTGGGCCATCTCGTTGATGTCGGAGGCCACCTTCGCCGCCAGTTGCGCATTACCCTGCACGGCACCGGCCGTCTCAGCCACACCCTGCGACAGCGCCCGGCACAGCAACACGATGCCCGGCGCGGCAAGCTGCCAGTCCGGCGTCTGGTCAATGAGTTCGACGGTGAAATAGCCCACCTGATCGCAATGCAGCCTGGCCAGGGCGATACGGAAGCGCGTGGCGGCGCAGCTGGCGCGCAGCTGCTCCACCTCGTCGGTGACCTTCGCCACCAGTGTCGACAGCTCCAGGGTCATCGCCGACCACAGGTCGAGCCCTGCCATGATCGGTGAGAATCCCTCGGCCCGCTGCTTGGCCTGCTGGATGCGCTCACGCAGTGCGGCATCGGCATGGGAGTGCTCGGCCAATTCGCCCGACAGCGTCGACAGCTGGGTGGCGAGCTCGTCGAGGCGACCCAGCAGGCTCACCCAGTCGTCCAGCTCCTCGGTGAGCCGACGCTGATGCACGGCCATGTCGGCCAGCCGGCCCACCGCCCACGGACGCCGCGGCGGCGGGAGCGCCGAGTCCGGCCGCCTCCCATTCGAGTTCCAGGTGACGCACCGTGCCATAGATACTGTCGGCGGCACCCAACAGATCGGCCCTCTCCGGGCGTGTGCGCACTGACAGGAAGCCCCCGTCCAGCGGCGTCACCGTGGCCAGCACCGTGTAGAGCGAACCGTCGGCGGCCAGGTTGTGCACATAGGCGACGAACGGCTGGTCGTCGAGCAGGTAGTCCCACATCGCACGGAACGCGGCACCGGGCATCACGGGATGGCGGATGATGTTGTGCGGCGAGCCCACCAGCACCTCACGCGGATAGCGCGAGATGCGCACGAACACCTCATTGGCCTGTTCGATAACGCCTTTACGATCCGTGGTCGAGAAGAACACATCGTTGAGCCCGAGCTGCTGCTCGGTGCCGTTGGGATCGGGCGGGGAAACCCTGCGCGCGACATCGCGCCAACCGGTATCGGCCGTCTGTGCGCTCATAGCCCCATGTCCTTAGATCGTCCATCCATCCGGAATGCCCACTCCGGTTCATCCCGCACGAAAACAGGTCCTTTCAGGAGGATTGCGCGCCCGTGGCCGGCCAGCAGTTTCTGCATCAAGAGATTACTCGACGCCGCCGGCGGGCAGCCAATGGCCAACGGGGCCCTACTACTCTGGCAGCCATGCCCGATGTTGCCCGACGCGATCTGAACCTGTTGCCGAAGGCACATCTGCACCTGCACTTCACCGGCTCGCTTGACATTCCCACGTTGCGGGAGTTGTCGGCGTGGGAGGGCCTCGACGAGGCCGAGCAACTCATCGACGACGACCCCCTGTCGGTGCCGGCCACCAAGCGGGGCTGGTGGCGGTTCCAGCGCACCTATGACATTGCCCGCCACGTGGTGATCTCCGAGCGGGCGCTGCGCGCCGTGGTGGACGCCGCAGCCCGCAACGACGCGGCCCAGGGCTCGCGTCGCACAGAGATCCAAGTGGACCCCACCAGCTATGCGCCGTATGTGAATGGCCTTGTCAACGCGCTGGAGATCATCCTTGACGAGGCCGCCCTGGCCTCCCGGCGCCATGGCATCCAGATGGGCGTGATCGTGGCTGCCTCGCGTCTGCACCATCCCCTGGACGCCCGCACGCTGGCCCGCCTGTCGGCCCGGTTCGCCGGCCGCGGGCCCGGCGGCGTGATCGGTTTCGGATTGTCGAATGACGAGACCGAGGGCAATACCGTCGAGTTCGGACCGGCCTTCCGCATTGCCCGGCGGGCCGGCATTCCCGGGGTGCCCCACGGTGGCGAATTCCGTGGTCCCGAGCACATCGCGCAGGTGATCGACGAGCTGCATCCCACGCGTATCGGCCACGGCATCCATGCCGCCGAGAGCCCGGCGCTGCTGAAACGCATCGTCGATGCCGGAATTACGCTTGAGGTGAATCCGGCGTCGAATGTGAGCCTCGGCGTCTATCCCGACTACTCCAAGGTGCCCCTGCGCACCCTGTTGGACGCCGGCGCGCAGGTGGCACTGGGGGCCGATGATCCGCTGCTGTTCCTGTCGGGACTCACCGACCAGTACCGCATCGCCCGCGACTACCTGGGGCTCAGCGACGCCGAGTTGGCGGAGCTGGCCCGCATGAGCATCCGCGGGTCGTTCGCCGAGCAGGCTGACAAGGCACGATGGCTGGCCGAGGTGGACGCCTGGTTGGCCGCCGCTCCGGAGTCCGGACCCGGCCTGCCCGCAGCCGGTGTGGTACCTGTCCCCGGCGGGCTGGTCGCCCGTCCCTCTGGGCTGCTGGTGCCCGAGCGGGGCCTCGTCGCGCCTCCCGGGAACGGCGGCGCGGAATCGGCGGATGCGGGCCAAGCCGTCCCGGATGCCCGCAATGTCACACCCGGCCTCTAACCTCGTGGCCATGAGGATCCTGCACACCAGCGACTGGCACCTGGGACGCACACTGCGCGGCGTCGACCTCAGCGATGCCCATGCGGCCTTCCTGAACCAGTTGGTCGCCGTGGCGCGCAGCGAACGGGCCGACGCGGTGTTGGTCAGTGGTGATGTCTTTGATCGGGCGCTGCCGCCGCTCGATGCGGTGAACATGCTCAACGACGCGCTGGCCCGGCTCACCGAGGTGGCGCCGGTGGTGTTGATCCCGGGCAACCATGACTCACCACAGCGGTTGGGCCTCAATGCGAAGCTGTTGCGCAACCAATTGCACATCCGTGCGACGCTCGCCGACATCGCGCACCCGGTGGTGCTGCCCGACAGCACCGGCCATGACGGGCTGGTGGTCTACGCGATCCCCTACCTCGATCCCGACATGACCCGTGACCGCCTCGGCGAGCTGGCGGGCGTCGACGGGGACGGGCGGATCGCCCGCTCCCATGAGGCCGTGGTGGGGGCCGCGCTGTCGATGGTGCACCGCGACCTGGCACGTCGACGCAGCGCCAACGGCACCCGCATACCGGCAGCGGTGATGGCGCATGCCTTCGTCACCGGGGCCCAACCCAGCGATTCCGAACGCGACCTGCGGATCGGCGGTGTCGATTCGGTGCCGGCTGCGCTGTTCGCCGACGTCGGCGCCGACTACGTGGCGCTGGGCCACCTGCACGGGGCGCAGGCCGTCGCAGGATCGCGGGACCCTGCTTCCGACCACGACGAGGAGGCCGTGATGCGCTATGCCGGGTCGCCCCTGGCGTTCTCGTTCTCCGAGCAGCACCAGCACAAGTCCACGGCGCTGGTGACCTTCGACGAGGCGGGCCCAGTCGCCTCGGTGGAGCTCATTCCCACCCCGGTGCCGCGTCGGCTCAGTGACGTGCGTGGCTCCCTGCAGCAGGTGCTCGGCGAGGACTTCGCCGCGCAGCGCGATGACTGGACCCGGGTGGTGGTCACCGGCGAGGATCGCCCCGCGGACCTGTCGCGCACCGTCAAGAAGGCCTTTCCCCATGCGTTGGAGATCCGGTTCGAGTCAACGCTGCGGGAGCGGGAGGTGCGCGCAACGGTGAGCGCGCAGGCCGACCCGCTCGATGTGGTGGGCCAGTTCGTCGCCGATGTGAGCAATCGTCGCCCCGATGCCGCCGAGCTCACGGTGTTGCGCACCGCGTTGGAACGCGCGACGAAGCAGGGGGAACGCTGATGCAGATCCTGCGGCTGGAACTGTCGGGCATCGGTCCCTATGCCGGCACCGAGCACGTGGACTTCTCCCGGCTGGGTGCCGACGGGCTGTTCCTGCTGGAGGGCGCCACCGGCTCGGGGAAGACCACCATCATCGATGCGATCGTCTTCGCGCTCTACGGGCAGGTGGCCGCCGACGACTCCAGCGGCGATCGCATGGTGTCGACCCATCGCAAGGCGGCCAGTGAGCCCTATGTCGACCTGGTGGTCGACACCTCGCGCGGCCTGTACCGAGTGCGCCGCACCCCACAGTTCACCCGTCCCAAGAAGCGTGGCGAGGGCCTCACCTCGGTGAACGCCACCATTCGACTGTGGAAGCTGGCCGACCCCGACGACCAGGACGGCGAACCCATCTCGGCCAACATCCAGGACGCGAACAAGGAGCTGCAGGCTGCCATCGGATTGAGCCGCGACCAGTTCACCCAGACGGTCGTGCTGCCGCAGGGCCATTTCGCCAACTTCCTGCGCTCCAAGCCCGAGGAACGCCGGGGCCTGCTGCAACAGATCTTCGGCACCGAGCTGTTCGAGCGCGCCCAGCAGGAACTGACCGCGATGGCCGCGGACTACAAGGCCCGCGCCGATCAGGCCCGCACCCAGATCAGGTCGCTCGCCGAGCGCTTCGCCCATTCCGCATGGCCCGATGAGGCGCCCACGCCCGACGGGTCCCCCGCGTCCGAGGCGACACCGGTACCGGCCGACGAGACGCCCGCAGGGCACCAGGACGTCCCGGTGCCGGGCCCCACACCCCGCGAGGCCTTCCTCGCCCTGCTCGACGACGATGACACCGCTCCGCTGGTCGCTGCGGCCCACACACGGCTGCGGGAGCTGCAGGCCGACACCGAGCAGCGCACACAGGCGGTCGCCGGCGCGCGGGAACGGCTCGGCGGGGCCCGCGCCGCGCGCGATGCAGCGCAGCGCATCATCGCCCTGAAGGCCGAACATGACGCCCTGGTTGTGCAACGCCAGGAGCTGGAGGCCCGCGGTGACCAGATAGCCGCAGACCGGGTGCGCCTGGACGCCGCGACGCGGGCCGCCGGAAGCGCCCGCCCGCTCGCCGCAGCCCGCCGCGCGGCCGCGGCGCTGTCCACCGCCACCACCGAGTGGGAGGTGGTGGCCGCTGAGATCGCTGCCACCGACGACGGTGTGCTGCTGGAGCAGGTGCGCCCGCACGCGGTGGGGAACCTCGGGTCGCCGGATGGGTCCGATGACGCCGCGCTCTCCACCCTGCGCGATGAGATCACCCGCCTGGGCACCACCCGCGGACAGTTGGGCCAGCTGGCCCAACTCGAGGCAGGACTACCTGCCCGCCACGCCCGCCTCGACGCCGACAATGCACGGCTGGCCGAGATCGCCACCCGGGTTGCCACGACGCAGCAGGAGCTCGCGGAGTTGATCGCAGGCCGCGACGAGCTCTCACAACGCCACGGCCAACTTCCCCCCACCGACGATGCGCTCACCGGCGCCTCCCTGGCGCAGCAAGCGGCCACCCGGACGCTCGAGGCTGCGCAGGCCGCCGAGCAGGATGCGTCCCAATTGGTTGCACTGCGCGCCGCGGAGCAGGAGGCAATCGACGCGGCAGACCTGGCCGAACGGGAATACCGCACGGCCCGGGCCGGCTGGCTCGACGGGCTGGCCGGCACCCTGGCAGGCGAGCTGGTCGACGGCGATGAGTGCCCGGTCTGTGGCGCCACCAGCCATCCCCACCCGGCAACGCCGGCTCAGGGTGCGGCGACGCGCGATGACGTGGAGCGCCTGGCCCAGCAGGCCCGCTCACTGGCCGATGCCCGGGCCCGGGCAGCCATGCAGTGCGACGTCGCCGCACAGCACCGCGTCGACCACCAGAAGGCCGCCGGCGGGAAGGACGTGGCACAGGCCCGGGCGGACCTCGATCGGGCCGACGCGGAACTGGCCGGTGCCAGTGCCGCGGCAGCCCAGCGGGTGGAGCTCACCGCGAGGATCGCCGACGCCGACCGGCAGGTGACCACCACCCGGTCCACGCTCGCCGAGCTGCAGGCCAGCGCGTCCGGCCTCAAGGGCGCCATCGCGACGGCCACCACGCAGCTGGACGATGACCACCACCAGATCGACCGGCACCGCGAGGACTATCCGGACATCGCCGGGCGGCTGGCGCACGTCGCACGACGGCTCGACGCGGCCACCCGCATCGTCGACGCGTTGCAGGCGCTTGCCGCGGCCCGCCGGGAAGGCGTCGCACGGCGCAAGGAGGCCGACCAGGCCCTGGCCGATGCCGGCTTCGCCACCTCTGACGAGGCCGGCGCCGCCATGCTCGACGCCGAGCAGATCGCGGCGCTGCGCCAGTCGATCACCGACTTCGACACGCGCCGGGCCCGCATCGCAGCACAGCTGGAGCGTGCCGAACTCGTGGCCGCCGTCGCGTCGCCCGTCCCCGACCTCGAGTCACTGGACACCAAGCTGGCCGACGCCGAGCAGGCCCAGGAAGCCGCCGAGTTGGCGTTGGGCCGCGCCACGGCGCACCTGGCCCAGTCGCGACAGGCCGCCGAGGAGTTGGAAGCCGCCAGCCTTGCGTTGACGCGGATGGCGCCCGAGGCCGCCCCCGTGGTGCGGATGGCCGAACTGGCCACGGCGGGCGACCGCAACCTGCGCAAGGTCACCCTGCCCACCTATGTGCTGCTGCGTCGCTTCGAGCAGGTGATCGACCAGGCCAACGACCGGCTCGAGTCGATGACCCACGGCCGCTACAGCCTGCAGCGCACCGACGAGAAGGAGGGACGTTCGCGCAAGCTCGGGTTGGGCCTGGTGGTGATCGACCACTTGCCGGTGGACACGGCGCGCGAGACGCAGACGCTGTCCGGCGGCGAGACCTTCCTGGCATCCCTGGCCATGGCGCTGGGCCTGTCCGACACCGTCACCGCCGAGGCCGGCGGCATCTCCCTGGACAGCCTGTTCGTCGACGAGGGATTCGGCTCCCTGGACCCCGAATCCCTCGACATGGTGATGGGCCAACTCGAGAAGCTGCGCGCCGGTGGGCGCAATGTCGGCGTGGTGAGCCACGTCACCGAGATGAAGCAGCGCATCGCCGAACGCATCAGCGTGCGCAAGCTGCCCGACGGCAGCTCGACCCTGACCACCACGGTTGACGACTGAGGCCTGCCTTCAGGGGCGCTGCAGCTACTGCGCCGCGACGGTGCCCATCACCTTCCAGGTGCCGTCGGCCTCCTTCACCATCACCGCGGTGTAGGGGGTCGGCGCGGCACCGGGCACGGTGACCTCAATGCGCACCATCGCACCGGCCTGGTCCAGGGGCGTCCACGACGACGAGTCGACGGCAATCGTCGTGCCGGGCGCCAGCACCGCGGCAGGGTCGACGTTGAAGTAGTCGCGTGCCTGCTCGGCAAGGTACTTCGACGGTTCGCTCGGGAAGCTGGTCAGCACCTGGGTGCCGGCCGCGACATCGGCCGGGTCAGCGGGCGGTGCCGAGGACGAGCCCACGGCAGCCGCCGGGCTCGTTGCGGTCCCCGACGCCATCGTCGCCGGCGATGCCTGCGGGCCGGGCGTGCTGCCACTGCGGGCACGGCCACCGAACAGGCCGGTGACCCCGGCGGCCACCAGCCCGGCCACGAGCAGCAGGGCCAGCACGGCCACGACCACTCGTGACCAGGGCTTGGTCACCGGGATTCCCTCACTGCCGACACGGTGGTTGCGCCGGCTGACTGCTCGCCGGCGGTGGCCGGATCATGCCAGGCGGTATTGGCGCCCAGCACCTCGGTGAGGTCACGCTGCAGGTCACCGGTGATGGTGGTCTCGTGCAGCATCGCCTCGTGGAAGCAGGGGCTCGACAGGAGGTCGGCGGGTTGCTCGACGCTGTTGCCCTGCCCCGCCAGCATGAGGCGCACCAGGCCGGTCTCGGCCGACTTGGTGGAGATGATGCCGTATTCGCAGTTCACCTGGCGGCTGCGCTGTGAGCCGGCCTTGGCCGAGTCGACGGACACGAGCAGGTCGCCCAGGTCGAGCAGCCGCGGCGAGTTGAGCCCGAACAGGCTGATGCCGCCCATCTGGATGTCGCCCACATAGGCGGTGACCTTCACGTTGTCGGGCCACCAGGGCAACTGCGCCAACTGGGCCGAGCCGGTGCGCAGGGCCTCCCCGCCCGACGAGCGGAAGGCGTCGACGGCACGGATGCCGGTGCAGGTGGTGTTGGTGGCGTCCATCTGCTCGGAGCACTGGCCGATGTAGTCCCACAGCATGCGGATCGGCAGCCCGGCCAGCGGGATCTCGGAGCCGATGGTCAGCGCACTGGCGATCATCTGCGCCGAGTCGGAGCCATTGTTGGGCGCGCCCACGGCGAGCACATTGCTCACCCGCCCGGAGATCGGACGGCCCTTCGAATCATTGTTTGACAAGGCCTGACGCGCCACGAGCCCGCCCATCGAATGGGTGACCAGCACCGGCTTCTGCTGGTAGGAGTCGGACAGGCATTCGATGGCCTGCGACAGCTTCGGGCCGATCTGCGGGTCGGTGACCCATCGCGATCCCACCTGCGAGTAGTCGAAGGTGTACACCTCGGCGCCGGGCACCTGCTGCAACATGCCGATCAGCGATGAGCGGTACTGCGACTGGGCCAACAGGTAGCCGGTGCCCCCTGCCGGGTCGGCGGTGCGATCGACATATTGCGAGAACAGGTGGTCGCGCGCATCGCTGTGGGTGTCATAGGACACCCAGCCGTGCACGATGATCACCGGCACGCGGCGGCCGTCGGCAGTGGGCTTCGGCGTGATCTGCTTGCCGTCGGGCGTGTGGTCGGAACTCAGCACCGGCGCCAGCTGCACCAGGTCGCCACATGCCGACGCCGGGTCCACGCCAGCGGACGACGTCGATGTCGCCACGCTGCGTGGGGTGGAACTGGTGCCCCCGTCGGCACTGGCGGGTGCGGCCTGGGCGGCCAGGGGACTGAAACTCAAGACAGCAGCGAGGGCTGCAATCGTGGTGCGACGTCGCATGCGATTCCTCCTGTGGGGTTCCGACGCGAACCCATCCACGCCGGTGGGGATTTCACTGTCAGCTGTGCCCGGCTCGGGCCAGGGGCAGCCTCCATCGCCTACGGAAGTTACCGCGACAAGGGGTTTCACCGCCGGACATTCCGAAAGATATTCTCGAGATGGTCGATGTTCGCGATAACTTAACCCGCGTTATCCGACATTCTGGGCATTTGTTTCTGCCGGGAGGATATTCGATGGGATTTCTCCCACCCATCGTGCGGCTTCCCCGGCCCGGGCCGGCCACCTCCGCAGCCCCCACGGCGAGGACCCCCGTGGCCGGCGCGAGATTAGGGTGGGCGGCAAGGAGCTGCACCCACGCGCAGCCCACCATCACGAGGAGATGCCCATGAGCTTTCTCAGCGCCGAGTTGCTGGCAGCAATCCACAAGCGGGCGGCCCGTCACGACCGCGACAACAGCTTTCCCGAGGACGACCTGAACGACCTGCGCACCGCCGGCTATCTGTCGGCGTTCGTGCCAAAGGAGTTCAACGGCGCCGGGCTGAGTGTCGAGCGCATCTGCGCCGAACAGACCGCGCTGGCCAAGGCCGCGCCGGCCACCGCACTGGCCATCAACATGCACCAGATCATCGTGGGCATGGCCCGTTACCTGGTGGCCCACGGCAACGACAAGGGACGCCAGGTGCTGCACGACGCCGCCGCCGGCGAACTGTTCGGCTTCGGCATCAGCGAGCCCGGCAACGACCTGGTGCTGTTCGGATCGATCAGCAAGGCCGTGCCCGACGGCGAGGGCGGCTTCAGCTTCCACGGCACCAAGGTGTTCACCTCACTGGCCCCGGCCTGGACCCGCCTGCTCACCTTCGGCACCGACGACTCGGGCGACGACGGCCCCCATTCGGTGTTCGCGATCCTGCACCGCGACGACGGCGGCTTCTATGTGAAGCCCGACTGGGACACCCTGGGCATGCGCGCCACCCAGTCGAACACGACGGTGCTCGACGGAGCCCACGCCCCCGCCGACCAGGTGCTCGCCCGCATCACCCCCGGCCCGAACGCCGATCCGGTGGTCTTCGGCATCTTCTCGCACTTCTCGGCGTTCATCGCCGCCACCTACCAGGGCATCGGCGAGCGCGCCATCGAGGTGGCCGCCGAGCAGGTGGCCACCCGCCACAGCGTGAAGAATGACGACGTCTACGCCCATGATCCCGACATCCGCTGGCGGCTTGCCGACGCGGCGATCGCCATGAACGGCTCGGCCGCCCAACTGCGCGACATCGTGCGCGACCTCGACGACGATGCCGACCGTGGCGCCCTGTGGATGCCCCAGCTGTCAGCGGTGAAGAATGCCTGCGTCGAGGCGACGATGCATGCCGTCGACCAGGCGATGCGCTCGGTGGGCGGACGCAGTTACTACACCTCCAATGAGCTGTCCCGCCTCTACCGCGATGCGGTGGCCGGCCTCTTCCAGCCCACCGACCAGGAATCCCTGCACGCGGCATGGGCCAACGTCGTGCTGGGACCCATCGCGAAGGGCTGACGCCCGCAGGGGCCCATCGGCCCCGTCCCGCACCAAGACCGGACCGGGCAGCACCGCCACCCGGCCCTGGCCCCGCGGGAGACACAGGAGGGCCCCCACCGAATCATCGGTGGGGGCCCTCCTGTCGTTCGGTCGTGTTACTGACCGCGCCCGGTCACTCAGACCAGGTGCTGGGCCAGCATCTCGAGCACGTGGTGGTAGGTGTGACCGGTTGCCCGGGTCATGCCCATCTCGCAGGTGCGGTTGCCCGACACATACTCGTCATAGGTGCGCTGCGTCACCTCGGCGGTCTCCCGCTTGGTGGCCGAGGCGGTGAGCTCGGGATGCAGCAGGCCGCGGTCGCCGGCGAAGGCGCAGCAGCCGGCGTCAACCGGCACCGTCACATCGTCGCTGACGGCCAGGGCGCAGGCCTCGACGTCCTTCACGATGTCCAGGTGGCGCATCGAGCAGGTCGGGTGGATCACCACAGAGCCGGCGTTCTGGCTGAACTTCAGCTTGCCGAGCAGGTTGCGCGCCACCCACGTGGTGGTGTCAAGGATCTCGACCTTCTTCCAGTTCTCCGCCTTCTGGCCGGTGAGGTGCTGGCCGGTGGTGTGCAGGCCGTGGGTGCAGCTTGCGGCATCGCAGACCACGGGCAGGCGACCATTGTCGGTGGCCTTCCACACGGAGTCGTAGACGCGCTCGGCCATCGTGTCAGCGCCCTTGGTGAAGCCCTTCGACACCCACACGGTGCCGCAGCACAGGCCCGAGATGTTCTCCGGGATGCGGGCGCGCTGGCCGGCAGCGGCCACCAGCTTCTCGAAGGCCCCGGCCGCGCCGTCCTTGTAGCCGCCCTTGGCGGGCTCGAACAGCGAGCCCATGCAGCTGGGGAAGAACACGAAGTCGTCCTGTGAGGTCGACTCGGGTTCGGGACGCTTCGGGCCGCCACCGGGAAGGTCGTTGCCGACCTTGGGGATGACGTCCTTGGGCAGCACGGCGCGCGCGGCAACCGTGACGCCGGTCATGATCGGGCTGGGCACCACGTCGACCACGTTCAGTGCACCGCGCAGGAAGGTGACGATGGGGCCCCATTCCTTGGCGGCGGCGTTCATGGCGGTCTTCGAGATGGCCATGTGGCGTGCGGCGCGGAAGGTCTTCATGAACACGCCGGTGTCGATGCGCAGCGGGCAGGCCAGCAGGCACAGCGAGTCGGCGGCGCAGGTGTCGACGGCCTCGTAGGCGTAGTCCTTGCGCAGTTCCTTGGCCTGCTCGGGGGGCAGTTCCTCGGCAGAGCGCAGCAGCGCGATGCGCCGACGCGGGGTCTGGGTGAGGTCGGCCGACGGGCAGGTGGGCTCGCAGTAGCCGCACTCCACGCAGCGGTCGACGAAGTCGTCCACCGGCGGCATCATCTTGAAGTGGTGCATATGACCCTCGGGGTCATCGGTGAGCAGGGTGCCCGGGTTGAGCACGCCGTGCGGGTCGCCCAGGCGACGCACCGTCTTCATCACGTCATAGAGCTCGGCGCCCCACTGGCGCTCGACGAAGGGGGCCATCACGCGGCCGGTGCCGTGCTCGGCCTTCAGGGTGCCCTCGTGGCGCAGCACGGCGTTGACCATGTCCTCGGTGAAGTCGCGGTACTTCTCGACGTCCACCGGGTTGCGCCAGTCGGAGGTGACCATGAAGTGGATGTTGCCATCCTTGGCGTGGCCGAAGATCACCGCGTCGTCATAGCCGTGCTTGGCGAAGATGTCCTGCAGTTCGGCGCTGGTGGCGGTGAGCGAACCCACCGGCACGGCGATGTCCTCGAGCAGGTTGGTGGTGCCGGCCGGACGCGCACCGGCAACCGAGGTGTACAGGCCCTTGCGCAGCTGCCACAGGTTGTTGCGCTCGGGGATGTTCTTGGTGAAGCGCGGCGGGTTGGCGATCGGCAGGCCACCGAGCACGCTGTTCAGCGCGTCCATGCGGTCGTCGAGTTCCTTCTCGTCGTCGGCGACGGCCTCGATGAGCAGGCCGGCGTCCTTCTTGACGTCGAGCGCGGCCAGCTCGGGCGATGCCTCGGGGTACTTCTGCACGACGCGCAGGCTGGCGGCGTCCATCAGCTCCAGGCACAGGGCGCCGTTGCGCACGAGGTCTTCCAGGGCGTCGGTTGCCACCGACAGCTCGGGGACGATGAGCAGCGCGGTGGCGGCATGCTTCTGCACCGGCAGGGTGCGGAAGGTGACCTCGGCCACGAAGCCCAGGGTGCCCTCCGAGCCGATCATCAGGTGCTCCAGGATGTGCACCGGCTCGTCGTGGTCGGTGAAGGAGTTGATGCCGTAGCCCATGGTGTTCTTCATGGCGTACTGCTGGGTGATCTTGGCCACCGACTCGGGGTTCTTGCGCACGCGGTCGCGCAGCTCCGACAGGCCCTCCCACAGGGCGGGCTCAGCGCGATGCAGCTTCGCGTCGGCATCGGGCTGTGCGGTGTCGATGACGGTGCCCGAGGGGAGCACCAGCACCATCGACTCAAGGGTGTTGTAGGTGTTGAACTGGGTGCCGCAGGCCATGCCCGACGAGTTGTCGGCCACGACGCCGCCGATGGTGCAGGCGATCTCGGACGCCGGGTCGGGACCCAGCTTGTAGCCATAGCGCGCCAGGTGTGCGTTGACGTTGCGGATGGTGGCGCCGGGCTGACAGCGCACCCTTGCGCCGCCGTCGAGCACCTCCACCTTGCGGAAGTTCTTGCGCACGTCCAGGAGGATCGAATCGCTCAGCGACTGGCCCGACAGGCTGGTGCCACCGGAGCGGAAGGTCACGGTGCGGTTCTCGCGATAGGCCTGGGCCATCGTGTTCGCCACCTGGGCGGTGTCGGTGGCCGTGATGACCACCTCGGGGATGAGCAGATAGTGCGATGCGTCATGGGCCATTCCGACTCGATCGATGAGTCGAGTGGTTCCCACTGCCTTCTCGGTTGTCGCGGACGACATTGTGCCTCCTTGTGCGCTCGAATCCTCGTCGATGCTCGAGCTCGTATGCCACGCCGGTCGGTACGAACCGGGATTCCATGGTTCTGGGGTCCGAAATCAATTGGTCCGACCAACTACCAACATACACTTTGCGGCCCCGCGCCAAAATATGCGGGGCACCGTGGAAGGGGCCCGAATCGGGCCTTCCCGACGCGTATCAAGGGGTGGAAATATCTGTGTCACTCCGTGGGATTTTCCGGGCCGGGACGCACGAAACCTGCGTCGACGCGGCTCAGCTTTCCCCGACGCCGATGCTGATGCCGGCGCTGATGCCGGTGCTGATATCGGTGCCGCGCCCGGCATCCCCGGCCTGCCGACGGTTGGGCCAAGCTGCTGGCCCGGCCGATCCGGTTGGTCAGGCCTGTCCCCCGGGTTCGGCCTGTTCTTCTGGTTCAACCAGTCCCGCCGCCCGGGTCAGGGCCACGCGCACCGGGGCCAGGTCGGGGGCCTGACGGGTGGGATGCACCCGGTTGGACAGCAGGATGGCGTAATCGCCGGCGCGGTTGAGCACCAGGCTCGTGCCGGTGAAGCCGGTGTGGCTGCGCAGCCACGGCGCATCGGGCCCGGCCGCGCGCGTCTGGGCCACGCACAGGCCGGCCCCGTGGCGGTATCCGTTGCGGGCGGCCTCGGCGTCGGCATGCCCGCCCAGCAGGCGCGGCAATTGGTCGCCCCACAGCATGGCGAACGACTCCCGGCCCAGCACGCCGGGCAGGCCTGACGACAGGGCACCGGCCAGCCGTGCCAGGTCGGCCAGCGTGGAGAACATGCCTGCATTGCCGCTCACTCCCCCGATCACCTGGGCGGTCTCATCGTGCACGGTGCCGCGCACCATGGTCAGGTCCACGTCATCGGTCACGGAGCCCGGGCGCGACGCGCCGGCGGCGTCGGGCGCGTGAGTGCTGCCTACCGGTCGCAGTCCCAGGGCCGGGCGGAACTCGGTCGGCGTGATGTCGGCGACATCGACGCCGTGGCGCAGCGGGTTGAATCCTGTGTGCGCCAGGCCGAGCGGACGCAGCACCCTGGTGGTCACCAGCTGTTCCCAGCCCTGTCCCGTGGCCTGTTCGGCCAGGGCCATGGCGGTGATGTAGCCGACGCAGGAGTAGTCCAGTCGCTCGCCGGGCGCCCAGCGCAGCGGCATGGCCATAATGTCGGCCAGGATCGCCTCGCGTGACCGGGCGCGCATTCCGGCGTCCTGCCACCCTGGCCACACCGGCGGCAGGCCGGAGGTGTGGGTCAGCAGGTGCAGGGCGGTGATCCGGCGCCGTTCGGGGCTCGTGCGGAAGGCGGGAAGCAGCGTTGCGATCGGCTCGTCCATGGCCAGCGTGCCCTCGTCGGCCAGCGACAGCACGGTGATGGCCGTGAACACCTTGGTGATCGACGCGAGGTCGTAGTGCAGGTCGGGCCGCACCGGTTCGCGCTGCGCCGGGGGGATCGGCGATCCATCGCGTCCATGGCTGGCGATGCTTCCGACCCCGGCGCGACGCACCGTGCCGGCGTGCGACACCTGGGCGATGGCGCCGGGATAGCATCCGGCGCGCAGTCCGCGGGCGAGCACCTCGTCGATTCCCGATGTCATCATTGGTCTCCCCTCCGGGCGCGCGCCGCAGCACGGAGCCCTGTCCGCGACAGCGCCCACTCCCCCACGAGCTTGACGCAGGCGGGCACCTCGCGCAGGCGGTAACGCCACCACTTGGCATTGTGATCGCGGGTGGTGTCGGCGACGCCGAACGCATCGATGCCGGCCATCCGTGCCGCTGCCAGGGCGCGCGGTAGGTGGTAGGCCTGCGTCACCACCACCATCGCGTCCAGTCCGTGCAGCTGGCGGGCGCGCACGGCGCTGGTCCAGGTGTCGAGCCCGGCCGGATCGCGCAGCACAGCACCGCGCGCCACGCCGTGGGCGACGAGGTAGTCGGCCATCACGGCCGGTTCGTCGTAGCGGAGGCCCGCGGCATCGTCGGGGGCCTCCGCCCACCCGGAGACCAGGATGCGGCTGATCGCGCCCTCGCGCCACAGGCGCACCGCCAGGTCGAGTCGGGCCGCCAGATAGGGAGTTGGTCGCTGTCCACGCACTCCGGCGCCCAGCACCATGGCGGTTCCGGGCGTGACGCCTGCGTGCAACTGCCCGGGCGCGCGTCGGCGGCCGGCGGCCACCGCGTGCACCACCACATTGCAGCCTGCGGTGATCGCCGTGAGCACCGTCACCACGGCCAGCGCTGCGGCCCCTGCACAGCGCGCGGGCCGTGCGAACGGGGCCGGCGGGCGCGCCGCGGGCGCGCTGCGCGGGTGCCGTCCGGCCGCGGCCTGACGGTGCCGTCCCGCGGCAGGCAGCTCCGGGCGCACCCCGGCGCGCAAGCGCCTCATCGCTCAGCGATTGCCGGCGCGCATCGCCTTGTAGGCCCGGATGAGGCTCATCGTCGACGAGTCCTGGCTCATCAGGGCCTCGTCGCCGGCGGTGAGCAGCGGGGCGATGTTCTTGGCCAGGGTCTTGCCGAGCTCGACACCCCACTGGTCGAACGAGTCGATGCCCCACACGGCACCCTCGGTGAAGGTGATGTGCTCATACAGCGCGATCAGCTCACCGAGGATCCTGGGCGACAGCTCGGGGGCCAGGATCGAGGTGGTGGGCCGGTTTCCGCTGAACACGCGGGCGGGCACCAGCGGCTCGGGGGTGCCCTCGGCGCGCACCTCGTCGGCGGTCTTGCCGAAGGCCAGCGCCTGGGTCTGCGCGAAGAAGTTCGACATGAACAGGTCGTGCACGTCGGCACCGGCCTCGGTGAGCGCGTGGGCCGGACGCGCGAAGCCGATGAAGTCGGCAGGGATCACGCGGGTGCCCTGGTGCAGCAGCTGGTAGAACGCGTGCTGCCCGTTGGTGCCGGGCTCGCCCCAGAAGATCTCGCCGGTCTCGGTGGTCACCGGGCTGGTGTCCCACCGGGTCGACTTGCCGTTCGACTCCATCGTCAGCTGCTGCAGGTAGGCCGGGAAGCGGTGCAGGTACTGCGAATAGGGCAGCACCACATGGCTCTGGGCGTTGTAGAAGTTCGAGTAGAACACATTGAGCAGGCCCATCAGGGCGGGCACGTTCTCGGCGATCGGGGTGATCATGAAGTGCTTGTCGATGGCCAGGAAGCCCTCGAGGAAGTCCTGCCAGTTGTCGGGCCCGATGGCGATCAGGGCCGACAGCCCGACGGCCGAATCAACCGAGTAGCGACCCCCCACCCAGTCCCAGAAGCCGAACATGTTGGCATGGTCGATGCCGAACTCGGACACCTTCTCGGCGTTGGTGCTCACGGCCACGAAGTGCCGCTTGATGGCGCGGGCACGGCTCTCGGCGGTGCCGTCGATGGCGCCGGACGACTGCAGCGAGTTGATCAGCCAGTTCTTGGCCATCCTCGCGTTGGTCATGGTCTCCAGCGTGGTGAAGGTCTTGGACGCGACGATGAACAGCGTGGTCTCGGCGTCCAGGTCGTGGGTCTTCTCATACATGTCGGCCGGGTCGATGTTCGAGATGAAGCGGCATTCGATGCGGTCGTGCTTGTAGGGCTTGAGTGCCTCGTAGACCATCACCGGGCCGAGGTCGGAGCCACCGATGCCGATGTTCACCACCGTGGTGATCGGCTTGCCGGTGACGCCGCCGCGCTCGCCGCTGCGCACCGCCTCGGCGAAGGAGATCTCGCGGTCGAGCACCTCATGCACCTGGTCCACCACGTTGACGCCGTCCACGTCGAGCTCGGCGCCCTTGGGCAGGCGCAGCGCCACGTGCAGCACGCTGCGGTCCTCGGTGGTGTTGATGCGGTCGCCACGGAACATCGCGTCGCGGCGTCCGGCAAGGTCCACCTGCGCGGCCAGCGAGACGAGCGTGTCGCGCACCTGCTGGTTCAGGTAGTTGCGCGACAGGTCAACGGTCAGGTCACCGGCACGCAGGGTGAACTGTTGGGCCCGATTCGGCTCCTCGGCAAACCACTTGCGGAAATCGACGTCGAGGCTGCGATGCAAGTTTTCGAGCTCAGCCCACGCGGGCGTGCTCGTGGGATCAACCGGTGAATTCATGAGGCCAGTTTAGGGGTGCCGGCCGCGCTCGTCCGATGACGAACGAAGCCCGACGGGAACAGTGCCCCGAAGTGGCGGGAAAACCGCTCAGCCGGCTGCCTCGCGGAGCCCCGGGACGGTCATGCCGCCGGGGAAGGACCCGCGCCGGATGCGGTCCGGTGTGCGGGCGAAGGTGGCTGGTCGCAGCCGACTCAGCCGATGTGCGTGACGCTGGAGACCGGCATCGAGCTCACGGTGCCGACGATCACGCCGGTGCCGTAGTCGGCCGCGTGCACCACCTGGCCGTTGCCGAGGTAGATGCCCACGTGCTCGCCGCCGTAGAAGAAGATGAGGTCGCCGGGCACCATGGTGGACTGCGACACGGCCGTGCCGGCAGCCATCTGGGAGTAGGTGACGCGCGGCAGCGAGATGCCGGCTGCCTTGTAGGCGGCCATGGTCAGGCCCGAGCAGTCGTAGGCGTTGGGGCCAACCGCACCCCACACATAGGGCTTGCCCACCTGGGCGAGGGCGAAGTTGATGGCGGTCTGGGCGGCGCTCGTGGCGGCGGTGGCCGCATTCGGGGCTACCTTGACGCCCTTGCCGGTGACGCTCTCGGCGGCATTGGCCGCGGCGATTGCCTGCTCGGAGGCAGCCTTGTCAGCGGCGGCCTTGTCGGTGGCCAGCTTCTGGGCGGTGCTCTTGCCGAGGCTGGCGAACGAATCGTTCAGGTCCTGGGCGGAGGTGTCAGGGATCGTGGGCGACGTGGTGGCAACTTCGGTGGTGGCCAGGTCGCTGGTGAACAGCTGGGTGCGGGCGGTGTCGCGGGTGACGCTTGCGGTCTGGCGGGCCTCGGCGGCGCCGTTGTCCGGGGCTGCGGCCACGGTCTGCGGCAGCAGGGTGGCCCCGAGCCCGAGGGCCGAGGTGAGCGCGACGGCGGCAACCGGCAGCGAGACGCGGCGGTGCGGCTTGGCACTCGACTTCGCGGCATGCACGGCGTCGACGGTGATCACCGGCAGCGTCATGGTGGTCTGGGCCGACACGCACCGCGCGAACGGCAAGATCGCGTCTTCCTCGACGCTGGGCAGCGCGACGCGGCGGGGCCTGGCGAACTCAATGGGTGCATCTGCACGGCCGGGGATGCCGGCCCTGCGAGGAGCGGTGGGCTGATCGACTGTGGCGTCGATGTCATCGGCGCTGAGAGCTCGACGAGCAGTCACAGGTATCCTCACTTGCTTCAAACGAGTGTCTTGGTGTTGGCGGCCCGACCGGCTGCCTCCTGAACTATAAACGAAAGCTGAGAGAACTTACAAACTGACGCAGTTTTTCTCAGATTCGGGTCAGAATTGCGCGTTCCACGCGGGGATCGCCGCCCGATGGCTCCATCCAAGGACGGCCGCGCGAGACCCCCAGGGCCCCACGATCGGGCCTTTCCTGAGAATTTCTCAGGCAGACTTTACGGCGGAGACCATCTCGGCGACGCGTTGGCGCAACGCCGAGTAGTCCTGGCTGAGGAACACCCGCGACAGCAGCGACTGCCCGAAGCTCACCGCGGTGGCACCGGCCCACAGCCACGCCTCGACCGCCGCCCGGTTCTGGGCCGTGGCGATCAGTGAGGCGTCGGGCACCAGCTCGTGCAGGCCCTGCGCGTATCCGGTGCCGAACACCTCGGCGGGACGCACGTGCACCGCCGAGACCGCGCCCTGCCACGCCTGCTCCACCTCGGTGGGCGTCAGGGCCGTCACGATGGCCGGTATCGAGGCCACCCGCAGGGCATCGAGCACACCGGGCTCGGGGAACAGGCAGAACGCGAACCGTGCACCGGCGCGGATGGCCAACTGGGCGTCGGCCGTGGTGCGCACCCCATGGATGCCCACCGTCGCGCGGAAGGAGTACATCGCCATCAGCCCGGTCAGCTCCGCCGAGGGGTCCTGCGGCGTGTCGGCGCCCTCGTCGTCCGCTGTCTCATCGCTGCGGGGGCAGGGCAGGGCGATCGCGGTGAGCCCCTCCTGCACGAGCACCTCCAGCACCGGCATCAGGGCCCCGGAGTCCTCGTCGGGGGGCATCAGCACCACGCCCCTGGTGGTGGTCAGTGCGTCCGGAAGCGCCAGCCTGCTGGAGGAATTGGTCACGGTATTCATCATGCCCGCATCCCCGTGCGCCGCGCCGTGACCGTCCGAACGCGAGTGCGTGCATCGTCCGAACGCGAGTGCCTGCGGCACCTGCAGGCCGACTCTGCCGCACCGGTCGCGGCGCCGGGCCTGCGAGAATGGGGGCACCATGACCGATACGCTCACCGAGCTGCTGCCCACCGGCGACGCCGCCCACGACCCCGACGCCCTGTTCAATGCCTTCGAGACGTGGACCCACGCGCAGGGCCTGGAGATGTACCCGCACCAGTCCGACGCACTACTGGGGCTGCTCACCGGGGCGAATGAGATCATCACCACCCCCACCGGGTCGGGCAAGTCGCTGATCGCCACCGCCGCGCACTTCGTCGCCCTGTCCAACCGCGGCCGCAGCTACTACACCGCACCCATCAAGGCGCTGGTGAACGAGAAGTTCTTCGCGCTGATCGACATCTTCGGCGCCGACCTGGTGGGCATGGTCACCGGCGACGCCTCGGTGAACCCCGACGCGCCGATCATCTGCTGCACCGCCGAGATCCTGGCCAACATCGCCCTGCGCGAGGGCCGCGACGCCGACGTCGACCTGGTGATCATGGACGAATTCCACTTCATCGCCGATCCCGACCGCGGCTGGGCCTGGCAGGTGGGGCTGTCCGAGCTGCCGCAGTGCCAGTTCGTGATCATGAGCGCCACGCTGGGCGACGTCACCGAGCTGCAGGGCCGCCTGGCCAGGTGGACCGGACGCGAGACCGAGGTGATCGGCGGCGCCGAGCGTCCCGTGCCCCTGACCTACCACTGGGCCCTCACCCCACTGCACGAGACGATCTCCGAACTGGTCAGCACCGGCCAGTCGCCGGTGTACATCGTGCATCCCTCCCAGGCCGCCGCCACCGAACAGGCCCAAGCGCTGATGAGCGCCAAGCTGATCGACACCGAGCACCGCCACAAGATCGTGGCGGCCATCGGCGGATTCCGCTTCTCGCCGGGTTTCGGCAACACCCTGTCGAAGATGCTGCGCCACGGCATCGGCGTGCACCACGCCGGCATGCTGCCCAAGTACCGCCGCCTGGTGGAACAGCTCGCCCAACAGGGCCTGCTCACCGTCATCTGCGGCACCGACACCCTGGGCGTGGGCATCAACGTGCCCATCCACACGGTGCTGTTCACCGGGCTGAGCAAGTTCGACGGCCGACGCCAGCGCCTGTTGCGCAGCCGCGAATTCCACCAGATCGCAGGACGCGCCGGGCGCGCCGGCTTCGACACCATCGGCTATGTGGTGGCCCAGGCCCCCGAATACCAGGTGGAGAACGCGCGCATCGCCAAGAAGTTCGCCAACGATGAGCGCAAGAAGAAGAGCGTGCGCCACAAGAAGCCGCCGGAGGGCTTCATCAACTACACCGAGGCGACGTTCAACAAGCTCATCGAATCGACGCCCGAGACGCTGCATGCGCGCATGCGCGTGACGCACGCGATGTTGTTGAACCTGCTGTCGCGCGATGAGGACACGGCGGTGGCGCTGGTGCACATCATCGATGCCGCCGTGAGCGACCGGATGATCCGCGTGCGGCTGCTGCACCGTGCCGTGCAGCTGGCCCGCTCAATGGTGGAGTCGGGCGTGATCGTGCGCCGTGACAGCCCGACGCCCGGTGGCCGCCTGTACGACCTGAGCACCGAGCTGCAGGACGACTTCGCGCTCAACCAGCCGCTGAGCGCCTTCGCCATGGTGGCCCTGGAGCTGCTCGACCCCGAGGCCGACGACTACCCGCTGGGCGTGGTGAGCGTCATCGAGGCGACCCTGGAGAATCCGCGTCCGATCCTGCGCGCCCAGGAGTCCCGCGAGCGCGGGGAGGCGATTGCCGAGATGAAGGCCGACGGCCTCGACTACGAGGAACGCATGGCCGCGCTCGATGAGGTGACCTATCCCACGCCGATGGCCGAGGAACTGGATGCCGCCTTCACGGCCTTCACGGCCAGTCGTCCGTGGCTGGTCGAATGGGGGCTGCGTCCCAAGTCGGTGGTGCGCGACATGTTCGAGCGGGCGATGACCTTCGGCGAGTACTGCGCCTTCTACAAGGTGCAGCGCGCCGAGGGCACGGTGCTGCGCTATCTGTCCGACGCCTATCGCGCGCTGCGCCAGACCGTGCCGCTGGCCGCCCGCACCCCCGAGTTCGATGAGCTGCTCATCTGGCTGGGCGAGATCGTGCGCATGACCGACTCGTCACTGCTCGACGAGTGGACCCGACTCGGCGAGGACGTCGGCGATTCCGGAGCCGGCGACGAACCCGGCACGCACGGCCCCACGCGTACGTTGACGTCGAACAAGGCGGCCTTCCGAGTGCTGGTGCGCAATGCGATGTTCCGTCGCGTGCAGCTTGCCGCCGACGACGATGTGCCGGCGCTGGCCGCGTTGAACTCCACCGATCCGCAGTCGTCATTCACCTACAACGACTGGGACGACGCCCTGGGCAAGTACTGGGACGACCACGACGACATCGGCACCGGCCCGAAGGCCCGTGGGCCGCAGTTCCTCGAGATCGACGATTCCACGCGCCTGTGGAAGGTGCGCCAGATCATCGACGATCCCGAGGGTGACCATGACTGGTCGATCACCGCGACGATCGACCTGGACGCCTGCGATGAGGCCGATGACCTGCTGGTGCACGTGGTGGGTTTCGCACGTCAGGATGGCCCGGTCGGCGGATAGACTCGGCAGTCAACGACACGACTGGAGGCTGCGATGAGGTTGTTCAGCGATGATCTGAAGCAGGGCGAGGAGATTGCGCTCGTCTTTGCCGAACGTGGCGCGGGCGGCCGCAACATCCTGCCCCAGCTCGGCTGGGACGAGGTGCCCGCCGGGGCGAAGAGCCTTGCACTGACCTGCTGGGACCCCGATGCCCCGATGGAGGGCGGTTTCTGGCACTGGCTGGCGCTCGACATTCCGGTGTCCACCACCGGCACCGTGCAGGGCACGCCGCTGCCCACCGGCAGCGTCGAACTGCAGAACGACTACGGCTATCGCGGCTACGGCGGCCCGAACCCGCCGCACGGACAGGTGCACCGCTATATCTTCACCGTCTGGGCGCTCGACGTGGCCCACCTCGAAGTGCCGGCGGACGCGAAGCCGGCGGCCGTGGAGGAACTACTCAAGGCTCATGCCCTGGCCTCGGCAACGTTGACGCCGGTGTTCACCTCCACGATCTGAGGCACCGCGTGGGGTCCACCGGGCCCACTGCGCGGGCAACGGCCCGGGGACGCCCCGGGCGCGCAGTAGCGTGAGCGCCGTGATGGAGTGGTGCACGGGTCGATCGGCGCGGGACATGGGTCGGTCAGCCGCGAGTGGGGCAACGGTGAGTCGGCCGGGACGGCGCAACCGGTTGGTTGCGTTCCTGCTGCTGACGGCCCTCGTGGCGTCCACCATCATGCTGGGCACGTCGTCAGCGCGCGCCGACGACGGCTGGTGGAGCACCCAGCCACTGGCCTCGACGCATGCCAAGCAGCAGGGCTGCGCACAGGTGCTGTTCGTGGGTGCACGCGGGTCGGGCGAGGCCGCCCCCTATGGCAACACGATCGCACCGCTGGAGCAGGAACTGGCCGCGCGCACCGCGAAGGCGCGTCCCGACCTCAAGCTGGCGCAGGTCTACCTGGACTATCCAGCCGTCTCGCTGGACGACATGAACGCCGCGGCGATCGAACAGATGGTGCTGCCCGCCGCGTCGGCCTCAACCCCGCCCTACTCCGATTCGGTGGACAAGGGCGTTGCCGAGCTGCAGCGCCTGGCCGTGGCCGAGGCGAAGCGATGCCCGTCCGAGAAGCTGCTGGTGGCAGGTTTCAGCCAGGGCGCCGAGGTGGTCACCCGGGCGCTGGGGTCGGGCAACCTTGACGCGAACCTGCTGGGGGCGATCGTGCTCGGCAACCCCTTGCGCTACGACGGCCAGAACGTCAGCGAGCTCGACGGCACCGCCACCAACCGCTCCTATGGACTGTCCGCTGCGCTGTACTACCTGCGTGCGGCGTCGGCCAGCAGCGCCGACAAGGACAAGAACGAGCAGATGAAGCAGCTGCTCACCGCCCTGTTCGCGATGTTCAACGGCACCGTGGACAACCGGCAACTCGACGCCGCCATGGATTCCGCACGGGCGACCGTGCCCGGTGTCGACGCGCCCCGCACCTATTCGGCGTGCATGAAGGATGATCCGGTCTGCGACGCGGCGGGGGCCCTGACCCGCATCATGACCGGGAGCAGCTCGGTGGCGCAGGAACACGCCAACGGGTCGGCCACCCATGGCAGCTATACCCCGCAGAACCTTCCCAAGACGCTTGATGCCGTGGACGCCAAGCTGGCCGCGTTGCCGCATGTGGAGGTGCAGCAGGCGCCGGTGAAGACCGGCCTGACGCTGGCCGCCGGGGCGCTGATCGGCGCTGGAGTGGCGCTGGTGGCCGTCTTGGTGTTCCTGGGATATCGGGCGCGCAGGCGGGCACGGCGCAAGGCCACTGCGGTTCCCGCCGTGGCGCGCAAGGTGCCGGTGATGAAGGCGCGGAAGCGCAAGGGCATGGACGATACGGCCGGCGGCTCTGCGGAGGCGTGAGGCGGGGCGGGTGGCCGCGGGTTCGGTGGGTGCGGGTCCTCCGCTTGTTGGGTGCGGGTCCCGGCCCGTTGGGAGTCGGAGCCCCCATTCCGCGGGCGCCGGACCCTCCACTCGCTGGACGTCGGCTCCCCCCTAAATGGGCAGTTGTGCGGGAATGACGCCGCACAGTTGTCCACTTAGCGGGGTTTTGGGTGCGGGCGGCGTCCTGGGGCCGGTTCGGGCCGGATCGGGTGGGATCGTCACTCAGTGGATGGTTGTGGTGATTAGACGCGTCAAGACCATCCACTGAAGGCCCGATCCCGTCGGGCAGGCCAGGGATAGGTGCGGATAAAGCACCGTCTATGGTGCTTTATCCGCACCTATCACCACCTCCGGCATCAGGACCGGCAGAACCCTGGCCACGTCCCGTCCCTCCGGCCGGGTCTCGTCACCCCGCGCCCGGCCACTAACTGGACAGCTGTGCGGCAATGACGCCGCACAAGTGTCCAATGAGGCGTCGCAGTGAGCGGCCCGGACGGTCGTCAGGGAATCCACCAGTGGCCGTGGAGTTCGAAGGCACCCTCGACGCAGATGATCACGGCGATCACCAGCAGCGCCCAGGACGCGAAGCGTGAGGCGCGGGCGCCCCATTGCTGGCGCACGCGGGTGATGAACCGGTGGACCGGCGCGAAGGCGCCTGCGAAGACGGCGCCGCTGAGTGCCAGTAGGGCGATCTGGCTGAGGCAGGCCCACAGGACGATGCCCCCGAGCCGCATCGGCCAGGAATGGATGCCGCCCGCCACCACCAGGAGGCCGTAGAAGGCCGGGTCGATGAATGCAGACAGGCCGACGCCGATCCCGATGACCGCCAGCATTCCCACCGAATGGCCCGAGCGCGTGGCGTCGTCGGGTTTCGGCTGCGGCACACGCACGAGTCGGACGATGGCCCAGGCCAGGAGACCCACGCCGGCGGCCAGCACGATGAGGCCCCAGACGATGTGCCCCGGGTCGTGCAGGCGGTGGATCTGCGCGATCGCCCAGGGGCCGACCGTGCTGGAGAGCACGAAGCCGGTCACGACGATGGTGGCGACCGTGGTGACCAGCAGGGTCGCGATGGCGCGGCGACGGGCTCCAAGCGCCATGGCAGCCATCAGTGCCAGGGCCCCCAACGGGTCGAACCCGGCGATGCCCAGGCCTGCGATGCCTGCGAATGCTTCCCCCACGCCTCCAGACTGCCGCATGTGGCGGGGTGGTTCTTCCCGGGGTCGGGGGCTGGCAGTCGGGCGGGGCGACGGGGACACGGCGCAGTGGTCGGGTTGGCCTCCAACTCGGCCTGCGTGCTAGTCTTTCGGAGCTGTTTGATTGCGGCATGCGCGAGTGGCGGAATGGCAGACGCGCTGGCTTCAGGTGCCAGTGCCCGTTTAGGGCGTGGAGGTTCAACTCCTCTCTCGCGCACAAGCAGTAAAACCCCTCTGACAAGGTGAAACTCCTAGTCAGAGGGGTTTTTCATGTCACTCGGCGCCGCATGTGACGCTGCAGAGCATGTCCCCGGACGACCCTTCCTCTCGCGAGGGGGGAAAAGGCCGAGACAAAACCTGACACGACCGAGTCGAACGTCACGACGGGAGCAATCCCAGCTCCGCTTCGCCACGTCGACCCCGCACCCTGTGCACCTCCGACAAGACGCAGCAAGCTGCATGACGATGTATCACTTGCGGCCCGCACGTTTGCCTCAGACCCAGCGCGCCGTCGATCGCGCGATACTTCATCCTTGAGGTGGTCCTTCTCAGACTGGTGACCAACTTCAGTTCGTCGGGAAACTACTCGCCGATCCTCAGGCTGATGGGGATAGGCGGCCTCGTGCTGATCGACTTCGGGATAGGGCGCCTGATCAAGAGGATCCGACTCAAGATTTGGTCAAACCTCATCTCACACCCGCCACGTGGGGGGTTCTGGACACTGTTGTTAGATGCCACATCGAACGCAATCTGTTGCCTGACCCTGACCCTGCCCCAAGCTTCCGACCACCGGTCCAACGCAGC
The DNA here is from genome assembly GCF_000940845.1 of Propionibacterium freudenreichii subsp. freudenreichii. Taxonomy (NCBI): domain Bacteria; kingdom Bacillati; phylum Actinomycetota; class Actinomycetes; order Propionibacteriales; family Propionibacteriaceae; genus Propionibacterium; species Propionibacterium freudenreichii. Next base: position 479,956 of record NZ_CP010341.1, on the reverse strand, counting down.
ACAGTAGGCTCTCCGCGGATCGGATTCCCCATCAGCGGCGCCTACTCACTGTCGGAGCATGCAGAGCACGCAGCGACAAGAGTCATCGCAACAGAACGGTCCCATGTAGTCACGATGACCCCCATCAAAGGGTCCGGACTTTGGGCCCGCCGTTTCAACGACGCCCGTGCCTTTGTCAGATAATGACCACATGGCACGCTTCAATCCGCCCCCCCACCTGGCCCACACCCCCCGAAGGATGGGAACCCCCCGAAGGATGGCATCCCGACCCTTCATGGCCCCCGGCACCGGAGGGCTGGGAACTCTGGGTTGACGATGAAAGCGATGACCCAAGCACAACGACTTCGCAACTACAATCAGATTCCACTGCGCCTCTACCCGCCCGGACGGGGCGATGACCCATTTGGCAGCGAACCGGGGTAATCGTTTCAGCACTTGTAGGGGGGTTTTTCCTTCTGGTCGCCGGCGGGACCTCCGCAGCAACAGCTCCAACTCGAGCGACATCCCCGGCGACAAGTCCAACCGCGAGCGCAACGCTCACGCCGAGCCCCACCCCTACACCGACGCCAACCCCAACCCCAACACCGAGCAAGTCGCCAACCCCCACGCCGACGCCGTCGCCGTCGCCACGTCCCGCACCAGCTGCCACACAGGAACAAGAACAACCCGCGCAAGTGCCTCAACAACAGCAGGCGAATCCGGCACCAGCACCGGTACAATAACAACCTGCTACCTATTACAAGAACTGCGCCGCGGTGCGCGCTGCAGGAGCAGCCCCCCTCCACAGAGGACAGCCGGGCTACAGCTCAAACCTCGATAAGGATGGCGACGGCGTGGCCTGTGAATAGCCCGGTCATTCAATAACTTAGGCTTGCTCGAGCTCCGCGCCGGCAGCCTCGCACTCAGCCAGGAAAGACTTCAGGTCGCCGCAGCGCTCCTGCGCTACTGAGAGCTTCATTGTGGTTTTCGCAGCTCTGAACGTCGCAGTGACAGTTCCGTTTGCTTGGTCAGTGGTGTCAATTTTGGTCCGACTCGGCACGAGAACACTTGACCCATTCGTGAGGAGCCCGCTGGTCAGCGATACCTCTTGGCCCTTCCTTCCCTGAATGCTCGCCTCATGGCTGTTGACGCTTCTGTGCGACCAAGCCTTCGCAAATGCGCGTGCAGACAAGAAGAAGGTGAGACACGCGACTACGCCTATTGCGGGCACGATGCCGGCGGCACCCCCACGAGCAATCCACTCAATAGTCGCGACGACCGTAATCACCAGTGCGATTGCCCACAGAGTAGTGACCAATCGCTTAGGGGGATCCAAAACCCACCGCCGCTGCTCGGGCGATTTCTTGGAAGTCATGCCAAAAGCACCTTATCCCTTTCGCGTCTTGGATGTTCCGGCCCCGGTGGCTGGCGTTGGGATGTCGGATTGATAGGACAACCCCGGCCCCAAATGCGTCGTTGCCTTCCCCTTGCTGTTGAGTGTGAAGGGGCCGGCCTTGGCAGAAAGGGACGGGCCCGACTTGGACAGGTTGACCCAGGCATGCTTGCCAAGCCTGATGCGCTTACGGAAACGGAGAGCCACATCCGCATTCTACGGCCAACGGGATTCTGGGGGTGCAGATCCCTAGAATCAACATGGCCCTCGAATAGGTTGTTCAGCACCGTCCACCGGCAAATGAGCCACACCTAGGCCGCGATCATCCCTCCCCTTGTCGCGATCACATCCCGCGCCACATCTGCTCACAGGCTGCAGCAGAAGTACGGCGCTGGCTGTTTCTCCTGCTCGGAGAGACAGCCAGCGCCATCAGGATCAACATCGACCCCTCAACGCCCTTCGGCGCACGCACCACCACCATCGGGGGGCCGGCGCGAGGGCGCCCCTTGGTCGCGTCACGACTCGCAGCAACCGGCTCCCCCCGGCTGGCGAGTTGCCGCACATCTCGGTATTCCTTCCAGCCCCGGCCCCCGCTCGCATGCCGATCAGCCAAACCACCGCAGGACGCTCAAATCAGAGTTATGTCCTAGCTGCCCGATAGATTCCCGAACACAGGCGGCGATGTCAAGGCGTCGAAGCAACATGGGGCTCGCCGGCGAGCAGTCGAGCGAATGCCTCGGTGGGCGTGAGATAGCCCAGTCGGCGGCGGGGTCGATTGTTGATCTCCTCGGCGATGGTGGTGAGGTAGGGCTGGTGATCGGGGATCACCGTGCCCTTGGGCAGATACTCCCGGTAGAGCCGGTTCGTGTTCTCGTTGCTGGGCCTCTGCCAGGGCGAGTGGGGATCGGCGAAGTAGACCGGCATCGCCGTGGCCAGGGAGACCTTCGCGTGCTGGGCCATCTCGCTGCCCTGGTCCCACGCCAACGATGCCTTCATCATCTCGGGCAAGTCGTTGAAAAACTCGATGACCGCGTCAGCGGTTGGCTCGGCGTGTTTCGAGGACAGGGCCAGCAGCCCGGTGAACCCGCTCATCCGCTCCACCAGCGTCGCCGCGCACGAGGTGCCGTTCTTCCCGATGATCAGGTCACCCTCCCAGTGCCCCGGCACCCGACGCTGGGCGGCGTCCTCACCTCGCTCCGCGATCGGGACCATACCTACGATTGGGCCACCGCGCGTCCGCCCGGTCGTACGTGGTCGGCGCTTGGTCCGCTTGGACTGCAGGAAGATGCCCTTGCGGGCGAGCTCACCCTTCGGGATTGCGTAGATGTACTGGTAGATAGCCTCACCGGAGACGGTTCGGCCGCGTGCGTCAGCAGAGTTCGCCATGCGTTCAACGGTCGGGTCTGTCGCCTCCAGACGCAACCGGCCCGCTATCTCGTTCGGCGTCCACGACGCGGCCAGATCCGCCTCCACCCTCGCCTGCAGCACCGGATCCCCCGCGACCTTCCGCTGCTGCGGGCGAGCCCGCCGACGCTGCGCTCTGACGTCTGCGGTCACGGCCTGGTAGCCGCGGGTCTTCGTCGAGTTCCGGTGAAGCTCCCGCAAGATCACCGACGGGCAACGCCCCAGGTGACGGGCGATCCTCCGCACCGACCAGCCCGCTTTCGAGGCCGTCGAGATCTCCGACCTGTCACTGAACGACAACCCCACCCGCGCCATCCGCACACTCCACCGATCAGACCCCCGCCGACCGGGAGTGTTGCTTCGACGCTATGACACCACCGGCAACCCACCAACCTGAAGGAACCCCACCATGAAGCGCATCCACCTACTCCTGGCAGTAGCCGTTACAGCGCCCCTGCTGCTCACCGCGTGCGGATCAACCGGCGGTAGCACCACTACCGCACGCTCAAGTGGCAATTCTTCGACACCAGCGGTTACTTCGCCGACCCAGTCAGCGCTGGCCATTGGTCAGCCAGCCGAAGCCCACGGAACCACGATAAGCATCCACGACCGAAAGTCAGTCGGCATCAAAGGGTCCTTCAACTACCAGGGCGTCAAGGCAAATCTGTGCAACAACACTTCGCAGGCAATTCAGGTGACGAGCGAACGATGGACCGCGTTCGACGCGGAAGGTGGACGGTACCGGTCCGAGAATTCTGGGCAAACCGAGTTGAAACCCGCCTACCCACAAGGCTTCAGCGACGAGCCTGCAGTTGATCCCGGCACCTGCGTGACGGGCTGGCTTGCTTTTGACGCATCGGCACCACTGCAACAGCTTCGCTATTCGAATTCGGACGGTGATGTGCTGATCTGGAACCTCCCGAACTAACGAACCGGCACGTCCCACCCACACGGTCCAGTCGGAGCCCTCATCTGCGTCCACAAACGCCCCCGTCATCCGCCAGGTCGACCGCGATCGCGTCGAGAATGTCCATCGGGATGATCACGCTATCCAGGAGCGCGAACTGTAGCGTCATATAGACGACGAAATCAGGATCTCCCTCATCGCGACCCGACCGGATAAGCGCTCGACTCTCCACGGTCAAATACGGCTCAACCTCGCGAGCAATGGCCTCATCCAGATCATTGACATCAAGCATGACACCCTCCTCTTTCAACCCTGAGGTGTCCAACGTGACTGGGAGCCTACCGTCAATGACGTTCGCGACCCCTCTTACTGCGAGCGTCGCGAACCCGCGCAGCCGCACATCTGTGCGCTGCCGCTCGACGCCTTCGAGCCGAGGGGCTGTCTGTCAACGATTCGGCCGCGATCCTCGGGATCCAGAGGCCGTGTCTCCCAGCTCGTCTGAGACACATCGCACCCGAAATCCCCGAGGCGAAGACCGGAACACTCCGCTACGGCGCATGAGCCCTGCCGCTGCGGGCGTCAGGGTCCCCTCACACCCAGGACATGCGGCTTCGCGCTGCCCATGAAGGACTCTCCCCGCCAGGTGACCATGCCGCGAGAGAGGTTTCATGTCTCTCTCTCGCGTCGGCGGAAGGACCACCGGAAGCAGGCTCATGCGCCGTCCACAAGCACCTCGTCAGTCGAACACCACCGTCACGCCATTGTCGCCGGAGCAGAAGATGCCGCCGGTGCCCGAGGTGCATGACATCGTCGAGGTACCGCCGGTCTCGGCGTCCTTCGCCTCGACGGTCTTGGCGCTGCCGTAGCTGCCGTAGGCGCCACCGACGGCCTGGCTGTAGGCGTCGTGCACCGCGGTGCCGAAATCACAGGTGGTGTTGCCGTTGACCGCAAGGTCCTGCCCACAGATGGTGAACCCGGACTCGCGCCACTGCGCCTGCATCCTGCCTTCTTGCGTGGCGGTGGCAGCCGGCGTCTCCGCCGCACCCGGAGCCACGGCACCAGGGGTCTGGGCGGGCACCGTCGTGACCGGAGCCGTCGTCTGCCCGGGCACGCTCGCTGCGGCCGAACTCGCCGACGCCGCCCCACTCGGTGACGCGCTGCTCGCCGACGGGCTGGAGCTTCCGGCGAGCCCCGCGGCGACCTTCGCGGGCGACGCCCCGAAGACCAGCACGGCGATCAACACGCCCACCACCAACTGCACCAGCCACGACAGCGCGAAGCTCCACCAGTAGACAGACTTGCGGCGCCCCGGCTGGCGAACATGCGCCGCAGCAATGGCGGCGGGAATGGCACCGAAAACGCCGAACAGCAGCGAGATGACAATCGTTGGCACAACGCTGGGCGAATGGCCACCTCCGGCTCCGCCACCGGGGTCGGACACCGGGGGCATCTTGACCGTGCCGCCGGGATCACCCTGGGGGCCGACGTCTCCCGGCCCCTGCGGATTCGTCCCGTTCGGGCCTGCCGGAAACTGTTGATCGGACATATCGCCCATCTCCTTCTCGCCCCGCCATTCTCCGCCCGATGGGGCGTCGCGGTGCGCAACGCCGCGAAGGATCGCCGCACCCAAACCGGAAATCCCCATCCGTTGCCCAGACCAGAACCCCTGATCACCCGTCGTGGGTCGGCTGTCACCACGGCAACCCGGACCGATCACAGCCCACGACCGGACGCCGACACCCCCGAGGACGAACCAGCCAGCGAAATGAGCCCCTCGGCTGGCAACCTGCAGCCGGTGCACCGCCCCGCCCACGCCCATGGATCCCCGGCGGACACGCAGCCATGCACATATCGGGCCCGTGCCCGGTTCAGTCACGATTGCCGGTGGCTCCTTCCCGATCCGGGGGCCGGCCACTATATTTCGCAGCGCGGCATGCGTCCCGGCCGCGGCGCCCACCCGAGGAGCTCCCCCCATGAGCAAGAGAGACAAGGCGACCCCGCCGCCCTGGTCGCAACCCGGCGGACGGCAGGGCAAGTACGTCCAGCCCTTCTCCCAGACCCGGTACCGCCAGCCCTTCGAGCAGGGCCCCGACGAGGCAGCGCCACCACAGGCCCCGGACGAGACCACGCCGCCGAGCGGATACCAGGGAACACCGCCGCAGTCCGACTATTCAGAGGCCCAATACCAGGGGACGCCCTACCAAGACGCCCAGTACCGGGAAGCCTCCTACGAGCAGGACCAGTTCCAGCAGTCTGCCGACCAGCAGCCCCGGCAACAGACGCCACCCCGCAAGGGCAACCTGTCAATGGTCGGCCTGGTGCTCGGCATCATCGCGGTGGTCGCCGCCCTGGTGCCCAACGCCGGACCTCCGATGGCCATGGCACTGGGCCTCGCCGCCATCGTGCTCGGCATCGTCGGCCTGGTGAAGAAGCACGGCGCCACGGCGATCATCTCCATGGCCTTCGGCGTCGTCGCGCTCGTCCTCTCCGTGGTCATGACGGTCGCCGTCTACGGCCCGCTCAAGAACGCCGCAGCCAGCGCCGCCAACAGCATCCTGGCCTCGGCAAACGCAGGCCAGCCCGCACCCTCCGCCGACGCCGAGACCCAGCGGGCACTGAGGGATGACGTCCGCGTCTCGTTCGGCAACTTCACCCCCGGCACCGAATCCGACTGGTCGTCCGTTCCCGTGACGGTGACGAATATCAGCCAGCAGCGCCAGAGCTACAACATCTCGATCTCCGCCGTCAACGCGAACGGCATGGAGGTCAACGCCGACTCGATCTATATCCCCGACCTGGATGCCGGGCGGGCGACCGACAAGATTGCCTTCAAGTACATCGACACCGACAAGATGGACGCAATGAAGTCCGCCACCTACACGATCACCAGGGTCCTGGTCATCTCCTGATCCACCGCCCGACGAAAGACGATGGGAGCCGCCCCCTCATCGGAGCGGCCCCCATCGTCCGGGAAATCGTGAAGCAACTGCGCGACTATGCGGCAGCGCCTTCAGCCTGCGCCTGCTTCTTGCTGGGACGCAGGAAGAAGGTGAGCACGAACGACACGACGTAGAGCCCCACGAGGATCCAGACCACGCCGGCGACGCCAACGCTGCCCAGGAACAGGGTGACCACGAGCGGGCCGGCGAAGTTCGACAGGCCGGCGCCGAGGTTCAGGATGGCCACGGCGGAGCCCTTCTGATCGGGGGCAAGCGTGGGCACGATGGCCGACAGCGGCACATAGGCGCCCAGGGTGATGCCGAACAGCATGGCCGGGACGATGGCCGCGAGCATATTGGTGCCGAACAGCACCGAGCCGTAGTACATGGCGAACACGGTGATCGCGCAGCCCAGGCCGCCGATCCATGCGGTCGTCCTGATACGGCCGATCTTGTCGCCCACATAGCCCATCACCAGCGACGCGAACACATTGGCGAGGTTCAACGCCGCCCACACGATCTGCCAATTCGAGGTGGTGAACCCAACGCTCTTGATCATGTAGTACGAGAAGAATGCCGGGAAGGCGAAATAGGCGATCTGGTTGATGATCCTCACCACGCCGCCGATGGCGATCTTCGGACGATGCACCACGATGGTGGCACTGCGGGCGAGCCCAGCGATGGTCTCCGCGGCGCTGGGACGCTGTTCGTGGCCCTCGGTGTTCTCGGGCTTGAGCAGCAGCAGGGCCATCACGCCGCCGACGACGACGAAGGCCACCGACAGCCACAGGGTGGTGACCTCACCGATCACCGGGATGAGCAGCGAGGGAACATATCCGGCGATGACGCCCTGCCCCAGGGCGACCGAGAACCAGAACCAACCCGTGGCACGGCCCAGGCGCTCCTCGGGGGTCGCCATGGTGATCCACACGAGGAATCCATAGGCGAACAGCGGATATCCCACGCCACGCAATGCGTACGAAATGATCATCACCAGGTAGCTGCCGGTGGCCACGCCGCCGGCAAGGAAGATGACCTCGAAGATCAGCCACAGGACGAAGCCGGTGAGCATCACGCGTCGCGGACGCCATGAATCGGCCAGCGCCCCGGACAACCATGATGCGACGGCCACCACGGCGCCGTAGACGGTGAGCATCACGCTCACCTGGCTGGCCGACAGTCCCCTGTCCTGCAGGAACGGGGAGATGAATCCCAATTCGAGGGAGTTACCGGCCATGAAGATCATCACGGCCAGGAAACCCCACTTGAGGGATCCCTGGATGCCCTGCCTTTCGAGCAGGCCGGGCGAACTATTCGTATTCTGCTGCGCGTTTGTCACGCTTCATGCACTTCTTTTCCACACTTGACGATGTGGTCCACCGGCGAGCAGGCGGTCACCTCGTGGGGTGGCGCGGACGTCCGTTGGCAGGGCCTCGTGCGACGATACCGGTGCTCGTGTCCCCGCGGCAATGAGGCTCGTCCCTCAGGCGTTGCGCCCGGCACGAAGCTCCCGTTGGCTGCTCCGCAGAGATGCGCCAGTCCGCCCGCCACCTCGTAGCCGTCCGCGCTGAGAGAGATCGACCCCAAACTCTCCCATTGATATGAGGGCCGCTGACACTGGTGCCTTCACATCCGACCGTCGCCCCGCACTCTCCGCGATCATCGACGTGACTGGAAACTCGCAGACCGAGATGAATCTGCCACACTGCCTGCACACCGTCGCTCCATTTGATAAATTGCTGCGTGCCACCCCGACCGGGGTAAGCCAACGCCGATCGCACCACGACCAAGGAGTCGGTCATAATGGATTTCGAAGACGCACTTGAAGACATCGCAAGTCGGATTGGCGACTACGGAAACACCTTGGACACTGAGGAAGCCACCAAGAACGCGATCATCATGCCATTCATGTCCAAAGTGCTCGGCTACGACGTATTCGATCCAACCCAAGTAACGCCGGAATTCACGACCGACGTAGGGACGAAAAAGGGCGAGAAAATTGACTACGCCATCCGCCGCAACGGTGAGGTGCAGGTGCTGATCGAATGCAAGAGAATCGATGAGCCCCTCAGTCTCAACAATGCATCACAACTGTTCCGATATTTTCACGTATCAAGCGCACGAATCGGAGTTCTCACGAATGGAAAGACGTGGGAGTTCTTCACCGATCTGGATGAGCCGAACAAGATGGACGAGAAGCCATTCTTGCTGCTTGACCTCACCAACATTGATCCCTACATTCTCCCAGAGCTGAAGAAGCTCACCAGGGAGAGCTTTGATCTTGATTCAGTCCTCACGGCCGCGGAAGAGCTAAAATACGTTTCAAGCATCAAGAAGACCCTAGCCGCCCTGTTCGAAGAGCCTGATGACGACTTCCTGCGCCTGATTGTTGCGCATGTGTACGAGGGATCAATCACAGCCAGGGTCCGCGATTTCTTCCACCCGCTAGTCGGCAAAGCAACGAAACAGTTCCTCAATGACCGCGTAAATGCACGACTCAAGTCTGCCCTGCAAGATCAAGCTCCCGCGGTAGGAGTGGTCGCCTCGTCAACCGATGCGAGCCCGGAGGAGACTGCCCCCCAAAGCGAAACAACAAACCAAGAAAAGCCCGGCGTCATCACCACAGAAGAGGAACTCGAAGGATTCCAGATCGTCCGCGCCGTCGCAGCATCCGAAATCAACTGGGACCGCATCTTCTATCGCGACGCAAAGTCCTACTTTGGCATTCTGGTCGACGACAACAACCGCAAGCCCATCTGCCGCCTGCATCTTGACCACAAAGCAAAGTCGATCGGGCTGCTCGACGAAGACAAGACCGAAACTCGTCTGCCCATCGAGCAGATCCAAGACATCTACAATTACGCGGACGAGATTCGGGAAGCAGCGCGACGGTACGTGTAGCCGACTGGATGCCCTTGACATGATCTGGAGCCATCGGTCCTTCAGCGCAGTGAGTCTGCTCTGAAGGGCCGTCCCCGGCCCCGTGGCGGCGCGTGGCGGCCCCCGGCGTCCGAAAACTGTCAGAGGTGCTCACTAGCTTCTTGGCTATCGGCAAATCGCCGCGAGCGAAGGAGCTCCCATGAGCATCAACCCACCAGATGCGCCCTACCCGAACCAGCCGCAGGGCCAGCCGGACTTCCAGCCCCCGTCGGGCACGCAGCCGCCCCCGCCGGGCGGCCAACCACCCGTGCCCCCGCAGCCGCCCGCTGGCGGGCAGCCGCCGCAGTCGCCGGAAGGCCAAGGCAAGAAGAAGCACACCGTGCGCAACATCGTGATCGCCGTTGTCGTGCTCATCGCGGTGATCGCGGGATGCCAGGGCCTCACCAAGGGCTCGGATTCGTCTTCGTCGTCCTCGACGTCATCGTCGACGACGCAGCCTGCGACCACGGCCACCAGCCGCCCTGCGACCACCTCGGCGCCGAAGACCACCCAGGCGGCGGCGCCGACCACTGCTGCACAGCCGGCCGTGCCCCCTGAGTACCAATCGGCTGCCAAGAAGGCCGCTTCGTACGCCGGGTCGATGATGCACATGTCGAAGCAGGGGGTCTACGACCAGCTGGTGTCGGAATACGGCGAGCAGTTCAGTGCCCCGGCCGCCCAGTACGCCATCGACAACGTGAAGGCCGACTGGAACGCGAACGCGCTGGCGGCCGCCAAGAGCTACCAGTCGACGCTGAACATGTCACCGGCCGCGATCCACGACCAGCTCACCTCGAGCTACGGCGGCAAGTTCACCCAGGCCGAGGCCGACTACGCACTCGCCCATCTCAACGATTGATCCACGTTGAGGCCCGAATGCAGGATTCCGGTGCCCCGCAGGTTGCCCGTGCGGCGGCTTGCGGGGCCCGGACGCGCGTCAGACGCGTGCGCTGAGGAACTTGAGCACCGACTCGAAGAAGCCACGACCGTCGGTGGATCCGGCGGTCAGCTCGTCGATGTTGTGCTCGGGGTGCGGCATGAGCCCGACCACATTGCCGCGGTCGTTGGTGATGCCGGCGATGTCGTCGCTGGACCCATTGGGATTGTCCAGGTAGCGGAAGACCACCTGGTTGTTGTCGCGCAGCATCCGCAGCGTCTCGTCGTCGGCGATGTAGTTCCCCTCGCCGTTCTTGAGCACGATCGAGATCTCCTCGAACGGCGCGAAGGCGCAGGTCCACGTGGTGTCAGTGACCTCGACGCGCAGCCGCTGCTCACGGCAGATGAACTTCATCTTCTCGTTGCGCATCAGCGCCCCGGGCAACAGATGCGATTCACACAGGATCTGGAAGCCGTTGCAGATGCCCAGCACCGGCATGCCCTTGTTGGCGGCATCGATCACCGAATCCATCACGGGCGCGAAACGGGCAATTGCGCCGCACCGCAGATAGTCGCCGTAGCTGAATCCGCCGGGCAGGATCACGGCGTCAACGTTGTTGAGCGAATCAGAGGCGTGCCACAGGCTCACCGCCTCGCCGCCACACTGCTCCACGGCGCGCAGCGCGTCATGGTCGTCGAGCGTGCCGGGAAAGGTCACCACCCCAATGCGAGAGGTCACCTCAGTTGTCCTCGATGTGCACGGTGAAGCTCTCGATCACGGTGTTGGCAAGCAGCTTCTCAGCGGCTTCCTTCACCTGCACGAGGCGTTCCTCGGTGACTCCACCGTCAACCTCGATCTCAAAGCGCTTGCCCTGACGGACATTGAGCCCGTCAAATCCCATCCTCGACAGGGAGCCGGTGATGGCCTTTCCCTGCGGATCGAGAATCTCGGGCTTCGGCATGACGTCCACAACTACACGGGCCATGCGCGCAGCTTATCCTGCCGGCCCAGCAAAGCCTTCCCCGTCTGAACCCGGACGATTATCCCGGTGGCGATCAGGGCGGCGCTCACAGCGCCAACGGCGCACCGGTCAGCCTCTCGAAGGCCTCCAAGTAGCGCTCGCGAGTGGCCGTGACGATGGCGTCAGGCAGCGCCGGCGGACGCTCGCCGCTGCTGCGGTCCCATCCCGAATCGTGGGTGAGCCAGTCGCGCAGGTACTGCTTGTCGAAGCTCTCGAGCCGGCCCGCCTCGTAGGCGTCGGCGTCCCAGAAGCGCGACGAGTCCGGCGTCAGCACCTCATCGCCCAGCACGAGCACGCCATCCGGGCGACGCCCGAACTCGAACTTCGTGTCGGCGAGCACGATGCCACGCTCCCGCGCGATCTGCTCGGCCTTGGCATACAGCCGCAGGGTCAGGTCGCGAATGGCCGCCCCGGTATCGTAGCCCACCGTGCGGCTCATCTGGTCGAAGCTGACGTTCTCGTCATGCTCGCCCATCGGTGCCTTCGTGGCCGGCGTGAAGATCGGCTCGGGCAACCGGGAACCGTCGTGCAGGCCGGCGGGTAACGCAATGCCGGTGACCGAGCCCGTCTCCTGGTATTCGGCCCAGCCCGATCCGGTGAGGTAGCCGCGTGCCACGCACTCCACCGGCACCATGTCGAGCTTTTCGGCGACGATCGCGCGACCGGCCACCTCGTCGGGTACGTCGGTGCTCACCACGTGGTTGTCCACAATGTCGCCCAACTGCTTGAACCACCACAGCGACAACTGGGTGAGCACGACGCCCTTGTCGGGGATCATGGAATCGAGCACATAGTCGAACGCCGAGATGTTGTCGGTGGCCACCATCAGCAGGTGTGCCGGCTCGCGGGGCAGGTCGAACAGCTCGCGCACCTTTCCGGCGTGGATCAGGGGCAGACCGAGGTTCGCATACTGGGCGTGCTTCACGGGGCCCAGATTACGCGGAACCGGTGCTGTCCGTTGCCGCGCGGTTCCACATGGTCACCCCCGTGACTGTCTAGTCTTTCGGGCAGGAGGGGTTCGCGTGCGCCAGGCAGAACTGATCATGCTCGTATTCGGCGTGGTCGTCGCCGTCTTCAGTGCGACGGTCTACACGATCACCCGACGTCGCCACCGTGCCGACCAGGCCCTGCCCGACGTCGATCCGGGACTCATCGCGCCCACGACCCACGATCAACCTCCCGCCGGCGTCGAGCCCGGCCTGGCGGGCGCCCTTTTGAACGGACGCACCGACATGCGCGATGTGTTCGTGGCGCTGGCCGACCTGGCCGCCCGCGGATACCTGCAGATCACCCGATTGACCGCGCAGGGGGCCGGAGCCCCCGATTGGCAGATGCAACGCACCCAGAAGGCCGACGCCGACCTCCCCGAGGCCGACCGGGCCGTGCTGGCAGCCATCTTCACCGCACCCCCGGTGCCCGGCACCGACGAGCGGACGCCACGCCCCAGCGTGCGACTCGGCCTGCTGCTGGCCGACCACTCGGAGCCCCTGTCGCAGGCCCGTCAGGCGCTGCGCGCCGAGGGCACCCGGCTGGGTTGGTTCCATCGCGACCCGCATGACCACCACACCACGTGGGGCTGGGTCGGCGGGGTGCTGACGATCGTGGGCCTGGTGCTGGCCGTGATCAGCGCGATCGACGTGATGGCCACCAGCAAGTGGAGCGCCATGGTCGGGCCGCTGCTGGTGGTGGCCGGCGGCCTCCTGCTGGCCTCCCTGGGCCGGTTGCGTGCGCCACGCTCGGCCCTGGGCAACCACCTGCTGGACGACCTCGATGCCTACCGACGCCACCTGGACGCGCTGCGTCCCGAACAGGTCGACCCTGCCGGGGCATCCGCCCTGTTCAAGGCGACGCTGCCCTGGACGCTCGTCTTCGGCAGCGCAGAGGACTTTGCGACCACCATGTCGACCATGGCGCAACGCTCCGCGGGATGGGGCAAGCCGGTGCGCCTCGACCTGGCCTGGTTCTCCGTGCCGGCAACAGCGCGGCCCGCCGGCACACGAGTGGGCGCCAGCACCTCGCGACACGACGCCCCGACGCCCCCTGCCGACAACCCCCTGGTGTCCTTCGCCCGGGCCGTGCAGGAGTTCGTCGATGCGGGCGGCAAGCAGGACGGCCGCGACGACGGCTGAGTCAGCCGATCAGAGCACGGCACCCGGATGGTACTGGGCCGACTCGGGGTCGTCCGCCACGATCTTCTCGACCTGCGCCACCACCTGGCCCACCTGCACGCGGGCCGCACCGGTGAGCTCCAGCGGGGAACTCACCAGGGCGTGCAGCTCATCGCGGGTGAGGCCCAGGCGCTTGTCCGCCGCGAGGCGCTCGAACAGCGGATTGACCTTCGAGCCCGTCTCACGCAGCTCCAGGGCCACCGCCACCGCATTCTCCTTGATGGCCTCATGGGCGTCCTCACGACCGACGCCCTTGCGCACGGCCGCCATCAGCACCTTGGTGGTGGTGAGGAACGGCAGATAGCGGTCTAGCTCGGCCTGGATCATCGCGGGGAAGGCCCCGAAGTCGGCGAGCACGGTGAGGAAGGTCTCGAAGAGCCCGTCGATGGCGAAGAACGCGTCGGGCAGCGCCACGCGCCGCACCACCGAGCAGGACACATCCCCCTCGTTCCACTGGTCGCCGGCCAGCTCGCCCACCATCGACACATAGCCGCGGATCACCACGCTCATGCCGTTGATGCGCTCGCAGCTGCGGGTGTTCATCTTGTGGGGCATCGCCGAACTGCCCACCTGGCCGGGCTTGAAGCCCTCGGTGACCAGCTCGTTACCGGCCATCAGGCGGATGCTCGTGGCCAGGTTGCTGGGCGCGGCAGCCGTCTGGGCCAGCGCGGTGACCGCGTCGAAGTCGAGGCTGCGCGGGTACACCTGCCCGGTGCTCATGAGCACATGGTTGAAGCCCAACCCGGTGGCGATGCGCTGCTCGAACTCCGCGAGCTTGTCGACGTCGCCGCCCAGCAGGTCGAGCATATCCTGCGAGGTGCCCACCGGACCCTTGATGCCCCGGGCCGGGTAGCGGTCGATCAGGTCGCTGAGCCGGGCGTGGGCCACCAGCAGCTCGTTGGCGCAGGTGGCGAAGCGCTTGCCCAGCGTGGTCACCTGGGCGGCCACGTTGTGGGTGCGTCCGGCAATCGGCTGGCTCTCGTAGCGGGCGGCCAGCTCGCCGAGCCGGGCCAGGGCGGTGACGGCACGCGAGCGCACCAACTGGAGCGAATGCAGCACCTGCAGCTGCTCGATGTTCTCGGTGAGGTCACGGCTGGTCATGCCCTTGTGGATGTGCTCGTAGCCGGCCAGCGCGTTGAACTCCTCGATGCGGGCCTTCACGTCATGGCGCGTCACCCGCTCGCGGGCGGCGATCGAGGCGAGGTCAACCTCGTCGATCACCGACTGGTAGGCATTGATCACCTCGTCGGGGTCGTCGCCGCCGAAGTCGACGCCCAGGTCGCGCTGCGCCTCGAGCACCGCGATCCACAGCTTGCGCTCCTCGACGATCTTGTGTTCGGGCGACCAGATGTGCTTCATCTGGGCCGACGCATAACGGGTGGCCAACACATTGGGAACGGTCATGGGTCCTCCTTGCGGACAGCGGAAAGGGTCAGCTGAGTTGGTCGGCGATGGCGGCCAACCGTTGCGGCGACGCGATGTCGCGTCGGCAGAAGCCATCGGGAAAATCAATGCGGTCAACGGCGGCATAGGCCTTGGCGCGCGCATCGGCCAGGTCGATGCCACGGGCGACCACCACCAGCACGCGTCCGCCGGCCGAGACCAGCTGGCCGTGTGCGTCCAGGGCGGTGCCCGAATGGATCACCTGCACATCGTCATGGGCGGGCGGCAGCTTGATGACGCCGCCGGGGTGCGGGTCGGTGGGATATCCGGTGGATGCCAGCACCACACCCACTGCGGCACCGGGCCCCACCGTCAGCGCCGGTGCATCGGCCAGGGTGCCGGTGGCGGCGGCCAACAACACCCGGGCGAACGGGCCCTCGAGCAGCGGCAGCACCACCTCGGTCTCCGGATCGCCGAAGCGGGCATTGAACTCCACCACGCGCGGCCCGGCGGCCGTGAGGGCCAGCCCCACATAGAGCAGCCCGGCGAAGGGCGTCCCCAGCTCGCGCATGCGCTCCAGGGTGGGACGCACCACCTGCACCATCACCTCGTCGACCACATCGGCCGGCAACCACGGCAGCGGCGCATAGGAGCCCATGCCGCCGGTGTTCGGGCCGGCGTCGCCCTCCCCCACCCGCTTGAAGTCCTGGGCCGGCAGCAGCGGCACGGCGCTCGTGCCGTCGGTGATGACGAACAGGCTCAGCTCGGGTCCGTCGAGGTATTCCTCGATCACCACCTGGTCGCATTCGGCCGCATGGGCCAGGGCGGCAGCGCGGTCGGAGGTGACGATGACACCCTTGCCGGCGGCGAGGCCGTCGTCCTTCACCACATAGGGCGCACCGAACTCGTCGAGGGCGGCGGCGGCCTGTGCGGGGGTGGTGGCCACGCGGGACTGGGCCGTGGGCACCTGCGCGTCGGCCATCACCTTCTTGGCGAACGCCTTGGACCCCTCCAGCTGGGCGGCGGCGCGGCTCGGCCCGAAACAGGCGATACCGGCCGCGCGGACGTCGTCGGCAACACCGGCGACGAGCGGGGCCTCGGGCCCCACGATCACCAGGTCGGCACCGATCGAGGTGGCCAGGGCGGCCACGGCGGGCCCATCCATGATGTCCACCGGGTGGTTGGTGGCGAAGGCGGCCGTGCCGGGATTGCCCGGGGCCACGTGCACCGCGCCCACGCCGGGATCATGGCTGGCAGCCAGGGCCAACGAATGCTCGCGTCCCCCGGCGCCCACCACCAGCACGGTGAGCGAATCAGCTGTGGGCCGAATATGGCCGGAGGGGGACGAATGCGTCGAAGAACCAGTGCTCGGTGCAGTCACGCGGGAAGTCTATCCGGGCACCACAGGCGCGGACGGCAGTGCTTGCGATGCGTCCGAGCCGTGCCCGGCGCCGTTCCGTGCACGGCGCCCGGCACCCGGTGAACCGCCGGCAATGGTGAACGCATGGCACCGCGACAGCCCGTCTCCGGTATGGTCACCTCGGCCCGCACTAGGAGGCGCGAATGATCAACTTCCTCGTCTCATATCCCCTCGTCACCATCATGGGGGTGCTGTCGCTGGGGGCGCTGCTCGGCCAGATCAAGTTCGGCCCCCTGCGCTTCGGCGCCGCCGGCGCCCTGTTCGTCGGCCTGATGGTGGGCATGCTCGATCCCCGGCTGGGCGACGGCATGACCCTGGTGAAGTCACTGGGCGTCGGACTGTTCTGCTACACCGTCGGCCTGGCCGCCGGTTCCACCTTCCTGTCCGACCTCAAGCGCCAGTGGACGCTCATGCTAGCCGGCGTCGTCGGCCTGTTGCTGATGGCCGGCTTCGGCGTGGGCGTCGGCAGGATGGTGAACCTGTCCAGTGGGCACGTGGCCGGCCTGTTCGCCGGCGTGCTCACCTCACCGGCCATCGACGCGGCCCAACACGCCACCAACAACTCCCCCGACACCCTGGTGGGATATGCGGTGTCGTACCCCACCGGCGTGATCGTGGCCATGATCATCGTCGCCATGGTGGCCACCAAGCGCTGGCCCGGCAAACGCGACAACACGTCGATGGCAGAAGCCGGCATCACCGCCGTGAGCACCCTGGTGACCCATGACACCCGCATGAGCGAGATCCCCGGGTGGCCCTCCCGCATCCGCATGAGCTACCTGCGTCGCGCCGGCGAGATGCGCCTGATCACCGCCGCCGACTACCTGCACCACGGCGACATCGTGCTGGTGGTGGGCATGCCCGACGACGTGCAGGGCGCGGTCGAGTTCCTGGGCCATCCCTCCGAGATGCGCCTCACCGAGAACCGCCGCGACGTCGACTACCGCCGCTTCCTGGTGTCGAACCCGCACCTTGCCGGACGCACCATCGGCGACATCAACGTGCGCAGCAACCTCGACGGCATCGTCACCCGCGTGCGCCGCGGCGACCTGGAGATGCTGGCCACCGACGACCTGATCCTGCAGCCCGGCGACCGCGTGCTGGCCGTGGTGCCGCGCGGACGGATGGGCGACGCGCAGGACTTCTTCGGTGACTCGGAGAACCGCATCTCGCAGTTGGACGCCCTGACGCTGGGGCTGGGCATCGCGCTCGGCCTGCTCGCCGGGGCCATCCGGGTGCCGCTGCCCGGTGGCATCAACTTCGAGCTCGGCAGCGCCGCGGGCCCGCTGATCGTCGGCATGGTGCTGGGCGCGCTGCACCGCACCGGCCCGTTCCGCTGGGACCTGCCCCACGCGACCAACTCGGTGTTGCGCCAGATGGGCCTCATGATCTTCCTGGCATGCGTCGGCCTGGCCACCGGTCCGGCCTTCCTGTCGCAGGCGTTCTCGCTGATCGGGTTGAAGATCCTGCTCGTCTCGGCGGTCGCACTGGTACTGGGCGCGCTGGTGGTGCTCCTCGGAGCCAAGTGGCTGGGCCTGTCGGCGCAGCGTGCGGCGGGGGGCTTTGCCGGATTCGTCGGCCAGCCAGCGGTGCTGGGCTATGCCAACCAGCTGGTCAACGACGAGCGCATCGACTCCGCCTACGGGGCATTGTTCGCGCTGGGCACGGTGGTGAAGATCCTGTTGGTGCAGGTCATCCCGCTGCTGTTGTAGCCGGCTGCCGTGGTGACCGCCCCCAGACATGCGGGTTGAGAGGCGCGCGGGTTGCGGGGTGCGCGAGTTACGGAACCGTTCGCTGCATCGGGGCTACCCCGCCGGGTCGCCCCGACGGGGCATCCACCCTTGGAACAACCGGATCCACTGCCCAAGGCTCTGATTCGAACGGCACTGGAACCGGTTGTGATCGATGTCACTGACGTGCGTTGTCACCAAGCGGATGTTTTCCGCCTCGTCAGCTGCATCGAGCTCTGCCGGCCCTGCGACGCTGTGTTGCCAACGACGTAAGGGCCGTCTGTTGTGTTGCTACTGCTTGCTGGAACTGCCGCGCTTGCCGTCAACCTCTTTGTTGCCACCGCACCCTATTGTCGCCGCACCTGGTTGCCACCACATCGGGACGCCGTCCAACTCAATCGGCATCTCTATGGATGAAAGGTAATCTCTTTCCGCGGGACTGCCGACACTTTGCCGGTTTGTCTTGTATTGCGAGATGGCCACCGGGCCGACGGCTCGTCGGGGCCTCAGCCGGTGGTCACCTGGCTGGTGGGCGGTGCCACCTTGGGGCTCACCGAATTCCACTGGCTCATGTCATAGGTCTTGGTCTGGCTCTTCATCGCGCTGGGCAGCATCGTCTCGGCATCGATCACCAGCTGCGTGCCGGTGGCCGACTGCAGCCGGTAAGCGGCCTTGTTGTTGACGGTGATTGATTCAGAGCTGGTGAAGGTGGTGGCGTCCAGGTCGCTGACCAGTTGGTCGCGCACCTTCGACGGGGAGTACTCGGCAAACGCCTCGGGCCGGGTCGAATTGCCCTGCGCCCACTTCTGCGAGAGCGCGGTGGCATCATCATTGGGCAACCCCACGCCGGTCCAGTAGGTCACATTGCCCTTCACATAGCCCTTCTGGTCGACGATCAGCACATTGAGCGACGCCCCGCCGGCATAGCTGTTGGCGAGCTGGTAGTTGGAGTCGTCGAACTGTCCCTCCACCGAGGTGGTCGTCGGCACGGACGCCCCGCTCGACGAGCTCCCACCGCAACCGGCGACGAGCGTCACCGACAGGGCGGCACCCACGACGAGGACCAATGGACGAAGCTTCATTTCTCTCCTGCGATTCCTTGGGGCTGGGAACGGTGGCCGGGCACGGCGACGGACCGGCGTGCTAGCTGACCTTCACGATCTGGTCTTCGGGGGGCGCCGTCTTCAGGGGCACGGCATTCCATTCGCTGAGGTCGGTGGGGAAGCTGCGCGAGGTCACCTTCACACGGCTCGGCAGCATGGTGGCGGCATCGATCACCACTTCGGCGTCACCATTCGCGCGCAGCCTGAACACCTGACGGCCATCGCGGGTGTCCTGCTCCACCTTCTTGAATCCCTGGCCCCTGATGTCGGCCACCTGCTCGGCGATCACCGTGGACGGCTCCAGCTTGTTGAGCGTTGAGCCATCGATCATCGCCTGCTTGCTCACCCACTTGCCCACCAGGGTCCTGCGCAGGTCCTCCGGCGAGCCGGCCGAAGCCCAATAGGCGTCATTGCCCTGCAGGTAGGTCTGGTCGTCCACCACCAGCACGTTCACATGGCTGCCGCCGGCCAGCGAGAGGTCGGAGAGGTAGTTCGCGCCCGTCAGGGAGCCCTCACTGACCACCGAGACCGGGGCCGCGGCGCTCGCGGAGGCACCCGCCGAACCGCTGGCCTGCACTGGGCTGCTGGAACCCTGCACCTGGGCGACCCGCACCGAGGTGGCCTGCTGCATCGCCTTCATCATGGCGTCGATCACCTCGCCGGCGGACTTGCTGGGCGACGCACTCGACGACGCGGAGCTGGCCGACGAGCCGGCACCGCTCACCGCCGGCTTGGCCGAGCACCCGGCCACCAGGCCGAACGCCAGCGCACAGCTGCCGAGGACAACCAAGGGACGGTATTTCATCCTTCTCCTGCGGGTAGGTGGGTCGGGCACGTCGCAGCGGGCCGGCCCGCGTGGACGATCAGCCTGAGTAGACGACGGTCTGGTCGGCGGGCGGGACGACCTGGGTGGCCGCGTTGTTCCACTTCTCGAACTCGAAGGTGTCGGGGTGGTTGCTCAGCTTGATGTGGATCGGGTACATCGTGGCGGGGTCGACGTCCACCTCCGAGCCCTTGTCATTGGTCATCTGGTAGACCTTCTTGCCATTGCGCTTGACGATGTCGACCTTCTGGAAGGTGTCGGCCTGCAGCTCGGTGAACACGGTGGTGAGCACCTTCACCGGGGCGGTGTTCTTCACATTGTCGGCAGTGGTGTTGGGGTCGTCGCTGACCCACTTGTCGGCATACTTCGCCACCGTGGCGCCGTCCACGTCGCCGTTGAGCTGCCAGTACTTGTCGTTCGCCTTGGTGTACACCTTGTCGTCCACGAGCACCATCGACACTGAATAGCCGGTGCTGAAGTTCTGCTCGAAGAGCATGTTCGAGCCGTCCATGGTGCCCTCGACCACGAAGTTCTGGGTGGCGTCGGCGCTCGTCGGGTCCTTCTGGGCACCCGAGTCGGTGATGCGCACTGACTTCGTGGAGGCCTGCGAGTTCACCGCATTGCCCATGTCCTTGGTGAGTTCCTCCACGCTGCGCGTCGGCACCGAGGCCGGGGCGCCCGTGCTGGAACATCCGGCAGCGACGAGGCTGAGCGCCATCACGCCAGCGCACATGAGAACAACGGGACGACACGCATGATGCTCCTGATCGGCAAGGGGTGGCACGCATCGTGGCGATGCGCACGCCATATTTCCACCCCGACTCTATCCGGGCAGCTTGTGACGACGATGTCAGCGGTGCGGCTTGTCGCCACGGCGACGGCGCCGGTCGGCGGGTCGGTGGACGGATGGGTGGGCCACCCCAGCGCACCGGTCCACGTCAGTGGGGCCGGATAGAGTGCTGGGGGCGCACCACAGCACCGGAACACATCACAGCAGTCCCCACATCAGAACAGAAGGCGGTGAGCAGCGGCATGGCCAAGTCGTCCCCATGGGCCCCCTTCCGCATTCGTGCCTATCTGATCCTGTGGCTCGCCCAGTTGGGCGCCAACATCGGCGGCTGGATGCAGACCGTCGGTGCGCAGTGGTTCCTGGTGGAGGTGGGCGCCAGCGCCGTGTTCATCACCCTGGTGCAGACCGCCACCACCGCGCCCTCCCTGCTCTTCGGGCTGCCGGCCGGGGTGATGGCCGATTCCTACGACCGTCGCCATGTGCTGCTCGCCGCGAACCTGATCGCCGCCGGGGCAAGCACCGTGCTGGCGGTGGTGTCATTCCTGCACGTGCTCACCCCGGTGGGGCTGCTGGCATGCACCTTCCTGCTGGGCTGTGGCATGGCGCTCAACGCCCCGACCTGGCAGGCCGTGATCCCCTCGCTGGTGCCCAGGAAGCAGATCCCGGCGGCCACCGCCCTGGGCTCGGTGACCATCAACGCCGCCCGCGCGCTGGGGCCCGCCTTCGCCGGTTTCCTGGTGGCCCTGGCCGGCACCTCGGCCGTCTTCGCGGTCAACGCCGCGGCCTATGTGCTGTCGGTGGTGGCGGTGCTCACCTGGAAGCGTCCGGCCAAGCGGGTGGGACGCCGCGAACCCTTCCGTTCGGCACTGTTCTCGGGCATGCGCTACACGAAGGCCGCGCCCCATGTGAACCGCATCATGTTGCGCACGGCACTGTTCATCGTGCCGGCGTCGGCCATCTGGGCACTGCTGCCGGTGGAGGCCCATGGCCGCCTGCACATGGGTTCGGGTGGCTACGGCGTGCTGCTGGCCTGCCTGGGCGTCGGCGCATTGAGCGGCGTGTTCGTGCTGCCATGGCTGCGGCGTCGCATCAGCAGCAACAAGATCGTGGTGGTCGCCTCCATCGCCTACGGCGCAGGGACGGTCGGGGCCGCCCTGCTGCCCAGCTGGGGCGTCGGCGTCTCGCTGGTCGTCGCGGGCATCGCATGGATGTGCAACTTCACCACCTTCAACTCGCTGCTGCAGCTCACCCTGGCGCCCTGGGTGAGGGCCCGCGGCATGGCGATCTACCTGCTCATCGTGATGGCCGGCCAGGCGCTCGGCTCACCCCTGTGGGGCACCATCGCGACCCTGTGGACGGCCCAAATCTCCTTCCTGGTGGCCGGCGGCCTGCTGTTGGTGTTCGTGCCGATTTCGGTGCGCTTCTGGCCGATCCGGCCGCGCACCGGCGAGCTCGACCGCAGCCACGACCTGATCACCCACAACCTGTCGATGGCCAACAGCGTCGACCCGCGCACCGGACCCATCGAGATCCAGGTGAGCTATCGGGTGCATCCCGACAAGGCGCCGGCCTTCGTCACCGCAATGGACGCGGTGCGGCTGTCGCGGATGCGCACCGGCGCCAACTTCTGGGAGCTGACGCACCGGCTGGAGGACCCCGGCCTGTTCTTCGAACGCTATTCGGTGCCCAGCTGGGGCGAATACCTGCTGCAGGAGACCCAGCGCATGACCGGCCACGACCGCGCCAACCTGCGCGCGGCACTGCGACTCACCTCCGATGAGCCGCGGGTGCGCCGCGAGCTCCCGGCCGACGCCCCGATTGCCGGGGTGCCCCGGATGCCCGACGACGAGGATCACCCGATGGGCGACCTGCGGCCCAGGGATCCGGACATGCCCCCGGCCGAGAATTCGGGCACGCAGAACTCGGGCCGGCAGAACTCAGAGCGGCAGGAACCGGGCACGCAGGAACCGCCTGCGGGCGATCAGACGGCCTGAGCTTCCTCGGGCTGGGCTCCCGCCGGGCTGGGCTTCCGTCGGGCTGGGCGTCATCGTCCCGGGCTTCGTCAGCCTGGGCGTCATTGGCACGGGCGTCATCAGGGTGGGCGTCGTTGGCCCGGACTTCGCCGGGCGTCAGGCTCCCCGGCTTCGCGTTGGCCGCACGCCCCCGGCTGCGGCCTGCGCCGCGCCCGGACTCAGCGCAGGCCCTGGCGCACCGGGCGTCCGCGCCAGTAACCCACCAGCGACAAGATGATGATGAAGGCCAGCGTGCCCAGCGTCAGCGCCTCGAAGGCCCCATAGGACACGCCCGAGGCCTGCGAGAAGTCATAGGGCAGGCCGAACAGCCGCTCGAGGGTGCCCGGGAAGATCGACGCCCACGATCCGAAGGCCACCAGGGCCGTGGTGACCACGCACATGGTGACGAAGAACCAGTTGGGCCCCGCCCTGAACGGACGCACCACATCGGGTTCGTGCAGGCGCAGCCGCATCGCGGCCGGGATGATCAACAAATAGCTGAACAAGTAGGTGGTGATCGCCACGCCCAGCACCACGTCGAACAGTGCCGCCGACGAGCCGGTGAGCTGCATCGCCGCCAGCATGAACACGGTGGACACGGTGCCCGACAGCAGGTTGACGCGGATCGGGGTGCCCAGGCGCGGGCTGAAGCGTCCGAAGAAACCGCCGAAGAAGGAACCATCGGCCGCAGCCATGGCCTGCATGCGGTCGCTCATGATCATCCATGCGGCACCCTGGCCGATATTGGCCAGCGTGAACATCACCACGGCAAGCACCATCATCGGCTTGGCGGCCGGCCCGTACACCGAGAACACGGTGGCCACGGCATTGAGCAGGCCCGACACCCCGTCGATGGAGCTGGGCGGCACCACCAGGATGATCGCGAACACCGGCACCAGGTAGAAGAAGCCGGCCATGGCCGAGGACCGCATCACCGAGACAGCCACGTCATGCGGGGCGTTCTTCATCTCACCCGACGCGCTCGATGACCCCTCGAAACCCAGGAAGGCGAAGATCAGCAGCGGCACCAGCGTGATGAATCCGGCGCGGGTGGGTGAGAACGAGCCGAGCGTGATCTGCTGGATGCCGTTCGTGGCGCCGTAGATGATGGCGGTGATCACGAAGAAACTGATGAAGGTGAGCTTGAGGATCGCACCCACGGTGGGGATCCACTTGGCCTTCGCCAGCGAGAGGATCGCCGCCAGCACCGTGATCCAGATGAAGCACAGCTTGAACGCATAGTCGGCCGGCGAACCCTCCGCGAAGTGCACCAGGTGGTTGCGGGCCGCCTCGGCGTTGAGGAAGGCCATCGAACCGCCCACCCACACGGGCTGGGTGATCCAGGTGAAGGCTGATGCCACGGCGGCCACCGGGCGTCCGAACGCGCGACGCACCCACAGGTAGACGCCGCCCTCGCCGGTGAAGGCCGAGCCGGTCTCGGCGAAGATCAGCGCATAGGGGATCACGAAGATCACGATGAGCACGACCAGCCAGGTGAAGGTCTGCGGACCCTCGGCGCTGACCGAGCCGAGCATCTCCAGGCCGACCACGGCCGACACGATGAGGAAGACGATGTCGAAGCGGCTCAGCGTGCGCTGCAGACGAGTGGTCTGCCGATCGGCCATCCGGGTATTGACTTCCTGATCCGACCTGGCCACGTGTTCCTTCCCCGGCCGGTGCCGTACCGACCACGGGGAATCGTAGTGGGCCTCAGGCATGTGTGTCGTACGCGTCCCATGGTGGTGGCGTCGGGGGCTGGCGGACGCGCTGATGTGACCGCTAACAGGACACCTGTGCGGCGTCATTGCCGCACAACCGCCCACCCAGTGGGGGCGCTGTGTGCACCGGGTACACCACGTACACCCAAGCAGGCCGCGGCCCTCACCTAGGCTGGTGCACCATGGCAGTAGTCGTATGCGGCGAGGCGTTGATCGACCTCATCCCGGACAATTCGCGCGCCGGCACCACGCAGTCGTCGTACTGGCAGGCGCACTCGGCCGGCGGACCCCTGAACACGGCGGTGGCACTGTCCCGCCTCGGAATGCCCACCCGCTTCCTGGGACGCTTCGGCATCGACGGCTTCGGCGCCCAGCTGCGCAGCCACCTGCGGGCCAATGGCGTGGACGATTCGCTGGGCGTGCAGACGCTCGCCGGGTCAACGTCGTTGTCGGTGGTCTCGGTGGACTCCTCGGGCGCTGCCCGCTATGTGTTCCACCTGCGCGGCACGGCCAACTTCGGGTGGAAGCCCGAGGAGTTCCCGCAGCTGGATGCCGACGACTGGCTGCACACCGGATCCCTGGTCGCCACCGTGGAACCCGGCCGCTCGGCGCTATTGGATTTCGTGCGCACCACGCCCGCCCACCTGTCGTACGACCTGAACGTGCGCCCCACCGTCGAACCCGATCCGGACGCCTATCTGGCGCTCATCGATCCCTTCGTGCAGGTGGTGAGCCAACGCGGGGGCGTCGTGCGGGCCTCCGACGAGGACCTGCTGTGGCTGGCCGGCGGCCACGGCGAGATCGACGACCTGGCCCGCGCCGCGGTGGAGCGCTACGGCATGGACCTGCTCGTGGTCACCCTCGGCGCACACGGTGCCCTGGCCACCGGCGTGGGCCGCGAGACGGTGCGCGTGCCGGGGTTCCCGGCCGCCGTGGTCGACACCGTGGGCGCCGGTGACACCTTCACCGCCGGCTTCCTGCAGGGCTGGCTGCGCGACGCCGACCTCACCGCCGCCCTACTGCGTGGATGCGCCGCGGCCAGCATCGTCTGCACGCGGGTGGGGGCCGATCCGCCGACCGCCGCCGAGGTCGATGAGCTGCTGGCCGCTGGTCCCACCCGCACCGACCCGCCGCCCGACACCGCCTGACCGCTGGTCATCGCCGAACGTCTGCGGGCGCTGGTCCATGTGCTGGTCCGACCCCGGAGCGGCCCCCCGGCAGACCCCGATGGCCGATCGGGCGTCCACACAGGAAACTCATCGTGAACACCTTGGATGCGCGCTGCTGGTCGGCCTACTCTCATGATTGTGGGAATGCGATTTGTCAGCACCGCGGCAGGCGCCGCTGCCGTCATCCTCGGCGGCTGGATCGCCGTCATGCGCTTCATCCCCGAAATCGGGGGCGTCAAGCGCGACGACCTCAACAAATGGCTGGCCATCGACACCGCCGAAGTGGCGACGCTGGCGGGCCTGTCGGTGACGGCCGCCTGGCGGCCCAGCTATTCGCATGTGTGGGCGCTGGCCGGCACCGCCCTGGTGGTCGGCGACGCGGCACTGGACGTCAGCATTGCCAAGCCCGGCCCCGATCGTGATCGTGCCATCGGCATGGCCGCACTCATCGAGGTGCCCTCGGCGTTGGCCCTGGGTTCCTGGACCCTGCGCCGGGTGATCAAGCGCCGCCGCGCGGCGCGCGCCGCCTAGTCGGCCTTCGGACCGCTCGGACCGCGATCTTCGCTGCTGCTCGCCTCTGGATTGCCGCCAGCGGCGGCGCCCTTTTCGGCCGCCTTGTCCCCCACGGCCTTGTCCCCCGCCTTGCCTGGGCCTGACTCGTTCCCGGCCTCGCCGTCCGCGGCCTTTGCCGCTTCGCCCTGCAGCTCGTCCTTGCTCCCCACAGGCGTTCCATCGCCCTTGGTGACGGCCTCGGCGGCGGCGACACCCGGCAGGTCCTTGCCCACGGCCCGCGTCGCATCCTTGCTGCTGACCCTGTCGTCGCTGTCGTCGTCCTGACCGTCCCGTGCACCGGCTTCACGGCGCGCGTACTGCTCGGTGGCCTCCAATTCGGTCCACTTGCGGCTCTGGCGGCGCCGACGTCCGAAGCTCGGCAGGGTGAGGAACGCCTCGGCCCGCAGGCAGGCCACGGCCACCTCGATGAGCGAGCCCGGCTCGTAGCAGATGTAGCGGGGCTGCCAGCGCGGCTGGTACTTCACATTCGAGCGATACAGGCTGTCGAGCTGCAGGAAGCGCGACAGGAACATCAGCACGTTGTAGGCCACCTTCGTCACCGGATCTGCGCCCAACTCCTCCCCGCGCTGGAAGATATCGCGCAGCACGGCAAAATTCAGCGAAATATGTGCGAGGTGGTTGTCGCGGCCCCAGTCGACCAGGCCGGTGACCATCGACTCGACCACGCCATTGGGCGCCTGCGGGCTGCGTCGCATCAGGTCGAGCGACAGGCCGTCCTTGCCCCAGGGCACCATGTAGAGCAGGCCGACGATCTGGCCGTCCACCCGCGCCCGCACCAGCACGCATTCGCCGTCGGCCGGGTCGCCGAAGCGTCCCAACGCCATCGAGAAGCCACGCTCCACGGGGCCGTCGCGCCACTCATCGGCGCGGGTGCGCACCTCGGCCACCTCGAGGGCGGACAGGTCCTTGGCGCGCAGGCAATCGACCACCACGCCGTCCCGCTTGGCATGGTTGACGGTATTGCGCACCGGCTTCATCACGCGTCCGGCCAGGCTGAAGTCGGCCACGTCGATGATGGCCTCATCGCCCAGGTGCAGCACCTCCATGCCACGGTCGGCGAACAGGCGGCCGGCCTCCTCACCGCAGGCCAGCACGGCGGGCAACCAGCCGTAGCGGTTGGCCTCGGCGATCCAGGCGTCGACGACTTCCCCCCACTGCCCGGGCTCACCGAGGGGATCGCCCCCGGCCAGGCTCACACCGCCCACCACGCGGTAGCTGATCGCGGCCCGGCGCGACGCCCCCACCATCACGCCACGGTCGCGGCGCGTCGCGAAATAGTCCAGGGAGCCGATGCGGGGGTTCATCGGCAGGATCGACCGCAGCTCGTTCTCCTCGTCGGGATGCAGCGAGTGGGGCCCGTTGGGGCTGCGCAACAGCGCCACCAGGATCGTGATGATCACGAAGACGCCGATCATGAGCATCGCGAAGAACCAGCGGTCGTCCCAGTGCGGACGGATGAACACCACCGGCCCGGAGATGCCGACCATGCCGACGACTGTCTCGACGATGCGGTCGACCAGCGTGGTGTCATGGGCCTGGGTGCGTGCCGTGGCGGTCAGCAGCACGGTGCCCAGGGTGATGCCGGCCAGGGGCGCCAGGATCACGGTGGTCCAGATGCTGCGTCGCGACCGCGGGTCGGGGATGCCGGTGAAGTGGCGGTGCCCGGCCACCAGGAGCGCGAGCACCACCAGCCCGGCGATGGACTGCTCGAAGTCGAAGCCCTTCACCACGTGCAGCAGCACCGTCATCACGACCATCGCGACGGCCAGCCACCAGGCGACGCGCTTGCGGTGCTTCAGGCCGGTGCTCAGCGCAATGAGCACCAGGCCGACGATTGCCGTGGCCACCGACGCCAGGCCCACCACGGTGGGAGAGAAGACGTCGAGCACCATGCGCATGCGCCGCGAACCATGGGGTGCGGCGATCACCCCCACCACATTGATGATGCCGCCGACGCCGATGAGCAGGGCCAGCACACGGGGGCTGGTGAGCCAATTACCGAGACGCCGAAGGAAGGACACTTTGTTCATTGTGCCCCACCTGCCACGGCGGGCAGACGCTGGGAGGCGGCACCCCGGCGGGTCGTCGAGGGCCTATTCGGCGCTGCGCACCAGGTGCAGGCGCCGCAGGATCGGCCGCAGGAAGGCCCGGAATTCGTCGATGGCAAGCAGCTTCACGCCGATCAGGAAACCGATGATGAACACCACCGCACCCAGCGCCATCGCGCCGAACTGTGAGATCAACGAATCGGCCTGCGAGGCGACGACCACGCGTCCCACCAGGTAGGCGGGCGTGGCGCCCAGCAACGAGGCCACTGCCAGCCGCAGGTAGAGCCAGATCATCCGCGCCAGGCCGATGCCCTCCATCTCGCGGCGGGCATAGAGCACGAAGACGATCGCGAGCACCGAGTTGCCGGCGATCATGCCCAGGCAGATGATCTCGACGCCGTGGGCCGGGTCGAGGCGTTGTGCGGCGAACCCGAAGCCCACCTGCACGGCCGTGACCAGGCACTGCATCCACAGGTTCGTGAAGCCGCGCTCCAGCGCGAAGCAGAACTGCTGCTGGAAAGTGACGATCGTGAACGGCAGCAGGGCCGCCGCCATCAACATGAGCAGCGGGGCGGTGACCGACGCCTGCGCCGGTGAGATGCCCCAGTAGATGCCGCGCACGATGGGCCGGGCCAGCGCCATGAGCAGGAAGGCGACCGGGATGATGCCGACCGCCGGCAGGGTGAGCCCCCGGTAGACCAGGTCGCGGGCGTCGCCCAGCCCCGCGCTCGCCCGACGTTGCCAGGCCCTGGCCAGTTGCGGGAACAGGGCGGTGAGGATCGAGAAGCCGATCAGCGAATAGGGCATCTGGAACAGCGTCATCGCGTTCTGATAGGCCGCATAGCCGGCCACCGTCGTGCCCTGCGGGGCGCGGTACATCATGCCCGAGGCCACATTGGCGATGTAGATGCCGCCGGCCTGGGCGATGCACAGGGCGATGAAGGTGAGCGCCGCGAAGCGTCCCACCTGACCGAAGCCGTAGCCGCGCAGTCCGAAGCGGGGCGTGTAGCGGAAGCCGATCTTCTTCAGCACCGGCAGCAGCACGAGCGTCTGGGCGATGATGCCCAGGGTGGCGCTGCCCGCCAGCGTCCACACCATCTGCGAGCTCCACACCGACGGGTCCGCCTGCTGGCCCCACAGGCTCAGGAAGACGATCTCGCCGCCGATGGCCACCACGTTGTTGACCACCGGGGCCCAGCCGAAGGCGCCGAACGATCCGCGGGCGTTGAGCAGATTGCCCAGCACCGCGAACAGCGCATAGAACAGCACCTGCGGCATGCAGATATAGGCGAAGGCGATGCCCAGGTGCAGGCCGGCGCCCTCAAGTTGGTAGAGGACCCGCATCAACACCCCGGCGCCCGCGGTGCACAACACCGCCACCACGAGGATCAGGGTGAGGGTGGCCGTCAGCAGGCGGTCCACGAAGTCCTTGCCCCCATCGGGGCGCTTCATCGCCTTGGTGATCTGCGGCAGCAGCACCGCGTTGAGGATGCCGCCGGACAGCAGCACCAGGATGTAGTTGGGCAGCGTATTGGCCAGCCGGAAGGCGTCGGCGGCGAGCGCCTGGCCCACCACCTTGGCCAGCAGCATGGCGTTCACCATGCCCAGCACGCGGCTGACCAGCGTGCCCGATGCCATGAGCAGCGAATTGCGGCCGAGGTTCTTGCGGTCGGCGGCGTCGATCTCGTCGTCCACGGCGGCCATATTGGTCATGGTCATTTCCGTGGACGTCTCGTCGCTGTTGCTGGTTCCGCGCCCCACCGGCTGGGTGGGTTCGTCGGGCTGGCCGGATGCCGGGGCATCGGCACGGGGACGACGGATCGGTGCCCCGACAGCCGGGATGCGTCCGGTGTCCTCGGCCGAGTGCACCGCCCGCTCGGGGCGGCGGCTCAGCCGATCGATGGCGCCGCCGTGGCTGGACGAACCGTGGCCGGGCGAGTAGTCCGCCGCGGAGGTCTCCTGCGGGAGTTCGGGGCCCTGTTCGGGCACGGGGCCAGCATCGCCGGGCCCGCCCCAGCGCCGTGAGCGCGCGGGCTTGTCCGGTGAGCCTTCCCCGGCCCGACGAGGCCTATAGGTCAACGCCCCGTTCCTGCGTAGACGACGGCCTCACCATTGGTGTCGAGCCCGAAGGTGGTGTGCGCGGCCTGCACGGCCGTGGCCAGCTTGGGCGCCTCGACGATCACGGAGATGCGGATCTCGGAGGTGGAGATCATGTCAATGTTGATGTCATTGGCGGCCAGGGCGTCGAAGAACGCGGCCGTCACACCCGGATGGGTGCGCATGCCGATGCCGATCACGCTGACCTTGCCGATCTGGTCGTCGTAGAGCAGCTCCTCGAAGCCGATCTCGTCCTTCACGGCGTTCAGCGCCTGCACGGCGCGCTGCCCGTCGGACATCGGCAGCGTGAACGAGATGTCGGTGCGTCCGGTGCTGACGGCCGACACATTCTGCACGATCATGTCGATGTTGATCTCGGCGGCAGCCATCACGTCGAAGGTGCGCGCGGCGCGACCCACCTCGTCGGGCACGCCGACGACGGTGATCTTCGCCTCGCTGGCGTCCGACGCGATGCCGGTGATCATGGCCTCTTCCATCTGATTCCCCTTCGCGATGTCGGCATGTCCCTTGACCCAGGTGCCGGGGTTGTCACTGAACGAACTGCGCACATGCACCGCGATGCCCTCGCGGCGCGCGTATTCGACGGCCCGCAGGTGCAGCACCTTGGTGCCGGCCGCGGCCATCTCCATCATCTCTTCGTAGGTGATTTCGGGGATGCGCTTGGCGGTGGGCACGATGCGCGGGTCCGCGGTGAAGACGCCGTCGACGTCGGTGTAGATCTCGCAGTACTTGGCGCCCAGCACGGCCGCCAGGGCGATGGCCGTGGTGTCGGAGGCGCCGCGACCCAGCGTGGTGACGTCCTTGGTGTCCTGGCTGACGCCCTGGAAGCCGGCGACGATCGTCACATTGCCCTGGGCGAGCGATTTCTCGATGCGTCCGGGGGTGATGGTCACGATGCGGGCGTCGCCGTGGCGCTCGGTGGTGATCACGCCCGCCTGGCTGCCGGTGTAGCTGCGAGCCTTGACGCCGAGGTCGTTCAACGCCATCGCCAACAGCGCGGCCGACTGGCGCTCGCCGGTGGTGAGCAGCATGTCGAGCTCACGGGTCTGGGGCTGGGGGCTCACCTGGTAGGCGAGGTCCATCAGCTCATCGGTGGTGTCACCCATTGCGGAGATGACAACGGTCACGGCATCGCCGCGCTGCTTGGCACGGGCGATCTTGCGCGCGACGCGCTTGATCGACTCCGCATCCGCAACCGACGATCCGCCATACTTCTGGACGATCCTGGACATGGGGTCCTTCCGAACGATCAACGGCGTCAGTCTACCGGGATGGCGACCCGTCGAGCCGGCCCCGCGCCGGTCAGTGAACGACAGCTCCGGGCGCTGTGGCGGCGCACGACCCGCCACGATTGCCCACCGTGGACGCATGGTGTTGCCCGGCTCCCTAGTATTTCGTCCATGACCGTTCGCTGGGGTATTGCAGGGTCGGGACGTATCGCCCGCATCATGGCCACCGAGTTCACCGCCGCGCAGCACGCGGAACTGGTGGCAGTCGGCTCACGCAGCGCCGAGCGCGCCGGGCAGTTCGCCGCCGAGTTCGGCCTGCCCCATGCGCACGGCTCCTACCGCGAGCTGCTCGACGACCCCGATGTCGACGCCATCTACATCGGCACCCCGAACGCGCAGCACTATGCCCTGGCGCTGGCGGTCATCGGCGCCAACAAGGCGGTGCTGGTGGAGAAGTCGATGACCTGCCAGGTGCAGCACACCCGGGAACTGGCGCGGGCCGCCCGGCAGGAGGGCGTGTTCGCCATGGAGGGCATGTGGACCCGGTTCCTGCCGGCGATCCGTGCCGCCCATGAGGCGGTCGCCACCGGACGCATCGGCGACATCACCTGCGTGCAGGGCGATCTGTTCGCCTACCGGGCCTTCAATGCCACCGACCGGCTGTTCGCGCCCGGGCTGGGTGGTGGCGCCATGCTCGACCTGGGCGTCTACGCGCTCCATTTCGCGCAGGACTTCCTGGGTGAGCCGATCGCCGTGGATTGCACCGGCCAGCTCGCCGAGACCCGGGTGGATGCCAGCGCGTCGATGCAGCTGCGCTACGCCTCGGGTGCCACCGCACAGCTGAGCATCTCGCTGCAGGCCCACGGCCCGGGCCGCATGACCATCATGGGCACCGACGGCTTCATCGAGGTGGAGCCGCGCTTCCACCACCCGACGAGCATCGTGGTGCACCGCGACGACGACGAGCCCGAGCACGTCACGCTGCCCTTCCCCGGGCGCGGCTACCGCCTGGAGCTCTCCGCCGTGAGCGAGGCCATCGAGGCCGGCCTCACCGAACACCCCTTCGTGCCACTCGATGACTCCATCGCGGTGGCCTGCGCGATGACCCACGCGCTGGAGCAGCTCGGGTACCGCCCGCTGGACGACGAGGACTTCTGAGGGCCTGCCGCAACCCGGGGCAACCCGGAACCCACACAACAGAACACACAACAGAAGATGTCCCGCCGCCTCCTGGCGACGGGACATCTTCTTGGTAGTTCTGCGCCCTGCTTCAGATCATCCGGTTCACAGGGGCTGTTCGGCCTTCACCACGCGCACCGAGACCTGGGCCTCGTCGTCGCTGCGCCAGCCCGGTTCGGGGGTGGCCTCGCGGTGCATCGACGTGGCGAGCACCTCGCCGGCGATGAAGTCGGCATGGGTCTCGATGGCCCTGGCCAGCTCGTCGTCGGGTGACGACCACGCCAGGTCGATGCGGTCGGACACGTCCAGGCCGGCCGCCTTGCGCGACTCCTGCACGAAGCGGATCATCTCGCGGGCCCTGCCGGCACTCACCAGCTCGGGGGTCATCGTCAGGTCGAGGGCGATGGTGTCGCCCTGCACATCGGCCACCGACCAGCCCTCACGCGGACGCTCGGTGAGGAAGACGTCATCGCCACTCAGCTCGACGTCACCCACGCCGTCCACGGCAAGGGTCGTGTCGCCCGCGGCCAGCTGCTCGGCCAACCGGGCCGCATCGGCCGACGCGATCGCCTTGGCCACCACGGGCGTCTGCTTGCCGTAGCGCTTGCCCAGCGCCCGGAAGTTCGCCTTGGCGCTGTACTCCACTACGTCACCGGCCGACGCGAAGGAATCCAGCTCCTCCACGTTGAGCTCGGAGGTGATCTCCCCCACGAGTTCGCTGTCGAGCTTCGCCAGCGCGGCCGAACTCACCAGCGCGCGCGACAGCGGCTGGCGGGTCTTCACCTTCGCCTCGGCGCGGGCGGCGCGTCCCACCTCGACCAGCCGGCGGGCGGTCTCCATGGCGTCGTCGAGCTGTGCGTCGATGAGCGCGGTGTCGGCCTTCGGCCAGGTGGTCATGTGCACCGACTCGGCGGCACCGGGCAGCGTGGGTCGGAACATGTCCTGCCACACCTTCTCGGTGATGAACGGCGCCAACGGGCACATCAGCCGCGTGAGCACCTCAAGGGTCTCGTGCAGGGTCCACAGGGCCCCGGCGTCCCCGTCCCAGAAGCGGCGACGCGAACGGCGCACGTACCAGTTCGACATCTCGTCGATGAAGCCCGAGATCAGCGCGCCGTAGCGCTGCGTGTCGTAGTTCTCCAGCGCGTCGGTCACGTCGACGACCAGCTGCTGGGTGGCCGAGGCCAACCAGCGGTCGAGCACCTGGCGCTGGGCCACCTGCGGGGCATCGCCATCGGGCGTCCAGTCGTTGGCCCGGGCATACAGGCTCTGGAAGGCGACGGTGTTCCAGTAGGTGAGCATCACCTTGCGCACCACCTCCTGCAGCGTGGTGGGCCCCACGCGACGCGCCGACCAGGGCGATCCGGCGGCGGCCATGAACCAACGCACCGCGTCGGCACCGTGGTCGTCCATCAGTGGGATGGGCAACAGGATGTTGCCCAGGTGCTTGCTCATCTTGCGGCCGTCCTCGGCCAGGATGTGGCCCAGACACAGCACGCGCTTGTAGGCCGATTCGCCGAAGACGAGCGTCGGCACGGTCATCATCGTGTAGAACCAGCCGCGGGTCTGGTCGATCGCCTCACAGATGAAGTCGGCCGGGAAATGCTGCTCGAACTTCTCCTGGCTGCCCTCCACCCACGGGTAGCCCCACTGCGCG
This sequence comes from Propionibacterium freudenreichii subsp. freudenreichii, assembly GCF_000940845.1. Taxonomy (NCBI): domain Bacteria; kingdom Bacillati; phylum Actinomycetota; class Actinomycetes; order Propionibacteriales; family Propionibacteriaceae; genus Propionibacterium; species Propionibacterium freudenreichii. Next base: position 445,397 of record NZ_CP010341.1, on the reverse strand, counting down.
AACGACATCGAGCCCGAATCGAACCAGGCGTCGATCACCTCGGGCACGCGACGATAGGTGCCCTGCTCGCCGTCCAGCTGGAAGGTGACATCGTCGACGAAGGGACGATGCGGGTCCATGTCGGCCAGGTCGGGATTGCCCGCCAGCTTCGCCAGCTCGGCACGCGAGCCGACGCAGTACAGCTTGTCGGTCTTGTCGTTGCGCCAGATCGGCAGCGGAGTGCCCCAGTAGCGGGTGCGCGACAGCGCCCAGTCGATGTTGTTGCGCAGCCAGTCGCCGTAGCGGCCCCACTTGATCGACTCGGGGTGCCAGATCGTGTTCTCGTTCTGGTCGAGCAGCTCCTGCTTGCGCTGGGTGGTGCGGATGTACCAGCTCGGCTGGGCGTAGTAGATCAGCGGCGTTCCGCAGCGCCAGCAGTGCGGGTAGGAGTGCTTGTACATCACGGTCCTGAGCAGGATGCCGCGCTTGGTCAGGTCGTCGATCACCTTCGGATCGGCGTCCTTGAAGAACAGGCCACCGACCAGGGGAAGGTCGGCCTCGAAGGTGCCGTCGGCACGGATCGGGTTGATCACCGGCAGGCCGTTGGCGCGGCCCACCTCCATGTCGTCGGCGCCGAAGGCCGGCGCCTCGTGCACCAGTCCGGTGCCGTCGTCGGTGGTCACATAGTCGGCGGTCAGGATGTAGTTGGCGCGCTTGTCGAAGGGCACGAAGTCGAAGGGACGCTCGTAGTCCCAGCCGGCCATCGCCGCGCCCTGCTTCTTGTCCACCACATGCCAGACCGGCTTGCCCTCGTCGTCGTGCTCGCCGAGCACCGCATCGAACAGCGGCTCGGCCACCACGAGCTCCTCGTGGCCGTTGGACGCCAGCACATAGTCGACGTCGGGGGCCACGGCCACCGCCGTATTGGAGATGAGCGTCCAGGGGGTGGTGGTCCACACGGCCAGCTTGGCGCCGCGCTCGGCCCACGGCCCCGACGTCAGCGGGAAGGCGACGTAGATCGACGGTTCGGTGACCTCCCGGTAGCCCTGCGACACCTCGTGATCGCTCAGCGCGGTCTCGTCGTGGGGGCAATAGGGGGTGACGCGGAAGTCCTGCACCAGCAGGCCGTCGTTGAAGATCTTCTGCAGCGCCCACCACTCGGAGTCGACGTATTCGGGGGCCATCGTCCAGTAGGCCTCGTCCATGTTGACCCAGTAGCCCATGCGCCGGGTGAGTTCGGCGAACTCGTCGACATGCTCGGTGACCGATTCGCGGCACTTCTCGTTGAAGCGCGCGATGCCGTATTCCTCGATCTCGTTCTTGTGATCGAAGCCGAGTTCCTTCTCGACGGCGAGTTCCACCGGCAGGCCATGGCAGTCCCAGCCGGCCTTGCGGTCAACGCGGAAGCCCTGCATCGTCTTGTAGCGGGGGAACATGTCCTTGAACACGCGCGCCTCGATGTGGTGCGTGCCGGGCTGGCCGTTGGCGGTGGGCGGACCCTCGTAGAAGTTCCAGCGCGGGCCGCCCTCGGAGGCTTCCCACGACTTGGTGAAGGTGTTGTTCTTCTCCCACAGGGCGATGATCTCGTGGTCCACCGCGGGCAGGTCGATGCGCGCCGGCACGGCGTGGTAGCTGTGTCCGAAGCCCGTCGGGTCAGCGGCTTCGACGTTCACCCCATCATTCTTCGGGGCTTCATTCTTCGCGGGAGTGCGCTCAGAGCTGGTCGTCATCGTTCCTCTTCGTCGTCTACGTCTGGGACGTGGTTCACGAAGGGACGAGAGACCTCGGCGTGCAACGCCGTGGTGGCCCGCGGTACCACCCTTCTTGGAGACGCCCGGAGGCGTTCCCACTTGCTTTGCGGCCGCTGCCGGTTCTACTGGGCCCGAAGGGGGCGGTTCTTCCGGCGGCTCGGGGGTGATCGCCCCGTCGACGCCTTGCGACGTGGCAAGTCTAGTCGCGTGCAGGATTCCCCTTGCCATGGCCGCCCACTGGATGCAAGGGTCAAACCATGCAACCTTGGCAGCCGCCTCCCGACGCGCAGGACGCGTGGATGGCCATCGAGAAGTCGCTGCTCATGCTCACCGGCTCACAGGTGCCGCAGCCCAGGCCCGGCTCCGAACTGGACCGCCTCGACAAGGAAATGCCCGACGCCGCGGTGGTGGGGCTGACGAATTCATTGCAGCAGGCGGTGCGTACCGCCCAGGAATGCGCCCGCTCGATGGGTGACGCCCTGTTCGGGGAGCAGCCCCGGGGCCCCGGGCCGGCCGTGCTGATCCTGGCCCGCTCCCTGCTGCTTGCCTCCGGACGCGTGATCTATGCGCTGGGTGCCGAGGACGACGAGGTGCGCCTCGCCCACTGCCTGCAGGTGATCTCACAGGAGAGCGGCAGCCTGTTGCAGGGCATGGAGGAGGCCCACGAGTTCACCCAGCTGCACAGCCTGCGTCCCAGCGACGAGTTCCTCGCCGAGGTGAAGTCGGCCAACAAGACGGTGCAGAAGCTGTCGCGCATCCGGGGCGAACGGGCGATGCTGCGCGAGATGGCACAGGCCATCAGTGAGGCGGCCGGTCCGGCGGGGCTACCCGCCGAGTTCGCACCCACCGTGCGCGAGGCGGCGTTGTGGGTCTTCCACTGCTATTCGGGCATGGCCCACGGCTATGCCTGGTCGTTTGAGGTGGGCGCCGGTGACCCGTCGGTGGACCTGTGGATCGTCGGCACGCTGGGTGCCTTCGCGGTGCGCCTGATGACCGAGATGTGCCGCGCCCCCGAGGAGCTGGGCCCCGACGACCTTGGCCCCGACGACGTGCCGCTGGACGCCTGAGAGCACCGGGGCCCCGGGCGGGGTCAGGCGCTCTGGTCGGCCGGTTCCTCGTCGTTGACATAGCGACGGCCGCTGAAGGCGCGGCCCAGCGTCACCTCGTCGGCGTATTCGAGGTCGCCGCCCACGGGCAGCCCGGAGGCCAGCCGGCTCACGCGGATGCCGGGCGTCTCGCCGAGCAGCCGCGAGATGTAGGTGGCGGTGGCGTCACCCTCGAGGTTGGGGTCGGTGGCCAGGATGATCTCGGAGACCTTCGGGTCCTGCAGGCGTCGCACGAGTTCGGCGATGCGCAGGTCGCCGGGGCCACGGCCGTCGATCGGGCTGATCGAGCCACCGAGCACGTGGTAGAGCCCGCGGAATTCGCGGGTGCGCTCAATGGCCATCACGTCCTTGGACTCCTCGACCACGCAGATGGAGCTGTGGTCGCGACGCGGGTCGCGGCAGATGCGGCAGATGTCGGAGTCGGTCACGTTGAAGCAGATCGAGCACAGGTGGGTGCCCTCCTTCACCGTGCGCAGCGTATTGGCCAGCTGCTCCACGTCGGCCTGGGGCTGGTCGAGCAGCCAGAAGGCGATGCGCTGGGCGCTCTTGGGGCCCACGCCCGGCAGCCTGCCGAGCTCGTCGATCAGATCCTGGATAGGTCCGTCGTACACGTCAAAGACCCAGCGATCCCAGGTCAGGCATCACTTTCTCGGCTTCCTGTGCGGCCTTCGAGGTGGCATCGCGCACGGCGGCCACCACCAGGTCGGCCAGGCCCTCGGCGTCATCGGGGTCGATGGCCTCGGGCTTGATCACCAGGCCGGTGAGCACGCCACCGCCGGTGACGGTTGCCTCCACCAGGCCGCCGCCGGAGGTGCCGGAGAAGCTGGCGTCCTGTAGGTCGTCGCGGGCCTGCTGCAGCTGCACCTGCATCTGCTGGGCCTGCTCGAGGAGCGCGTTCATGTCCATGCCTTCAGGAAACATCTGATGCCTTTCACAAGTTCGCCAGCGTGCCTGACGCGTTGAGTCGATGCACTACGTTCGCTGCCGGTGCCGCCCTTGCCCGGGCCACCGCGCACCGGGATGTGCGGGGCACGCAGGCCGTCGGCGGGCCAACCGGCTTGTTCATTCTACGTGGGGGCACCCACAAATCCCCGGGCAGAGCCCTGCGGTGTGGTGCGGAGCCCTGTGCGGTGTGGTGCGGAGCCCCGTGCAGTGTGGTGCCGTGGCGGTCTCAGCCGTGCTCGATCTCCTCGATCACCTCGGCGTCGAGCTCGGAGATGATCAGCTCCGCGGCCGACTTCCCGGTCTCGTCGACGTTGGGATCGCTCATGCTCACATCGGCATCGGGATCGTAGGGCGGCTCGTCGTCGGGCAGGGGCACCTCCCAGCGGATCTCATGGTGGGGCTCCGGGGCGCGGCCGGAAGCACCGGGTGCCGCGGCGTTGTTCCGGGGGCCCGCGTGACCCGCCGCCTGCGGCCCGTCGGTGGATGTTCCATCGGTGGTTGAGGAGCGTGTGCCGGACCCGTTGGGACCAGCACCTGCTGAACCGGCACCGTTCGGGCCGGCATTGGGTGAACCGGTCCCAGATGGGCCAGTCCCAAATGAGCCAGTCCCGTGTGGATCGGGCTGGCCTGCGTCGCCCTGCGGCGTGGCCCACGGGTCCCACCCCGGATCGCGCTGCTCGGTGGGCATCGACGACGCGACCTCGCCGAGATCGGGGATCACATGGCGACGACGGCCATTGCGGCGGGCCGGTGCAGCGTCATCGGGAACTCCCGTCGCTCCATGGCTCCCGTCATCCCCGGGGGATCCGGCTTGCGCGGCACGTTGGCGCGGGACCTCCGGCGGATCGGCCAGGTGCTGATCCGCGTCATCCCGGTGTTGCTGCGACTGGTGTTGCTGCGACGAGCCCCCCGCACGCTCGCCGCCCTCAGCTGGGGGGCCTTGGTGGCCGCCTTCCCGCTTGTCGGACGCCGGTTGGGCCGGTTCCGATGGGCCGGTTCCCGACTGATCAGGCTCCGCCTGACCGGGGGCCGGACGTTGCCCAGCCCCGGGTTGCCGCTGGGGCGCGGCCTGGTCCTGGGGCGCCGAATGCCCGGCTGGTGCCTCGTGCTGGGTCGGCGCCTGCTGCTGGGCGGGTGCCTGGTGTTGGGTCGATGTCGGGTGTTGGGTTGGCGCCTGTTGTTGGGTCGGCGCTGGGCGCTGCCTGGCAGGTTCTCCCCCACGCGCCTCGTTCATGGCGGCCGTACCCTCCACCACGCAGTGGATCGGCAGGTCGGCGCCGAGCACGTCGATCAGGGCTTCCCGCAGCACGTCGTTGGAGCCACCGTTCTGGAAGCTGTCCCGGGCGCCGGCCGAGTTGAAGGCCAGCGACAGGCCGTCGACGTCGGCCTGCAGCACCTGCGCATTCTGGCTGAGCAGAATCCAGGTGAAGCGACGGCGGCCCTTCACCGCAGTGAGCACCTCCGGCCACAGCCTGCGCACCTCGGCGGTGTTCAGGCGGCCGGCAGCGGAGGAAGGAGCCTGCGCCGGGAACGAATCCCCCGACGACGGGGCTTGCGCACCCGTGGCCTGCGGGGCGGGCCCGGCCGGCCCGGCGTTGTCGGCGCCCGGGGCGTTGTCGGCGTTCGTATTGACCCCGGTCGCTGCGCCATCAGCGGCGGTGGCGTGCGATGTGCCGGCGTTCGGGCTGTCCCCGAGGTTGTCGGTCGGCGCAGGGTGATCGGACGCAGCCTGATCAGACGCGGCGATACCGGGCCCGGCGCTGGTGGGCCCAGTATCGGTGGGCCCAGCATGGCCGCGAGAAGCGTTGCCGGGCGGCGTCGCCTGCCCGTCAGGCGCGGGGCCGGCAGCCGGCCGCTGTTGGCGGGGCGCACCGGATGCCGGGGCGACCGTCTGATCGACGGCGGGGCGTTGACGGGCCGTGGCGGCATGACCACCACCGGTGGGCGCACCGACACCCATGCCGGCGGCGGTACCGGGAGCATTGCCCATCTGGGTCTGGTTCGCTCGGTCGGCATAGCCGGGACCTGCCAGGCCCACACCGCTGAGCCCTGAACCACCGTCGCGCACGGAGCGCTGTCGGGTGCGGGCACCCTGCTGGTCGTCGACGCCGGGTTGGGCGTCGGCATGGGGGTCTCGACTGACATTGGCCTGGTCGTCCCACTGGGGTGGCGCGGGCTGCTCGACGGCGGGCTCCTCGGCCACGCCGGGCATTCCGACGCGACGTTCCAGCCGGTCGAGGCGCGCGTGGGTGCCGCGTCCGTCCACGTCGGCGCCGGGAAGCAGGATGCGTGCGCACATCAGTTCGAGGTGCAGTCGGGGCGCGGTGGTGCCCCGCATGTGGGTGAGGCCGCTGGCGATCACCTCGGCGGCCCGCGTGAGTTCCCCGGGCCCGATCAGTGCCGCCTGGTGTTCGAAGCGCTGCGCCTGGTCGGCGGCCACGTCGATCAGGCCGGAGCTCAGGGCGTCGGGCACGTCGGCCACGATCACCAGATCGCGCAGCCGCTGCAACAGGTCCTCGGCGAACCGTCGCGGGTCCTGGCCGATCTCGATCACCTTGTCGATGGTGCCGAAGACGCCCTTGCCGTCACCGGCGGCCAGCGCGTCGACCATCTCGTCGAGCAGGGCATCGGGGGTGTAGCCGAGCAACGAGGTGGCCTGCTGGTAACTGACGCCGTCGGCACCGGCCGAGCCGAGCAGCTGGTCGAGCACCGACAGCGAGTCACGCACCGATCCGGCGCCGGCACGCACCACGAGTGGCAGGACGCCGGGCTCAACCTGCACGTGTTCCTCGACGCAGATCTTCTCGAGGTAGTCGGTGAGCACCTTCGGGGGCACCAGCCGGAAGGGATAGTGGTGGGTGCGCGAGCGGATGGTGCCGATCACCTTGTCGGGCTCGGTGGTGGCGAAGATGAACTTCACGTGCGGCGGCGGCTCCTCCACCACCTTCAGCAGCGCGTTGAAGCCCTCCTTGGTGACCATGTGGGCCTCGTCGATGATGTAGATCTTGAAGCGCGATTGCACCGGTGCGAAGAAGATGCCCTCGCGCAGCTCGCGGGCGTCGTCGACGCGGCCATGGGAGGCGGCGTCGATCTCGATCACGTCGATGCTGCCGGGCCCTCCGGTGGCCAGTTCACGGCAGCTCGTGCAATGGCCGCAGGGAGTGGGCGTGGGGCCGTTCTCGCAGTTGAGGCAGCGCGCAAGGATGCGGGCACAGGTGGTCTTGCCGCAGCCGCGCGGGCCGCTGAACAGGTAGGCATGGCTCACCCGGTTGTTGGCGATCGCACGCTGCAACGGCAGGGTCACATGGTCCTGACCGATCACCTGCTCGAAGGTGTCGGGACGATAGCGCCGGTAGAGCGCCAGCGGCGCCCCCGGGTCGTTGTCGGGCGCAGGCGCGTCGGGCGTAGCAGCCACCGGGGCATCCGGCGTCGGGATCTCACCGGACGCCAGGGGCTCGTCGCGTGGTGCGTCCACGCCGCCGGTATCGGTGCTGTTCGCCATGGTTCCCTTCGTGCTGTCCGCGCTGGTGGATTCGGTGCTGGCGGCATCGTCGAACAGGGCAGGACCGTCCTGCTCGAAGAAATCGTCCTCAGGTGCCTCGTGGCCCTCGGGATCCAGATCGCCATCCACGACCCCAAGAGTATTAGCCGGCACTGACGTTTTACCCAATGCGACGGTGTTGGCGCCGGGTGATTGCCCTCAGGTGCCCGATGTGGGGGCACTGCGTGCCCAGGCGATCACATTCTTCTCGTACTGGCCGTCGTGCACCTCGCCACCGCAGGTGACCACGGCCAGCCGCCGCCGGCCGGTGGTGTTGGTGAGGCCCTCCGGCAGGCCCTGCTTGGGATGCACGGTGAGCCCGTCGACGATCCATTCCTGCCGGACGCCGCCATGGTCGGTGGTGATGATGCGGGCGCCGGGCAATATCTGGGACAGCTTCCACAGGGCGCCGGGAACCCGCTGCATGTTCACATGGCCGGCCAGCAGGGTGGTTCCCGCCGAGCTGGCAACGGGTGCGGCGATCGTGGAGACGCCCACCTGCTGCGGGTCATCGGGAACGGCCAGCGATCCGTCCTCGCCGAGCGGGGCCGCCAGCAGCGGGGCATCAACGCCCAGTGACGGGATCACCAACCGGTCGGCCGCGACCTCCAGCGCCACGGCTGCTTCCGGGGTCGGGCGCGCGGCCACGAACGGGGCCGGGGGAAGCGGCGCCGAGTCGGTGCGCGGTTCCCCCGTCGCCACCACGGAACCATTCGTCGTGATGCCCGGCACCGGCTCAGCGGCCACTCCCGGTGCGCGGTGCTGGAACAGGATGCGGTGCTGGAACAGGGCGACGCCCGCCGCGACGAGCGCAACGGTCACCAGCACCGCCCACAACCGGCCCCGCCGCCACCTGCGGGCAGCCCTCAGGTGCGGACCCGTCGACATCCTCATCGCTACTCCCCCTGCTTGCTGGCGCGTCGCATCCCTGGCGCCCGTTCTCCGCCCTCGCGTCGCGGCACTTTCCGTCGCGGCACTGTGCATCAGTGGGCATCGGTGGCCCATGGCCTGGCGTCAGTGGCCCATGGCCTGGCGTCAGTGGCCCATGGCCTGCGTCACACGGCTTCCGACGCACCAGGCGCCACCACCGACACCGCCACCCAGCAGGACGCCCGCCGCAATGACGAGCGCCGGGTTCAGCGCATTGTCAGATGGGGGCCGCCCGGTGTTGATGGTGGACAGCCCCTTGGCCACCGGGGCCTTGTCGTTGGTGATGGTCGGCAGGTCAATGCGGCGGTGGGCACCGTCGATGGTCACCTCGACAGGCTGTGACAAGGGGAGATAACCCTGCGGGGTCTTGGTCTCGTGGATGAACCAGGTGCCCCAGGGCACGTCGGGGACGGTGAATGTGCCGTCCGATGCGGTGGTCACGGTTGTCAGCGCGGTGCCCCCGGCGTCCTTCACCGTGAACTCCACGCCGGCCAGCCGCTCGCCTGCCGCGCCCTCCTTCGTGCCGCTCAGTGAGCCGAGCACCGGGGTGTAGGCGGTGGAGATGTCGGTGGACAGGTGCTCGTTGTAGGTGATCTCGTCATAGCCGACGATCTGTTGCACCGACTCGTCACCGCCGTAGAGATATCCGATCTTGGCGGTGCCCCCGTCGAAGCTGGCGTCGAGGGTGACGCCCACCCGGCCGGCCCTACCGGCCAGCTTGTCGGCCGAGGTCTTGAGCCGCACCTGTGCCCCGTCGGTGACGGCCTCCAGCGGGGCGCCGGTGGCGGCATCGACCAGTGTGGTGCCCGCCGCGGTGGCCGCCTCATTCCACGTGGGCTTCACGGTGACCTGCGCGCTTCCGGCCTGCACGCTCACGGTCACCGGATCGGACAGCCAGAATCCCTCGGCGTCGAGGGCGGAGGCCGGGACGGGCTCGGACACCGAGATCTTGTGGCCCTCGAAGAAGTCGCCATTCGAGGCGGCGTCGGCCCTGGCCTTCACCGCGGTGATGCGTGGGATCAGGCCATGCGGATCGGCGACCCGTTGCCCGTCCTGCACATCGGTGAAGGCGGCGAAATGGGGGCTGTCATACATGTGGGCCACGAATTGCAGCACGTAGTACTGCTGCATGGCGTCCAGCCCGGCCAGGTCAGGATTGAGCTCAGGATGCTCCAACTGGTTGGCCAGGTAGGCAAGTTGCGGAGTGGCGCGTCCCAACGGCTGCAGCTGCGTCCCCGAGGGCGACGGCCGGTCGAACTGGGCGCACAGCAAGGCCCGGCCGTTCTCGTCGACGATGTGTTCCACGCGCAGGGCGGCGTCACCGGAGCTGTCGACCATGTAGGAAACAGGGGTGACGTCCACGCTGAAGGTGTGGGGTCCCGGCGATGATTCCCAGGTGACGTCGGCGGCGGCCCCGGCAACGCCGGTGCCCACCAACAGCGCGGTCAGCGTGGCAGTGGCGGCCAGGGCTCGTGTGATCTTCATGGCGCATGTCCTTTGGTCGGTGCCAGCGCTGCACCGTGCAGGGCGTGGCATTCATCGATCGTCGGACATCACGGGGTGCGGGCAACACCATGAGCCAGTCACTTTCCCTCAGACCCGCACTCGGGTCGCTCTGGAGTCTCGGCCGGGAGGGCGTCAGCCCGCGGAGACCTCCAGCGTGCCGTGGGCGCCCTTCTCGGCGTCGCTCATCACGTGGTTGATGAACTTGTAGTGGCCGGCCTCGGGCGCCACCATCTCGACGTAGCCGCCCTCGGCGGGGCCGAGCGACAGCGTCTGGGAGCCGCCGGGCCCCAGCGTGCCGCAGGCCGGGTCGACGCCGGCGGCCGGCTGGTATCCGCACTCCAGGCGGAATGCGCCCTCGGCCCAGACCGTGTCGAACTGGCCACCCACCATGTGGAAGCTGATCGGCTCGTTGGGGCCGATGTCGAGCACCCAGAAGCGGATCCGGTTGCCGACCGTGGCGGGCAGCGGGTGCGCGTCGTACTGGTTGGCGTACCCGTTGAACACCACGGCGTCCGGATTGCCGTCGCTGATGCGGGCGGCGTCGTTGCCCTCCCCCTGGGCGCCATACCAGTGGTCGGACTGGATGATGAGGTATTCCTTGTCCACCTGCGTGAGGCCGGGCGGGTCGATGATCACCGCGCCGAACATGCCGTTCGCGATGTGCAACGACATGGGTGCGGTGGCGCAGTGGTACATCCACACCCCCGACTTGGTGGCGGTGTGGATGTAGGTGAGCTGCTCGCCGGGTTGGATGGTGCGCATCGGGCCGTCGGGGGCCAGCGCGCCGGCGTGGAAGTCGATGCTGTGGCCCATCGTGCCGTGGTTGATCAGCGTGACCGCGAACTTGTCGCCCACGTGCCCGCGCAGCACCGGGCCGGGCGCCTGGCCGTTGTAGACCCACCGCAGCTGGCGGACGCCCGGTGCCACCTCCACTTCCTTCTCGGTGACGTCCAGGGTGATGCGGTGCTCGGTCTCGGGGCCGGCCGGTTGCAGGGCGGCATCCCAGGGATCGGCGGTCATCTGCGCGTTCGGGTCGGGCGTCGCGTGGGTCGCGCTCGGGGAACCCACCGCCGCTGCACCGCCGGCTGGCGCGGCGCCGCTCGCGTTGATCTTCATGGTCATGCCCATTTGCTTGTGGCCGGCGATGGAGCACCAGGCGTCGGTGCTGGCACTGATCACGCCGGCGTCGAGCGTGCCGGACGCGCCGGGTGACAGGCGTCCCGAGGTGGCTCCCGAGGCAAGCACAAGGTCGTGCACCATGCCGCCGGTGTCGGTGTTCTTCACGTCGATGAACAGGTGAGTGCCGGCCGGCACGTCGATGGTGTTGGGCGTGAACTTCATGTCGTGGGCCTCCACCGACACGTGCTGACTCTGCCCGTTGCCGACCGCCCCGGAGGAACCGGCGCCGCTCGCAGTGCCCTTGCCGACCATCGTGGCTGGCGAGATCGCGGTGGCGATGGCCAGTGCGATCACCAGGACGCCGACGCCGAGCATTGCCTCGAAGCCGTGGGTGCGCGCCGGTGGCACGTCGGCCATCTGCAACGGCCTACGGACGACGGCGGTGGCCACCACGAGCACCAGGAACGCGGCAACGCATGCTGCCGCCACGGCGATCATCGCCACCCGACCGGCAGCCGGAAGCGGGAGCAGAAGGCCTAGTCCGGCGCCATTTGCCGCGACGAGGCGGGTGTTGGACGCCAGGTCCATCACCCGGTTGCGCCGGCGCACCATGGCGGGGCCGCCACCGATCACCACCGGCAGCAGGTAGGCCATTGACCCGGCGATCAGTTGGGCGGCGAAACCGGCGAGCAGTGGCCAGGCCAGCGCCGTGAGTCGGTTCATGATCGTGGCGGTGTCGGGCCCCATGGCCGCGATCACCGTGGCCACGACGAGCGTGCCCACCAGCCATGCCATACCGGCGATCACGCTGCGGGCAGCGAAGCTGCGCGGTGGCTTCACCCGGGCGGCGCGCATCATCGCGGCCAGGGTGAAGCCCAGGCACGCCAGGTATCCGAGCAGGCCTAGCGCCGAGAGCCAGCCGCGTCCGATCACGCCGCCGATGACGACCACCGCAAGGGCGATGTTGAGCAGCGGAAGGGCCCGTCGGGCATCGGTCTGTGCACCGGGCACCATGCGGGTGCGCAGGATGGTGGGCCACAGCGTGACGAGGGTGCCGATGACGGCCAGCCCGAGGCAGCCGAGCACCGCAGAGGCGATGTGGGCCAGCAGGTAACGGTTGAGGTGGCCCCCGCCGGCGGTGGTCATGAGGAAGCCGAAGACACCGGCCGCCACGAACCAGCCGGCACAGGCGATGTAGTAGCCCACGACCGTGCTGCCAAGCCGGGTGGTCAATGCCCCGCGGCTGCGTCGCCACAGGCTGGCGCAGTGGACGACGATCGCCACGACAATGAGCGCCGCACCCGCTGTGACAAGGGGATTCAGGGCGGCCTCGATGCCCCCGATGAGCGCCAGGGTGCCGACGTTGAGCCCCGCCAGCACGCCGATCTGGCGGGCCTTCGACGAGGCGGCTCCACGCATCAGGGCGTCGACGAAGTAGTCGCTCCAGGTGACGATGGCGTTGGTGGCCACGCCCAGGGCGGCGGCATGCAGGCCGATCCAGCCCAGGTCGGCGCGCCAGCGCTGGCCGATCAGTGCCGCGAGCGCGACGAGCGCCCACAGGCAGACCGGCACCGTGACGGCCGTGAACCAGACCCGGCGGCTGGCCAGGCCGTGGGGGCGTCTCCGTGTGGTGGGGCTTTCGATGTTCATGCCCGGGAGTCCTTGGTGGGGGATGTGTCCGAAATCGCCCGCGTGTCGCCGGCGGGTGCCTGCGGGTCCTCAGGGCCCTTGACGACGGCTGCCCAGACGGCAACGGCAACCAGCGACAGCAGGGCGGCGATATTGGCCAGCCCGCCGAGGGTGCGTCCGGTCTCGGAGCCAGCCAGGTCGGCGACGATGCGAACCACCAGCCCGACGTTCAACAGCACCGCGACGCCCCAGAATCCGGGGTTGAAGCGGAACCGGATCTCCAGCAGGAACGGCAGGTAGGTGGGCACATGGGCCACCACCATGGTCATCACGAAACCAAGGAACACGGCGTGCAGCAGGGCATCGTAATGCAGCCCTGACAAGGTGGGATGCACCAGGAGCAGGCCGGTGACGATCAACCACAGGTAGCTGATGAAGACCATGACGCCGGTGAAGCGCTGGCTCGGCGTGATGGCCGAACCGGACGCAGTGTCCGCATCCGACGCAGCGTCCGACCCCGCAACCGTCGCGCGGGCGCGCACCCTGAGGTCGCTGCGGGCACCATCGCCCCATGCGGCCACCACGGTCAGGGCGATGAGCGCCAGCCCGAACACGGGAAGCACCCGGCCCGACCAGATGGTGGTGAGGGGACACGCAAACACGATCAGGGCACTGATCACCACGATGCCGCGCTGATAGCGCCGCGCCCCGGCCGGCGTCAGCACCGAGGGACTGAACCGCGAGATGACGACGCGTTCGGCGGCAATGGTGAGCATCAGGAAGGTGACCAGCCAGGCGAACAAGTCGGGGATCGACACCCCACCCGTCCACAGGAGCACGGCACCCAGCGCGGCGAGGGCCCCACCCACCTGCACCGCCACCATCGGCTCGTGCTTGCGCGTCCACAACACCGAATAGTTGACGATCAGCAGCGCGCAACCGACAAGCATGAGCAGCTGACCGGCCTGGAGGGGAAGCGGTGTGAGCACGAGGAGGGCACCCACGGCGAGGGCAGCCGGAGCGCAGTAGGCCCACAGGCGACGCAGGGACACCGCGCTCTCCAGGCTGACGAGAGCTTCCAAGAAGCCGATGGTCATGATGATGCCGTGGGCCGACGAGAACCGCTCACCACTCAACGGGGCCGGCAGGCCGAGCAGCACCAGGGCGGCGTCCAAACCCATCACCATGGCCACTCCGCACGGCACGAGCAGCACGATCACGCGTCGGGTCTGGCTGGCGGGTTTGAGCGGCGGGTCGGCGCTGCCCTGTTCCGGGACGGCAACGGGCTGTGACATGGGGTGGCTTTCTTGCAGGCGGGTCATGCTCAGGGTAGGCGCTGCGGCGCCACGCAAGGGCCGCACCCCGGTGATTACGCGCGGGGCGTGGTGCCGCCGCGGCCGGCCCGGTGCACGGAGTCTGGGTATGCGGCCGCCGGGCACGGAGGGGCCTGGAGTGCAGGGTGGGTGAGTTCGGCGTCCAGCAGGCATTGGCCGGCCGAGGCGTGGGGCGTGAGCCGTGCGACGCGCCATGACCCGCCGAGTTGGGCGAGTAGTCCGTCGATGATGCCGGCATGTACGCCGCAGACGAGGTCGGGGCACTCGCTGGCCTCGTGGGCGAAGGGACACCGGTTGAGTCCAATGCGTATACGGTCGGGGAGGTGATCACGCTGGGCGGCTGCAGGGTCCGGCGAAACAGGGCCGGGGCCGATTGTCGATCCCACTGGACTGTGTGTCGAGGCTGCCGCCGACTCATCCGGAACCGCTGAGCCATCCGGGACGCCAGGGTCACGGATGCGGTTGGGTGCGAGTCCCCAGTTACCGAGTTGGGTGAGGAGGGCGTCGAACTGCGCAGTGCCGTCAGTCACGTGTTCCGGTCCGGCGCCGCCGTGCGCCGGACTTCCGCCGGGCAGCGTCTCGACGTGCGACGACCAGGCGCGTCCGGCACGGCGGGCCCGCTCCCACACCGTGGTGGGACGCTGCGGGTCCTCAACCGATGGCGGTGGCGTCGCGGCGTCGGCAAGGAAATGGTGCATGAGCACCTCGGTGAGCAGCCGGGGATGCTGCGGGCCGCTGTCGAAGGCCCTCGCGGTGGCGCGATAGAGCACGCCGGGGCGTCCGCGTGTGGTGGTGCGCGCCGAAACACCGCTCACCAGCCCGGCATCGCCCAGGTGGGCCAGGTGGAAGCGCACCGTGTTGGGACGCATCTCCGCGTCGACACCCAGCTGGGCCACCGTCATCGGCCCCGGAGCGGTGAGCAGGGCGTCCATCAGCCGTTGGCACTGCGGATCAAGCGGGGCGCCGCGGTCGCTGGGGTAAGCCCCATCCGTCGCACCGACGCCGAGGACTGCGGCGCGACGAACGAGGCCGGTCTGGCCGTCCACGGTGCTCAGGCGGCCACGCGCGTGAAGCGGATCTTCCAGGCGTCGGGGCCTTCCTGCACATATTCGAGGCTGAAGACGTCGGGCCACATGGAGTCGATCTGGTCGAGCAGCGGCAGCGGATTGTGCGGGGCCACCAGGATCATCGATTCGTTGTGGCCCAGGCCCTGCAGCGCGCCGAGGATGGCGGCGTGGCGAATCGCGTGCGGGATGGCGCTGGCGTCGAGCTCGGGAGTGTTGGTTTCCCCCTCCGCGCAGGTGCAGTGGTGGGTCTGGGTGATGGGCAGGTCGGTCATGGGATTCCCTTCGCGCGGCGGCCAGCCGCCTATTTATTACAAGTTAGTTGTAATAATAACTTTCCGACGCCGGGATCGCCATCACGTCCCGTCCGGGGTCCACCGCGAACCGCGTTGTCACGCTGCGCCGGGGAGCCGGACGGGCGTTGCATCGGGTATGTGACAAGGGCATCACCGGCGCCCTTGTCAAGGGCTGTGGATGCTGCGGCGGCGGGTTCGGGGACGGGCTCCGGCTTGCGCGACCGGGCGTGCTCCCGGGTAACATGGCGGCAAGGTCCTCCGCGCGGCGGTACCTCGCCCAATTCCCCCAGGGCCGGAAGGCAGCAAGGGTAAGTGAGCTCTTCCGGGTGCGCGGAGGACCCCTTCATGTCTTCGGGGCCTTGTGGGTTCGGCTCGCGCGAATCAAGGGGCTTGCAGCTCCCAGCCCGACCCCCGACAGGCGCTCCACATACCGGCCCAGTCGGGGCGGCGTCCTAGACCAGCATCCGGTAGATCGCCGTGTCGGGCTCCAGCACCTCGACGTTGAGCGGCGATTCCTCCATGCGCGTCCACAACTCGGCAAAGCTCGTGGGATCGCCGAGCTCGATGCCGACCAGCGCCGGCCCGGTGTCGCGGTTGGAGTGCTTGGTGTAGTCGAAGACGATGATGTCGTCGTCGGGGCCGAGCACCTCGTTGAGGAAGCGACGCAGCGCGCCGGGCTCCTGGGGGAAGTTGACCAGGAAGTAGCGGCGGCGTCCCTCGTGCACGCCGGAGCGTTCCACCACTTCGGCGTAGCGCGAGACGTCGTTGTTGCCGCCGCTGACGATGATGGCGATCTCCTGGCTGGGGTCGATGCCCAGCGTGGTGTCCATCGGGTGCACGCTCAGCGCGGAGGCGGCCAGCGCCCCGGCGGGTTCGGCGATGATGCCGTCCACCTGGTACATCGACAGCATCTCGGTGCACACCTGGCCCTCGGGGATCGCGATGAGGTCGGGGGCGAGTTGGCGGGCGATCTTGAAGGTGAAGTCGCCCACGCGTGCCACGGCGGCGCCGTCGACGAAGCTGTCGATGTGGTCCAGGCGAACGGGGCGGCCGGCGTCCATGGCGGCGGCCAGGCCGGCGGCACCGGCTGGCTCCACGGCGATGATGCGGGTCTCGGGGTGGTTCTCGCGCATCCATGCGCCGCAGCCGGACAGCAGGCCTCCCCCGCCGACCGGCACCACGAGCACGTCGGGGGCATGGCCGAGCTGCTCCACCAGTTCACGGGCGACGGTGCCCTGACCCGACGCGATCAGTGGGTCGTCGAAGGCGGGCACCATGGTGGCGCCGGTGCGGTCGGCCTCAACCTGCGCGGCGCGGGCGGCGTCGTCGTAGGTGTCGCCGCCCACCACGAGGCGCACATGGTCGCCGCCGAAGAAGCGGATGCGGTCGCGCTTCTGGCGCGGGGTGGTGGAGGGCACGTGCACGGTGCCGGTGATGCCCAGCCGTGCGCAGGCCCAGGCCACGCCTTGGCCGTGGTTGCCGGCGGAGGCACAGATCACGCCGGCGCGCTTCTCGTCGTCGGACAGCTTGCTGATGAAGGTGTAGGCGCCGCGCAACTTATAGCTGCGCACCGGTTGCAGGTCTTCGCGCTTGAGCCAGACGCGACAGCCCGAGGTCGAGGAAATGCGTTCGTTGTATTGCAGCGGGGTGACTCTGGCGACGCCGGCAAGGCCCTCGGCGGCCTGGTCGACGAGATGGGCGAGCGTGGATACCTCGGTAGTGGTCACCCACTTATCGTGCAGGACGCGGCGGGGGTTGGGCTGTCCATCGCTGGTGAACGGCGCGGGTGGTGGGCGTCGCGGGGAACCTGTTAACCTTGCCCGCGGAGGATTCGCCTAGAGGCCTATGGCGCTCGCTTGGAAAGCGGGTTGGGTTCACGCCCTCACGAGTTCGAATCTCGTATCCTCCGCCATCGCTCGTCGACCGTCGTGTCGCGGGCCTGTTGGGTCAGCTGGCTGGTGCCGGCTGGCCCTTTTTTGCGTCTGGGGACGTGGACGTCAGCTCTGACCCTCAATCACCTGCGACACCTCACACCCCTCGGTTCCCTACTGACGTCAATACAGAGGAATGTGAACGAAGGGGGGGATGATGTGTGTATGGTGACTGCTGACGGGGAACCGTCATCCAGAACCAGCCCGTCGAACCCGTCAGGACCACCCCAACCACAGCAACCGCCAAGAACTGTCAGTGGTCACCGCCATACTCACGATCAAGAAGCACCGCTGCCTCCCACCCAACCACTCAAGGAGAACACAATGACCGATCTCACCTACTCCGACCTCGAAGCGGCCTGCCACGCCGGCGGAGCCAGCGTCCTGTCGTCGGTGACGGAACTCGCCCCCGCAGCCGGACCGCAGGCAGGCATCGCCCCCGCCCGCTATGTGCAGGGACGCGACGGGACCTATGCCTACGAGACCCGCTTCATCGGCGGCGAGCCCAGCAGCGTGGTCGTCGTCGACAGCAAGGCGAGCCAGCTCAACCGCGTGGAGGATGCCATCTCCCTGGCCATCGAGGAAGGTGACCCATCGCTGACCCGGATGCCGTCGATCCGGGTTGACTACGAAACCCTGAGCGCCACCGATTACCAGTTGCCCCACCGCTTCAGCGACGGCCACATCCGCTTCGGCACAATCGACGGCGAGGTGACCACCAAGTACCCGGCATATGTGGCCGCCCGCAATGCCTCCCCGGCCAACGCGCGCGCACTGCTCGAGTTGAGCCCCGTGAGCTTGGCATTCGGCGCGTGGGATTCGACCCGCAAGGCGCATCAGGCCCGCTTCCGCTCATGCCTGGTCGGCGAGATCATCGGCCAGCTGGCTGACCAGACCGAGGCCGGGCGAAAGCCTCCGCGGCGCGGCTCTGCCCGCAAGGACGACATCGCCCCGAGTGTGCAGCTCAACGAGAAGGACATGCTCACCCTGCTCGCCACGCAGGAAGACGAGATGTCGCCGACCACCGTGGACAAGATCACGAAGGACGCCAAGAAGGCCAAGAACAAGCCGACGTCGGCTTCGGTCCTCGGGCTCGGAGCGATCCCCCCGAGCCTCGATGGCCTCGGCTTCGTCTCGTGCAGGCGCATCATCCGCTCCCATGTGTTGTCGTTCAGCGCCCTGCGCCAGCTGCGTTTCGGCGCCGACAATGCGGGCAATGTCGCCTGCCGCGCACTCCTGGCGGCCCTGTCGCTGCATGGCCTCGCCCTGTCTGACCAGGAGCTCGAACTGCGCGCCAATTGCGATCTGGTGGAAGCCGGCGACCCGGTGGTCACGCTCGATGGCCGACGTGGCACCCACACGGAACTCGAGCCACTGGTGCCCGAGGTCACCGGGCCCATCCTGGCCACTGCCATCGAACGCGCCGTCGCCACGGCCGGGATCCGCTGGGACGGGCAGGTGCTCGAGGTCACCGGCAACCCGATCATCCTTGCCGGTGCCACGGCCGATGCGGATGAGGACTGACATGTCGCCACTCACTATCCGAGCGGTATTTCCGCTGGGGGTGTTCCAGGGCCACCGCGCCGACGGGTCGCCCGACCGGCTACCCGACACCGCCAGGCTCTTCTCCGCCCTGGTCAATGCTGCCGGGCAGGGATCCGAGGCCATCGCGGTCAAGGGTCGCCTCGAGCCGTCATCGGAATCGACCGCCGCGTTGAGCTGGCTGGAGAAACACCCGCCGACGATGATCCGCATCCCCAACCACGTTCCCGTGTCACCAGACCGGCGTCCGGATGCGTATCGAAAGACCGGCACGGTACAGGGCCCCAAGAAGTCACCCGCAATGCGAATCGGCGCCCGCCAGATCAGCACCGGAACCGCCATCGACGATTGCGTCGGATGGTTCTGGGCCGATGCACCCTCCGAGGTGCAGGAGACCGTGGGACGGCTGTGCGCCGACGTCTCCTGCCTCGGCGAGGATGACAGCCCAGTGATCCTCACGCTGGATCAGTTCGTGCCCACCCACGAGTTGGTGGCCTCCACCCAGCAGCTCCGCCCCATCGGACTGGCGGTCCGCACCCCCGGCCCGGGCCGGCTCGACGAGCTCATCCGGGCACATCATGAGGCCTTCCCGCCGAAGATGCCGAGTGCCGCCCAGGATTCTCCGAGCTTCTCCGAGATGCCACGCGGGTCCCGCGTGCCGACCGAGGGGCTGCGTGTGCTGCGCTACAAGTCGCCAACCCCTCCTCCGGCTGATTCCCCGTGGCCCCTTGCCATGTTGTTACCGTTGTCGGCGCACATCGCCCTTGAGGACGGCCTCACGTGGTGCGTCGCCATGCACCGGATGCTGATTTCCCGGCTCGGCGACGGCGCACCGGCCATCGTCACCGGCCATTACGCCAGGGGCGCGTCGCAGCCCGCGAATCGCGTGGCCGTCCAGTACCTGCCGCCGACGCTGTTGTCGCATCGTGCAGAATCCGGAGACTTTCCCCACGGCGCTATCGCATTGTTGCTGCCGGCCTCGATCGCCGCCGAGGACCGCGGTGAGATCGTCCGGGCACTCAACAGCCCCCGATTGGGCCTGTGGTCAAGCGCCGGCCGCGTCACCCTCGGCACCCCGCTGCGGATCGACGCGTCGCAGTTCTGGCCCACGCCCCAACCCGGGTGGCGTCGTCAATGGCGCACCCTGGACGGGATGGTTCCGGAGACCCGGCGCCAACCCCGTCACGAGCTGCTGGGCGCCTGGGGATTCCCCCAGTCGGCGCTGCTTTCCGTCGGCCATGTGTTCCGCGAGGAACTGGCCCTCACCAGGGCGAACACCTACTGGGAGACCGTCTCGGTCGTGACTGACCGCGGCGTCCAGATCCTGGGAACCCATCTGATTCCCGATTCTGAGGTCTCCCGCTATGTGCACAAGGTGCCGCGCTCAATCGGTGTCGTCCAGCCCTATTCGGCGCAGCTCGACCTCGCCGACCTGGTCAACGATCGTGCCCTTCTCGCTCTGGGACAGGCACGTCACCTTGGTGGTGGCCTGCTCGTCCCCATGGATTCACCGGAGGTTTCATGACCATCACGCTTGATGATTTCGCAACGTTCTTCCGTGCCGTCAATGCGGGCCACGACCCCTTCCCGTGGCAGACGGCGCTGCTGACGGGTATCGCTGGATCCGCGCGGTGGCCCAGCGCCATCACGGCCCCCACCGGAAGTGGCAAGAGCGCGGTCGTGGAAGTGCATGTCTTCCTGAACGCCCTGTACAGCGCCGGCTCCGGGCCCCGCGTGCCCCGCCGGTTGTCCACCGTGGTCGCCAGGCGCGCACTGGTCGACTCACAGGCCGACCGCGCGCAGCGGGTCGCCGACTGGCTCGACGAGGGCGACTCCCCCCTGGCTCGCGAGATGAGTGCGCTCCTCCAGCGCCTCAGCGCCGCCGATGACACCCCGCCCCTGGTGATCGGGCACCTGCGTGGCGGCATCTCGCTGCGGTCCACGTGGATCGACGATCCGTCGGCCTGCGCGGTGATCAGCGCAACGCCCGACATGTGGGGAAGCCGTCTGCTCCTGCGGGGGTACGGCTCATCCATGGCGGCTCGTCCCCGGGAAGGTGGCTTGCTGGGCCTCGACAATGCGGTGGTGATCGACGAGGCCCACCTGAGCCGCCAGCTGGTGGGAACCGCACGCTGGGTCAGCCAGCACAACGCCGATGTCGCCGAGCGGCTGGGGGTGCCGGGGCTGCAGGTGGTGGAATCGTCCGCCACCACGCGTTCCGCATCGCCTGATGGTATCGGTATCGGGCCGGACGACCTCGCCGATCCGACCCTTCGTCCGCGCCTCACCCTGCCCAAGCCGGTCACCGTCGTGGAATCGGCGGCCTGGAGTGGCAAGAAGGCCACTGACCAGTACATTTCAACCCTGGTCGACCAGGTACAGGACATGGCACGAACCGCCGACGATGGCACGATCGGATGCATCGTCAACCGGGTGGATACTGCGCTGCGCGTGGCTGAGCGCCTTGGCGACGACTGCCCGTGCTGGGTCGGCCCCACGCGCCCCCTGGACCTGGCGCAGCTCAAGCGCAGTTACCCAGCGCTGTTGGGCCTCGACACCGCTCCTCGGCAGGCAATGCCGAGGTTCCTGGTGGCCACCCAGACCGTCGAGGTGGGGGTCGACCTAGACCTCAGCGGTCTGGTCACCGAGCTCGCGCCCGCCGACAGCCTCACCCAGCGCTTCGGACGTGTCAACCGCCGCGGGCTCCGGGACAGCGGCCCCCTGACGGTGGTCGCCCCGCCGCAGGACAAGCTCGCCGAGCAATTGCCGTATTCGCTCGACGACCTTGCCGATGCTCTGCAGTGGCTCGGCGGCCTGCCTGACACCGAGGGCGCAAGTCCGCAGGCCGTGGCAGATCACCCGCCGAAGGCGCGCACCCCGGAACGCGCGATCGTCAAGCTTCCCCATGTGGGCGACGTGATGCGCTGGGACGCCACCGCCGACCTCATGTGGGCCGATGAGGACCTGGAGCTGTGGGTGCGCGATTCGTTGGAACCCGACGATGCGCAGGTGGGCATCGTCGTGCGCCAGCCGCTCCCTGATGAGGACGCGGAGGTCATTCCCCTGCTGGCGGCCACCCCTGTGGACCAGGCAGAGGTCTTCCCGGCGGGCATCGCTGTCGCAAGGGCAGTGGTGGACCGCATCCTCGAGGGCCGGGGTGATCACGCACGCGCCTTCCTGTCGCGTGCCGACGAGATCACGCCGTTGGGTGCCGACGATGCCTCGGCCATCCGTCCGGGCGACGTGGTGATCGTGGACGCAGGACATGCCCTGACGCGTCACGGCGTGGTGGTCAGCGATGCGAATCGGGCCGAGAGCCTCGAGACGCGGTGGGGAACCCCGGACGTGGCCGTCATCCAGAAGGATTCGGCCGATTCGCAGTGGCTTTCGGCGCTTGCGGACCTGACCGCGGAGGACGCTCAGACCGAATACAGCGATCTCGGCGGCGAGGGCCTCCTCACCCTGGGACCCCCGAACGCGCTCGGTGAACTCCCCTGGATCGTCGTGACTTCGCAGAAGACCGCCGAGGAGGACGAGGAACTTCGCCAGGAATGGTCGGCTTCCGATCAGCCGGTGCTCCTCACCGCTCACCAGTCCAATGTGGCCGGACGGGCTCGCCGATTGGGTGAGCGCGTCGCGCTCGATCCGGAGTTGACGGCGGCACTCGAGCTGGCGGGCGCGCACCATGACGACGGCAAGGCCGATCCACGCTTCCAACACTTACGGCTGAGCAACTATTCGTCCCTGGTGCTGGCCAAGAGCGAGCATCGAAGCAGTCAAGCGGTCGTGCGCCGCCAATTCGCGGGGGGGGAGCTGCCCCGGGGTTGGCGCCATGAGCTGAGGTCCGTGGCGGTCTCGTGGGCAGAGGTCTCGCTGGCGCCCCATGGCCCCTTGGTGGCACGGCTGATCGGCACGAGCCATGGCCGGGGAAGGATCCTGCCGCAACCCGATGCGGCGAGCCTTGCCACCCCCAGCGATCCGGCCGAAGTGAACGAGCGCGTCGCGGCCCTGTTCGGGTCCGGCGAGTGGCCGGAGCTTATGGCCGCCACGAGCACTACCTATGGCGTGTGGGGTTGCGCCTATCTGGAGGCGCTCCTGCGCGCCGCCGACTGCCAGGTCTCCAAGGAGGGATCATGAAATTCGAAATCACCGGCACATTGGACACGGCGATCACCCACTTCGCGCTCGTCGGTCTCGCGAACATCCTCCAGGAGGCGGGTGCCCACCGGGTACGACTGTGGTGGCAGGACGGGGCAGTGGCTCGCCCAACACTGCAGTGGGAGGGCCCTGATGCTGGTGAGGCCGTGCTGGCACACGCCCGACGCCATGCCGACCCAGCGTGCTGGCTGCAGGCCCGACGTCCGGCGCCCGAAGACGGCCATGCGTTGTTCAGTCCCCGACTCAAGCCCCCCACCGACGACGAAGGGTGGTTCGAGCTCGAGGAACTGCGGGAACACTTCCTGGACGCCGGGCTCACGCGGCTGGATCAGCGGATGATTGTCAATCTCGGCGAGCCGGGATATTGGGTGCGCCAAGACGGTCAGCCGCGGCCCGACCATGCTGCGTCGCGCTGGGAGATGAAGACCCGCAACCGCGGTGAAGAGTTCATCGGACAGCGGTTGGCGCCCCTGGCCCGCGAGGTGTCCACCTGGACGGCGGGCAAGGTGCTCGATGGGCTTGGGGGCCGCGCGGTGAACGATGTGGTGGGCAAGAACAAACCCGATTCGCGAACCCCTACCGGGCTCAGCTCACCGGGACCCACGGACAATGCGTTGGCCTGGTGCTCCTTATGGGGTATCAGCGCGTTCACGCTGGTGCCCAAGAGCATCGGGGTGAGTGCCACGGCGGGTGCGGTGCCGCCCGCGCGATCGTATCCGCGGCTGCTGGTGGTCCCGGTGGTTGCCGATCCGATCTCGCCGGTGCTGTGGACGGCCCTGGCACGTAGTCGGGAGCTGTTGTCAGCCTTCTCGGATGATCCCGTCCGGTCCGTGGACGCCAGACAGCTCTTGGTGAGACGCGGGGTGATCGGCGCGTGCAGCTTTCCACTGGACAAGTCCGACAACGACAGCGCCCCCGAACGCACGCTGCTCCGGGGCACCCTGCATCCCTTTCAGGAGGACGCTGATGTCTGGTGATGACAAGCTGCCGATCAGCCTGGTGGCCCACACCGTGTTCTGTCCGCGGCGGGCTTGGTTGGAGGCCCAGGGCGAGCAGGCCGATAGCTATGCAATGACGGCCGGCACGCTCGCACACCGGCGCGTGGACCAGCCTGCTGAGTCACGGCCCGAGGTGCGGCGCGCAGTGTCGGTGCACAGTGAATCGCTGGGCATCACGGGCCGCTGTGACGTGGTGGAAGTCTCGTCCGATGGCCTGTCGGTGGTCGAATACAAGTCCACCCCGGTGCGCAGGAAAGCAGAGATCACCCCTGCCCAGGCCGTGCAGGTCGGGTTGCAGTCCATGTGCCTGGAGGAGATGGGTCATCACGTCACGAGCGGGGTGGTGCACTTTGTGAATCATCACAAGGATGTTCCGGTTCCCCTGGGTGCTGAGGCCCGCGAGGCGTGCCGCGATTGGGTGACAGAAACACGCAAGGTGGTGGAGGCAGACTCTGCGCCCCCGCCGCTGCTCGACGACAGCCGCTGCAATGGGTGCTCACACGCCACGATTTGCTTGCCTGACGAGCAGGTCCACAACGGAGGGGAGCTCAAGCGCCGCATCTCGGTGGCCGATCCCCACGGGGAGATTCTGCACGCCGTCACACCCGGCGCGAGGCTATCGATGCGCGACCGGCAGATACGCATCACACGCCAGGGTGAGCAACTCGCCGCCGTTCCACTCGAACGTGTGCAGGGGCTTGTGCTCCACGGCAATGTGGATGTTTCTGGCGCGCTCATTCGGGAGATTCTGTGGCGTCGATTGACGATCGTCTGGTGCAGCGGGCGCGGCCGCGTGGTGGGCTGGGCCACCGGAGCTGCGGCCCCCAATGGGCAGGCGCGGATGCATCAGCAGGCCCTCTCGGAGGTGGGCTGTCTGCCGGTCGCGCGGGCCATTGTGCGCGCGAAGTTGATCAACCAAGCGACCCTCCTGCGCAGGAACGCCGCGGCAGCCACCGCTCCCCAGGAGATCCGCGAGCTCAGTCGGGTAGCCATGAGGGTCGAGAGCCTGCCTGAACTCTTCGCCGTCGAAGGACGGGCGGCGAAGGCGTACTTTTCTGAGTTCCCGTTGATACTCAAGTCGGACTCGGCGCAGGACTTCCTCGACGAATGGCCCGGCCGGCATGGTCGGGGCGCGATCGACCCGCTCAATGCTGCGCTGAATTACGCCTATGGAATGCTGCTCGCAGACTGTGTTCGTGCGATCGCTGCATGTGGTTTGGACCCGCATGGCGGGTTTCTGCACTCGCCCAGCCGGAACAAGCCTGCATTGGCCTTGGACCTCATGGAGGAGTTCCGCGCACCTGTGGCGGATTCCGCGGTGATCACCTGCATCAATAACCAGACGCTCACCGCGGATATGTTCTCCCACACTCTGGGGGACGTCCGCCTCACCCGGGCAGGGATCGCCGCACTCACCTCGGCATACGAACGCCGGGTGACAACCGACATCAAGCATCCAACGTTCGGCTACCCGGCCACCTGGCGAAGGACGATGGAGATCCAGGCACGCTTGTTATTGGGATTCATTGACGGCACGCGATCTGAGTATATAGGAATGACGGTCAGATGAGCCGACGAGATTCCCATTGCTTTCTGATCGCCTACGACGTGCCCGATGACCGTCGTCGCACCAGGTTGGCCACGGTACTGAAGGGCTACGGGGAGCGTGTGCAGTACAGCGTATTCATGGTTGATTGTCCGCCGTCACACCTGCTGGTGCTACGCCACGATCTCACCGACGCGATGGATATTGATGAGGACTCGGTGGTGATCTGCGACCTGGGCATGTCCACGTCGGCAGACGCCCAACGCATCACCTGGTTGGGCGGTCAGAGGTACCAGAGCGGCGGACGCAGCATCATCATCTGACGACCAGCGGCTCTGCGGCCCGGTTGTCACGCGGAGCCGCTCGCGTGATGTTTCCCCTTGTCACAAGCAGATTGCGCTGAAGGGGTCATCAATCCTCCACGCGCGAGCCATCCTTCTTCAGCACCGCTCGCAGGCGGCCGGTATAATGCCTAGTGGGAGCCCTGTTCCCACGCCCGCCATTGCCCCTCCTTCTGGAGGGGCCCTTCATTGAGGCTGAAGCTACGACTAGTATGGGAACGCCTCTGGTCCTCAAATTGCCCCTCCTTCTGGAGGGGCCCTTCATTGAGGCCAATGCCAAGTGCCAGGACGCACGAGTAACGCAACCATTGCCCCTCCTTCTGGAGGGGCCCTTCATTGAGGCTTTTCGATAAGACCTTCGATGTAATGATCGAACTGATTGCCCCTCCTTCTGGAGGGGCCCTTCATTGAGGCATGTATTCCGTGGCGAACTGGGTGTCATAGATGCGGATTGCCCCTCCTTCTGGAGGGGCCCTTCATTGAGGCCGGAACATCGAGCGGCATCCCAGGCGACACCCCGATTGCCCCTCCTTCTGGAGGGGCCCTTCATTGAGGCGGATGGGCATCATGAGTCGCCGGTCTACCATGTGGATCATTGCCCCTCCTTCTGGAGGGGCCCTTCATTGAGGCTCTGAGGGCGGCATGCGACTCTCTATGGCTTCAGATTATTGCCCCTCCTTCTGGAGGGGCCCTTCATTGAGGCGCGTCGGTCAAGTCGCTGACCACCACGCTGGCCCACAATTGCCCCTCCTTCTGGAGGGGCCCTTCATTGAGGCAATGAAGACGACGAGTCATCATCTGCGCCCCTGAGACATTGCCCCTCCTTCTGGAGGGGCCCTTCATTGAGGCAAGTCATGGACGGCCTACGTGTCGGAGGTGATGGGATTGCCCCTCCTTCTGGAGGGGCCCTTCATTGAGGCGACGATGCCGCCACAGATCGTGATCGTCTGGCTAGAATTGCCCCTCCTTCTGGAGGGGCCCTTCATTGAGGCTCACCGAAGCTCGCCTGATACTCGAAGCCCTCGCGGCCGATTGCCCCTCCTTCTGGAGGGGCCCTTCATTGAGGCCCGTCACCGTGCTCCTCGATGTGTCGCCACACGGTTCATTGCCCCTCCTTCTGGAGGGGCCCTTCATTGAGGCAACTCCAGGTCTCGCTCGAGCATTGTTCGTTCCATCATTGCCCCTCCTTCTGGAGGGGCCCTTCATTGAGGCAACTGGGTGGCGACGAAGTTCGGTGCCGACGAGGTCAAATTGCCCCTCCTTCTGGAGGGGCCCTTCATTGAGGCTTGCTGATCAACCCGAGCTTCGAGAAGGTCCTCATATTGCCCCTCCTTCTGGAGGGGCCCTTCATTGAGGCCGGGACGTCATGGTGGCGTTCGCCTGGATAGCTTGCGAATTGCCCCTCCTTCTGGAGGGGCCCTTCATTGAGGCGGCCATAGTATTCGCGATGTCAAGGGGGAAGCTCCACCAATTGCCCCTCCTTCTGGAGGGGCCCTTCATTGAGGCCATTCATCGAACTGCGTGAAAGGGGAGAAAGGATTATTGCCCCTCCTTCTGGAGGGGCCCTTCATTGAGGCATTCAGTTTTTTGATGAAAGGGGGTGAGCAAAATATTGCCCCTCCTTCTGGAGGGGCCCTTCATTGAGGCCCAAGGCATCCTTCGCATAGGTGCCACAGCCAGAATTGCCCCTCCTTCTGGAGGGGCCCTTCATTGAGGCGCGAAGTCGCGTTATGGCGCTGAGGGCATGTTCGGTATTGCCCCTCCTTCTGGAGGGGCCCTTCATTGAGGCGGCTATCAGAGCGCCTACAACACGCTCACAGGAAACCAATTGCCCCTCCTTCTGGAGGGGCCCTTCATTGAGGCGCAGCGTCCCGAGCAGCGACCTGCGCGGCGACCCGAGATTGCCGGCTCTTCACGAACGAGGGTGTAGCGCGGGTCTGAATCCGCCGGCTTCGAGCAGCGACCGAGCGATGTAGTGGCTGAGGTTGCGGAAGCCGAGGGCCGTGCCGCGGAGGTGTTCGAGTCGGCCGTTGATCGCTTCGGTGGGGCCGTTGCTGGTGCCGGGGCGGTCGAAGTAGCCGAGCACGTCCGAAGCGCGCTGTGTGAGGGTGCGGGCGAGTTTGCGGATCTCGACGAGCTGCTCCGGGACGCTGGCGCTGATCTTGTCGATCGTGTGCGCGAGGAAGAATCTGCCCAGGCCGCGGTCCTTGTCCCGGTAGGCGGTGATCATGTCTTGGTAGATGCCCCACGTCGCTTCGACCTCGACGTGCCTGTCGTCGGCGAACAGGGCATCTAGCCGCGCCTGCTGCTTGTCGGTGAGCAGACCGGCACCGGTGAGCAGGGTCCGTCTGGCCTGGTAGAGCGGATCGCCCTTCATGCCCCGCCGGCCGAAGACGTCGTGCTGTACCCGGCGTCGGCAGTTCTCCAGCGCGTCACCGGCGAGCCGGATCACGTGGAACGGATCCATGACCGGGGCCGCGTCGGGCAGTTCTTCGGCGGCGGCGGTCTTGAACCCGGTGAATCCGTCCATGGCGACGACCTCGATCCCCTCTCGCCAGGGCTTCGGTCTGGCGGCGAGCCAGGTCTTGAACACGGCTTTCGAGCGTCCGGCGACCATGTCCAGCAGCCGTGCCGGGCCGGTCTTGTCGCGCACCGGGGTCAGGTCGATGATCACGGTCACGTACGTGTCGCCGTGGCGGGTGTGTCGCCACACGTGCTCGTCGACGCCGATCGTGGTCACGCCCTCGAACCGCGCCGGGTCATCGATCAGCCGCCGGCGGCCCTCGGCGAGGATCGCGTCGTTCGCGGCGGACCAGGACACCCCCAGCCCTGCCGCGACACGCGTGACCGAGAGATGATCGAGGACCAAGCCCGCCAGCCCCCACGCCAACCCACCGCGGGAGATCTTCGCCCGTACCGGCGCGGCGGCCGTGGTGTCCTGCCGCCAGACCCGCCCACACCCGCAGCATTTGTAGCGCCGGACCCGGATCAGCAGGGTCGTGGGCCGATGCCCGAACGGCTCATGCGCGAGCCGACGGATCACCGTGTCGCGCGGGGCGCCCTCGCATCCACACTCGCGGCACCACCGGTCCGGCTCCACGACACGGCACTCGATCACCGCCCGATCCGGGTCCAGACGCTGCCCGACAGCCTCCAGGCCGAGCTCGTCGAGACCGCAGAACGTGGTCAGGCAAGGTGTAGTGAAAGTAGGGTGTGACACGTCGAGGTCTTCCGGCAGATGGCGAGTGTGAGAACTTCCATCCTCAGGGAGACCTCGACCCCTACCCGGCCACCGACACGCTCAACCCGCTACACCCTCGTTCGTGAAGAGCCAGATTGCCCCTCCTTCTGGAGGGGCCCTTCATTGAGGCGGGGTCCACATGGCACCTACAGGCTCCACGAGCAGGAGATTGCCCCTCCTCCTGGAGGGGCCCTTCATTGAGGCACCGTCCGCTAATTCCTGAACGGAAAAGCCGTAATCATTGCCCCTCCTTCTGGAGGGGCCCTTCATTGAGGCGTCGATGTGATCGGGCGGACCATCTCCAACCATCCCATTGCCCCTCCTTCTGGAGGGGCCCTTCATTGAGGCGGGTAGGCATTGATGCTCACCCTCGCGTAAACCCATTGCCCCTCCTTCTGGAGGGGCCCTTCATTGAGGCTGGCCGTTCGAGTCCTTCGACAGACGGATCGACTGATTGCCCCTCCTTCTGGAGGGGCCCTTCATTGAGGCCCGAGCGTCGCGGTCGCGGCATGAACCGCACCTATTATTGCCCCTCCTTCTGGAGGGGCCCTTCATTGAGGCTTTAAGTCTGTTCGCCCGGACGGCACAGACTTCTGATTGCCCCTCCTTCTGGAGGGGCCCTTCATTGAGGCAGAAGTCGGATATACACTAAAGTTTTAGGGAGAAACAAATTGCCCCTCCTTCTGGAGGGGCCCTTCATTGAGGCACGTCGGGCGGCAGGGTCTCCTTGGCCTTGGTGGCGGAGAATTGCCCCTCCTTCTGGAGGGGCCCTTCATTGAGGCAGGCAAGACCACCGGGAGTGACTGCCATTGCACAGCAAATTGCCCCTCCTTCTGGAGGGGCCCTTCATTGAGGCGCAAAACGACCAAAAGAGACAAGCTCTGAGCAAGCAATTGCCCCTCCTTCTGGAGGGGCCCTTCATTGAGGCGCAAAACGACCAAAAGAGACAAGCTCTGAGCAAGCAATTGCCCCTCCTTCTGGAGGGGCCCTTCATTGAGGCTCTTGTCTGGCGGCACCTCGCAGCGCCTCCAGATTGCCCCTCCTTCTGGAGGGGCCCTTCATTGAGGCCCGATGCCTGGCTGGAAAAGGGATGGCGGACGCCTCCTATTGCCCCTCCTTCTGGAGGGGCCCTTCATTGAGGCGGTCTCCACATGAACACAATCCAGTCAGAGCTCACCATTGCCCCTCCTTCTGGAGGGGCCCTTCATTGAGGCTTCGTCAAGGAGCTCAAGGCGTCGGGCCGGTCGTTGAAATTGCCCCTCCTTCTGGAGGGGCCCTTCATTGAGGCGACCACAATATCGTTGGCGCCGGCTGGGCGTCGCACAATTGCCCCTCCTTCTGGAGGGGCCCTTCATTGAGGCTAGCTATTTGCACCCTTCCCGCTCACCTGGCGAATATTGCCCCTCCTTCTGGAGGGGCCCTTCATTGAGGCCTATTCTCGCGCCGTCACCGACTCACCCTTCGTGGCATTGCCCCTCCTTCTGGAGGGGCCCTTCATTGAGGCACCCGCGTCACCCTGCTCGAAGACCCCGACGAACCGGACCATTGCCCCTCCTTCTGGAGGGGCCCTTCATTGAGGCCTGTCGACATCGACGGTGGAAACCGACTGCACAGGATTGCCCCTCCTTCTGGAGGGGCCCTTCATTGAGGCCGGTAAGGTCCACTGGCTTCCTGCTGAAGGGGTGATATTGCCCCTTCTTCTGGAGGGGCCCTTCATTGAGGCCCTACCAGCTCACTTGACAGACTTGATTACAAGGTGATTGCCCCTCCTTCTGGAGGGGCCCTTCATTGAGGCGTGCGCATCAGATCACACGCCAGCAGTGCCGAGGGCATTGCCCCTCCTTCTGGAGGGGCCCTTCATTGAGGCTTCGCGTCGGCGACCAGCGATCTGGCTGGTCCGGATTGCCCCTCCTTCTGGAGGGGCCCTTCATTGAGGCTTACCGGTCTTACCCTCTAGCGCCGTGGACGACCATACCATTGCCCCTCCTTCTGGAGGGGCCCTTCATTGAGGCACCCACTCGTTGTAAAATCCACCGACCTCGGCGGAGATTGCCCCTCCTTCTGGAGGGGCCCTTCATTGAGGCGGCGCCGCTCTGAACGCCGCTCGGGACGCTGCTCGGGATTGCCCCTCCTTCTGGAGGGGCCCTTCATTGAGGCCGCAGGGGTGGCTCTCGTTAAAGGCTTTTCGCGACTCAAATTGCCCCTCCTTCTGGAGGGGCCCTTCATTGAGGCACTCCTTGTTGTTGGCAGTTCGTTTGGTTGGCCCTCGCATTGCCCCTCCTTCTGGAGGGGCCCTTCATTGAGGCAAGTGGCCGGCGGGCAGGGTCCAGGCGGGCAGGTCCAATTGCCCCTCTCTCTGGAGGGGCCCTTCATTGAGGCGGCGGCCGTTCCGATTGGTTTCCGCCGTTCGATAAGATTGCCCCTCCTTCTGGAGGGGCCCTTCATTGAGGCACTGTGTACCACAAGGACAAATCAAGAAGGGCCCCACATTGCCCCTCCTTCTGGAGGGGCCCTTCATTGAGGCTCGATCTCACCCTTGCTCATCGTCAAACCGTAGGATTGCCCCTCCTTCTGGAGGGGCCCTTCATTGAGGCATCTTTGGGGGTATCCCGGAGACTGCCAAGCAGACGATATTGCCCCTCCTTCTGGAGGGGCCCTTCATTGAGGCTCCGTCAGGTGCTTGAGGGTATGGGGCTGACGTTCTATTGCCCCTCCTTCTGGAGGGGCCCTTCATTGAGGCGGCACCGGGCTCGACGTGGACCAGATGATCGCAAATTGCCCCTCCTTCTGGAGGGGCCCTTCATTGAGGCCGTCACCCTCAATCGTGGACAGAGTCGTCTTGCCCAATTGCCCCTCCTTCTGGAGGGGCCCTTCATTGAGGCCGCACCAAGGCCCCGGCTCGGCGAGGGACGGTTGCCGTATTGCCTCTCCTTCTGGAGGGGCCCTTCATTGAGGCGTCATGGTGTGCGCACAGAAACCTAGAGTTCGGGCGGATTGCCCCTCCTTCTGGAGGGGCCCTTCATTGAGGAGCGAAAGAGCGATCATTCCGGGTATGGATCAAACCATTGCCCCTCCTTCTGGAGAGGCCCTTCATTGAGGCTTGCGCCAGCTCTCGGAGACGATGGCGCCTTGACGTGGCGTTGCCCCTCTCCCCGGGCGAAGCCCTCCACCCGTTCAACGTCCCGAAACTCACGGAACTCCCGCCGGCGCCGAGAGCTAGACTCGCCATGAGAAGGTGGGAGGTAGGGCAGACGCCCAGCTGACCCACCTTCCCTTTTTCGCACCCCCGGTGGCGCCAAGAGCCACCGATTCCGTCCAACCGCCCACCCTCTCGTCCACCCGCGCGAGGACCCGTCACCCCGATCAGCGCTCACTGACAAGGCCACGTGGCCGCGCACGAGCCCTAGGCGTTTCCGGACCTGACAACCGCCATGACAAGGCGTTTTCGTCACGCACTGGCGATGCCGAGACGTGCCCCCACACAGCTCCCCCCGCTACGGTTAAATCCGGCGGGGCCGGCAAGGCATGCCCCCTTCATTGAGGCTGACGCCAATAGATGGGCATTTGCGACACCCGCCAAAGTCCCTCCTCACGGAGGGGCCCTTCATTGCCCCTGCGCCCAGCAAACCCGTCATGGGTAGGCTGGGCCACCACTCACAAACCCCCTCATGCGGGGGCGCCAACGGCAGGAGACCACGCACATGATCGAGAACCCGGGCCAGACCAACAATCAACCCCAGAGCGACGACACTGAACGTCCCGAGGTGCGCCTGGTGCCCGTGCAGCTCGAGATCAATGGCAGCTACGCCCTGCAGCTGGAGGACGACAAGAAGTTCCACCCCGTCGCCCAGGACATCGTCGGCCTGTGTGAACTGTTGGTGCGTCGCTCCGAGGACCTGGGCGCGCCGCTGCTCCCCTCGATCGACCAGAGCGATTCGGCCAATGAGGTGGCACTGGCCAATGCCGCGCCGTTTCCGATCATCTCCGACCGCTACGGCACGCTCGAGGTGCCCGTCGACATGGCCGGCTTCCTCAAGAGCATGGACGAGTCCACCCCGTACACCGGCGAGCTGCTGGGCACCGACCTCATGCACATCGGCCAGATGATGAAGGAACTGAGCATCAAGACCGGAATCCAGTGGGTTCCGATGCCCGTCGGTAAGGCCGAGAACGGCGAACTGGGCACGATGACCCCCGATCAGCAGTAGGAATCGTCGCGGGGCGGCTACCTCCGAGACCGGGTCAGCCGCGCAACAGGCACTTGCTGAATGCGCCGCGTCCCGACCCGGAATCCGAGCCCCACACCTGTCCGTCCACCAGGATCTGGCAGCTCACCTCGGCGTCAGCGTCGCCTCCCGACAGGCTCTTGACCTTGAGGAAGACGCCGTCCAGGTTCTTCACGCGCTCCTCGTGTGACCAGCTCTGCGTCATATCGGCGCGCGTTCCTTCACCGTCGGTGACGCGGTAGACCACGAAACCGGGACGATTCGTCGTCGCCCGGAACTCAATGACGTGCTCGGAGTCGGGCTTCTCCTCCTCCACCATCGCCGCACGGCTGGCGACCGCCCCACTCGATGTGGTCGACACGGGGGCCGGCGCCACCGGCGAGGGATTCGTGTCGGGCGTGGACGCGTTGCGGGTGGTCACCACGATGGCGCCGGCGATGAGCACCACCAGCACGACGCCGATCGCGATCAGCACGGTGCGCAGGGTCACCTTCGGGCGGGGATCATGTGACGGACGGGGGGTGTCGGACACGGGGGTGTCTCCTGTTCGGCGATCAGTTCACGGCAGGTGTGGCCGGTTGGCGCTGGGTGGGCGGCGCGTCATGACAACGCGTCCAAGCAACATAGCGGCACGCCCGCCCAGCCTGGACACCACCTCGGACCTGCGCCCGGACGCCACCACCGGCGCACCGCTGCGGAACCTTACCCGGATTGGCCTACTGCTGCCGCCGAGAAAACCGCCATCTCTGGCTGCAGGAGGGCCCCGATCACACCCGGGACGCCGGTGTCAGCTGCGGGCCACCACGATCTTGCCCAGGGCGTGCCCACTCTCGACCACCCGGTGCGCTTCGCGGAGCTGGGCGGCATCAAAGGGTTGCAGGGCACGGGTAAGGGTGGTGCGCACGCGGCCGGTATCCACCAGTTCGGCGATGCGTTCCAGGATTTCGTGCTGGCGGATCAGGTCCGGAGCGTGGAACATGGAGCGGGCGAACATGAATTCCCAATGCCACGTGAGCGCCTTGTTCTTCAGGGCGTAGTAATCAAGTTCTGGTTCGTCGTCAATGGCGACGATTTGCCCGAAGGGGCGCAATACCTTGATGAACAAGGGGATCTGGCCGCGACTATGCGCGCTGAAGACATCATCGACACCGCCCGGCGCCAATTCCACGATCTGGTCGGCAAAGTCATCGTCATGGTAGTTGAGCACGTGGTCGGCACCCAGGTCGACGGCCCATTGCGTGGACTCCTCGCGTGATGCGGCCGCGATCACCGTGACGTGGGTGAGCTGCTTGGCGAGCTGGATGAGCACCGAGCCGACGCCTCCCGACGAACCGAGCACGAGCAACGTCCCGGAACTGTCGGCGGTGAGGCGCAGCTTGTCGAACAGGGCCTCGTAGGCGGTCAGGCTGGTGAGGGGAAGCGCAGCGGCCGCGGCGAAGTCGAGGGTGTGGGGCTTATGCCCCACGATACGCTCGTCGACGAGCTGCAACTCCGCATCGGAAGCCCGCGCGGGTGAGGTCACCAGCGTAGAACACCTCGTCACCGGGCGCGAAGAGCGTCACCTCAGGTCCGACGCCCTGCACGACGCCGGCGGCGTCCCAGCCCAGGACCTTCCCGTCGCTGGGCTTGCCGCCCGAACGCACCTTGGTATCCACCGGGTTCACCTATGTGGCGTGGACCTCCACCAGCAGGTCGTGCCCCTCGGGGGCCGCCGGGGCGTCGACGGTGGCGTCCACAAGGCTGTTCGACCCGTCGAGCGGGCCCCCGTCGCGGGTGACGACTGCGTGCATCGTGCGTGCCATGAGTGCTCCTGTTCCGGGGCGCGCCGAATCGCGCCCCTACAAGAACCAACCCATGGGGCCGTCGACTATTCCGGGGAGTGGTCGGGACGCGTCCACGCGGGCTCTCGGCAGGCTCAGATGTTGTCGATGTATTCGCGGGTGAGGCGGGCGGCGTCATCGATGGACAGGTCGCCCTGGGCCAGTTGTTCGCGCAGTGCCTCGAGGTGTCCCCGCGATGGCGAGGTGCGGGTCGCGGGCGGGGTGGCGCTGAGGTGGTGCTTCACGGCAGGTGCGATGGGCACGAGTTCGGTCGAGGTGATCTTCTCGTGGGCCCGACCTGTCGTTGTCGGTTCGGTATCCGGTGTGGTGCTCATCATGGCGCCTCCTTCGCATGCATTCATGGAACGTCGAATGGGGCGGATCTGTTCCCACGACATTTCGCGCTGAGTGCCGAGGTCTTGTGCGCTCAGCTGCAGGTGCCGAGTTGATTGGTGATGGCGGCCTTCTCCGCCTGGGTCACCCACAGGGAGTACTTCGCCTTCACCTGCACCTGATGGGTCACATAGGTGCAACGGAATGCCTTGTTCGGTGGCAGCCAGGTAGCGGCGTCCCCATCGCTCTTCTGCTGGTTGGTGGGTCCGTCGACGGCCAGCAGGTTGAGCGGGTCGTTGGCCAGCTGGGTGCGCAGGTCGGCGCTGAGTTGTTGGGCGCCCTTCTGCCAGGCGTCGGACAGGGCGACGATGTGGTCGATCTGTACTGCGGTGGAGGTGTTCTGGCCCCGTGTGAAGTGGATGGTGGTGCCCGTGTAGGGGTCGTGCAGCACGCCGCTGGCGACCACGCAGTCGTGGGTGCCGGGCTTGTAGACCTTGTCGGTGAGGTCGCGGGCCAGGACGTCGTTGCGGGTGTCGCAGCCGTTGTGGTCGACGTCCTTCCACGCGGTACCGAACTCGCTGCGCTCATACCCCGTCTTGGGGGCACGGCCCTTCACCGGCAAGGTGTTGAGCAGCTGGCGCACGGCCTCCGCGTCGCCGGTGGCCACCGCCTCGCCTGCCGCACTGGTCTGGGTGATGGATGGCGTGGGCGTGCTTGTTGCGACGGAGGACGACGCCGACGTCGAGGGCGAGCCTGTGGTCGCGGGCGGGTCGCAACCCACCAGCACGCTGGCGGCAACGAATGCCGCCAGCGCGAGCCAGCCGGCTGATCTGTGGTGCGCCATGGATGTTCCCCCTTGTCGGTGATGACTCTAGTGAGGGGGTGTGACACGAATGGGACGAGGGGCGACCTCCCGGAGCTCCGGCAATCGCTGCCCGCACCCTGCGCCAGATCACCGAAGACGAACTACCCAGCGACGTCAGGAGCTGGTATTAATACCGTCGCGGGGCTGTCCGACAGAAGTAACTAGCCCATACTGAGCGGTATGGCGTCAACGAGGGATCATTCAAGGCATTGAAGGCCAAGCGCTACCTTCCCGAAGGCTGGACTGACGAATTGATCGAGGGCCATCATGTTCGCCCTTCGGCAGCAGGGACCGGAGGCTCTCGGGGACTCCTGTTTTGGAAACTGCCAGATTCGGTCAAAGCTGTTGAAGATGCCACTTACCGATGCTGGCAAGCCGTGGCGAGAGTGGCCTCAATGCCATTGCCACCGTCACGCCATGAAGGGGGTCGATCTCGATGGATCAGCCACGGGTGCCGCTGACCACTTCCTATGAGATGCTCGAAGTCCTGACGACGAAGTTTGGCGCCCTCCTTGATGGTTATGAGGCTCAGGGGGTGAGGGCATTCGAGGAGGCAGGAGAGCCTTACGACGCCTTGGGCCTCCTCCTGTCAGACCTCCATTTCAAGGGCGTGAAGATCCCCAAGGAGTATGCGGACAAGATCTGGTCGATCACCGATCCTGAAGATGTTGAGGATTTTGCGATGTATCTCGGTCCGCGCCCTAAGGCGTAGTTGTAGTTGTTCACGCGGTGGCAGACGCGGGCAGGACAGGAAGCCACAGCGGGCCTCTTGACGGGACTGGCTCGTTGACAAGGGTGCTGAAGAGGGGGCCCGGGGCGAGCGACCAGCCCTCCTGACGGCCGGATCACTTCAAAGGACCGGGACACCCGGGCCGTGGAGTGCAGCTGTGCGGGCCCCGCCCCACAGAGCGGAAACGTGGCGATCACCATCCAGGAGGTCGTCCCACAGGCCCGGCCGCGCACTCGGTAACCACCGCCCTGAGGGGACACATAACGTTGATCATCGACTTTCTCAATTTCAAATCAATACGGCCACGGTCAGCGTAATCTCAGAATCGACCCAACGGACCCTCCGCGATCAGATCATCCCCCTCCGGAAGAAGCCATCATGATCTGGGTGCATCTGCTGATTCTGCTCATCTTCGTCTTCCTCGGCTCACGGCTTGGAGGCGTCGGCATCGGCCTGGCGGGCGGTGCCGGAGTGCTGGTCCTGGTGGCCACAGGGCTCCATACCGACGCCGCCAAGGACGTCCCGTGGTCGGTTATCGGCATCATCATTCCGGTGATCTGCACCATTGCCGCACTACAGGTGGCCGGCGGCATGGACTACCTGGTGCACCTCACCGAGGTGCTGCTTCGTCGGCATCCGAAGCAGATCACCTATCTGGCTCCTTTCGTCACATTCATGCTGTCCCTGCTGTGCGGCACCGGACATACGGCCTATTCGGTGATTCCAGTGATCGTCGACGTGGCCAAGGAGCACGATGTGCGACCCTCGCGTCCCTTGTCGATCGCCGTGGTCGCCTCCCAGGTCGCGGTGGCCTCATCGCCCATCTCGGCCGCCACAGTGGCAATGACCACCGTGGTGGAACCGATGGGAATCGGCTATCTGCAGGTGTTGGCCGTGACGATCCCCACCACCTTCATCGGGTGTGCCGTCGGCGCCATCGTCGCATCGCGTCAGGGCAAGGAGCTCAAGGACGATCCGATCTACCAGGAACGTGAGGCAAAGGGCCTTGTGAGCCACAGCGCCGCTGCCGCAGCGCCTGACTTCAAGCCGGCCCCGAGCGCCATCCCCAGCCTGCTCATCTTCCTTGCCTCGCTGGTGGTCATCGTGGTCTGGGCCACCATCAGTTCCAAGCAGCTCGGCATCATGAGCAACCCGCCCATCAATTCTTCGTCGGCCATCATGGTGATCATGATGACCACCGCCGCCATCATTTGCGTCTTGTCACGCAAGCCGGTGTCCGAGGTCACGACACAGTCCACTTTCCGCGCTGGCATGACTGCCGCCATCTGCATCATGGGCGTGGCCTGGCTCGGCACCACCTTCTTCAACAATTACATGTCCCAGATCACGACAGTTGGTTCCAGCCTGCTGCACCAGGTGCCGTGGCTCTATGCAGTGATCCTCTACTTCTGCGCACCCCTGTTGTTCTCCCATGCGGCCACGACCGCGGCATTCATGCCGGTTGCCGCCAAGATCGGCCTGACTGCCACGACGATGCTCGCCTGCTATCCGGCGGTCGCCAACTACTATCTGCTGCCGAATTACCCCACGACGGTCGCGGCGATCGAAATGGACGACACCGGATCGACCCGGGTGGGACGCTTTGTGCTGAATCACCCGTTCGTG
Organism: Propionibacterium freudenreichii subsp. freudenreichii; assembly: GCF_000940845.1. Taxonomy (NCBI): domain Bacteria; kingdom Bacillati; phylum Actinomycetota; class Actinomycetes; order Propionibacteriales; family Propionibacteriaceae; genus Propionibacterium; species Propionibacterium freudenreichii. The sequence continues at coordinate 406,840 of NZ_CP010341.1, read as the reverse complement.
ATTCCGGGGACGGTGTCGATTGCCGTCGCCGTGGCCCTCGGCTTCTTCTGGGCGCCGATCGTCGCCTGACACGCGGGCGACTACCGCGACTTCAACGCTTCCCACGCGTTGGCCGCCCACACAGCCGCCCCCTAGATGTACTTCCCCGTGACGTTGTGAACGCGGGCTGAGGGAGTCTGGCCGCCGATCCCGGTGTGGGGTCTGTGGTGATTGTAGTGATGGAGCCAGGTCTCGTAGGCTGCGGCGCGCTCGGCTTCGCTGGCGTAGGGCTTCGCGTAGGCCCACTCGACGGCGAGGGTTCGGTTGAACCGCTCGACCTTGCCGTTGGTCTGCGGCCGGTATGGCCGGGTCCACTTGTGCTTCACCTCGTCGCCGAGCGCGTCAGCGAAGGCGCCTGACCGGTAGCAGGAACCGTTGTCGGTCATCACCGCGGTGACTGTGACGCCCAGGCCTGCGAAGAACGCGTTCGCGCGGGTCCAGAACCCCGCTGCGGTCTCTTTGCGCTCGTCGTCAAGGATCTCTGAGTACGCGATCCGGGAGTGGTCGTCCACGGCGTGGTGCAGATACCGGTAGCCGCGAGAGCCGGCTGCCCCGGCACGGGCTGCCTTGTCGCGGGCCACTCCCGCGTGACGGTCCTGCATGGATCCGCGACCGTGGGCACGCCACCCGCCGCCGTCGGGGATCCGGCCTTGTTTCTTGATATCTACGTGCACGAGCTGGCCCGGCGCGGCGACCTCGTACCGTGTCGGCTTCGGGCGGCGAACCGGCAGCCCGGTGGCCTGGTCGATGTTGATCAGCTTCGGCATCTTGTATCGGGCGAGCACCCGACCGACCGTGGAACGGTGCAACCGCAGGTGATACGCGATCCGGTGCGGACCCCACCGGCGAGTGAACCGCAACGCGACGATCCGATGCTCCGTCTTACGCGAAAGCCGGTTCGGTGACGAGGTGGGCCTCGAACTACGGTCGATCAACGGCAGCCCTGCCCGGTACCTGTCGGCCCACCGCTTCACCGTCGCGGGCGAGCACTGGAACCGTTCCGCCGCCCGCCGCAACGACCAGCCCTGTTCCACGACGAGAACAGCAAGACGACGACGCCCTTCCGGTGTCAAGGGTGCGTTAGCGTGAGTCACGAAGACCTCCGTGGTCAGGAGAGTGAGTGTGGTAACCCACATCCTGCCCGGAGGTCTTCGCTACCTCACCCGTTCACAACCTCCCGGGGAAGTACACCTAGAGCACAACACACGGGAAGATGCGCCTGCCCTTTCTGACGGTCCGATATTCCAGGGGTGCGGGCATCTACCCGCCCCCTGGAATAGCCCTCGGCAATTCGCACCAACGCTCCCCTACCCACGCATATCGGACTGGCCACCGCACTCGCCCGAACCCGTTACCCTGGCCGGGTGGCAGACGATCCCAACAACGACATGGCTCCGGGCCTCTACGAGACCCCGCTCACCGAGGAACTCCAGGCGCGCGTCGAACGCACGGGATTGCAGGCCACCAGCAAGCCCATTCCCGCCGAACGGCGCGATGCGGCGCTGTCGGGCTCGGTGCAGCGGACCCTGCGCGAGCATCTGAACGCCCTGCCGGAGGCACCCCACAAGGCGGTGTACACAACCAACGAACTCCTTCGGCAGATCGCCGGCCCCAGTGCCCAGCTGGTCACTGACTCCAGCGGCGATCCGATGGAGCTCCAGTCGCTCACCGACGGCCGTCCGCGCTATGCCACGCGTCCGCTGACGCCGCTCAACGAGTCGACCCTGATCACCAACGCACGCCGTGACGAGTCCCTGGCACAGGCGCTCAACCTCGAGCTCGCCACCGCTGACCGCGTCGACCTGCTGTGCGCCTTCGTCAAGTGGTCGGGCATCCAATCGATCATGGACACGCTGGCGATGCTGCACGAGCAGGGCGTGCCAGTCCGCCTGCTCACCACCACGTACATGGGCGCCACGGACGCCACGGCGATCCACCGGTTGGCCGATGAGCTCGGTTTCCAGGTGAAGGTGAACTACAACACCGGAACCACGCGCCTGCATGCGAAGTCATGGATGATCTACCGCAATTCCGGATTCCATACCGCTTTCATCGGCAGCTCGAATCTGTCGCACGCCGCAATGGTCGACGGCCTGGAATGGAATGTCAGGGTCTCGGCGGTCAACGAACTGGCATTGTTCTCCAAGCTCGGGACCGCTTTTGACACCTATTGGGACGATCCGAAATTCGAGCCCTACCTACCCGGGCGCGACGACGAGCGGCTGGCCACCAGCCTCAAGCAGGCCGTTACCCAACCGGGCCGGCACTTTGATGCCGCGTTCCTCGACATCCAGCCGCAGCCCCACCAGCGGATCATGCTCGACGACCTTGCCCACGAGCGCCAGCAGGACTTCCACCGCAACCTGGTGGTCGCCGCCACAGGCACGGGCAAGACGGTGCTGGCCGCGCTGGACTACCTGCGGCTGTGCGGCGACAAGCCCGGCTCGCTCTCGCTGCTGTTCGTGGCCCACCGCAAGGAAATCCTGGAGCAGGCCCGCAGTACCTACGCCCACGTGCTCAACGACGCCAACTTCGGCGAACTCCTGGTCGGCGGCGAACACCCGACCGAGCATCGCCACGTCTTCGCGTCCGTGCAATCCCTGAGCCGCATGAACCTCGACGCGCTTGATCCCACCGCCTTCGACGTGATGGTGATCGACGAATTCCACCACGCCGAGGCGGCAACATATCGCCGCATCCTTGACCATTTCCAGCCCCGCGAGCTCCTGGGTCTGACGGCAACCCCCGAACGCGCTGACGGCGTCAATGTCGCCTCCTTCTTCGGTGATCGGATCGCCTCGGAATTGCGCCTGTGGGACGCCCTCGACGGCGACCTGCTGGCGCCATTCCATTACTTCGTGCAGTGGGACGACACCGACCTGCGCGGCGTCAAGGCCAGCGGCGGCGAATACCAGGCCGGTGAGTTGTCACGGCTCTACACGGACAATGACGGCCGCTCCCGGCTCGTGCTGGCGGCGATGCGCCACCGCATCCTGGATCCCACGCGCATGAAGGCGCTCGCCTTCTGCGTGAGCGTGGAGCACGCGCACTACATGGCGGATGTGTTGAGCCAGGCCGGCGTGCCATCGGTTGCATTGTCGGGGCAGTCGTCTCGGGAAATCCGCGAGGCGGCCATCCGCGATCTGCGGGAGGGCAGGCTGGCCTGCTTGTGCACCGTGGACCTGTTCAACGAGGGCATCGACATCCCGTCGATCGACACGGTGATCATGCTGCGTCCGACCCAATCGGCCACGATTTTCCTGCAACAGCTGGGACGCGGTCTGCGTCGGGCACCGGGAAAGTCGGTGCTCACCGTGTTGGACTTCGTGGGACACCAGCGCGAGGACTTCAGCTTCGAACCCCGCCTGCGGGCCTTGACCGGCCAGGGACGCAAGCAGCTGGTCGACTCTGTGGAGAAGGGGTTCAGCGAGCTGCCGGCGGGCTGCGAGATCCAGTTCGACAAGATGTCGCAGAAGGAAGTCCTGAAGAATGTGAAGAGGCAGCTGGCCACCACCACGCTGCGCCTGGTGAATGAGTTCGCGGACTACGCCCGCCGCTCCGCCAGCCCGACGGAGTATTCGCTGCGTCGGTTCCTTGCCGAGTCCGGACTGACCCTCGGATCCATCTTTGGCCGGTCCAAGTTCCGCGGCGAGCCGGTGGAGATGACCTTCATCCGGCATCGGGCGGGGCTCGCAACGACCATCGACGTCAGCCCCACCGGGGCCTATCTGCGTGGTCGGGTGCGCAATTTCGCCCATGTCGACGATCCGGCGCGCGCCCAGGCATATGTGGCCCTGAGCTCACCGCAGGGCCCACAATGGGACAACCTGGGGCCCATGCAGCGCATCGCCGCGGAGATGCTGTTCTATTCGGTGTGGCCCAAGGGCCGCGATCAGGACGACCAGCTCATTGGCAGCATCCGCGACGGCCTCGACGTGTTGCGGGCTCATGGCTGGTTCTCCGATGAGCTGCGGGAAGTCATGGAATCCTCGGTCGACGCATCTCGCGCCGTGTTCGAAAGGCCCGGGGGAAACCTGGCCGGCACCCCGTTGGTGGTGCACGGCACCTACCGACGCGAGGAGTTGCTGGCGGCGATCGGCGTGGGCCGGGCCGATGGTGACGCGCGGATGCCCGGGGATGTCCGCGAGGGGGTCGTCTGGGTTGAGTCGACCGGAATCGGCGCATTGAGCGTGCAGTTGGAGAAGGACTCGGATACCTTCACCGACAGCACCATGTATGCGGACTACGCAATCAACGACACGCTGTTCCACTGGCAGTCGCAATCGGCAACCACCCCGGGCAGTTCAAGCGGCCGACGCCTGCTTGGCGAGCATGCCCAGAGCTTTGACCTTGCACTGTTCGTGCGCCAGCGCGGCAACGACGACCTCGGCAAGGGAGCGCCGTACACATTCCTGGGCCTGGTCGATCTGGTGAGTTACAGCGGTTCCAAGCCGATCAGCATCACATGGCGCCTTCGCCGGCCCATGCCCCAGGGCCTGTACCTGGCGGCACGGGCCGCCGCGACCTGATCAGTGGAGGTTGCGATCGGCTGCGTCACCCGAACGGAGCTGAGCACACCATGCCATGGCCTCGGGGCGCAGGTCAGGGTCGAAGGCGGGATCGTCCAGCAGGACCCCAGTCGCCTCCAGAAGGGGTTCCGGAATCCTGATCTCGTCCAGCAAGGCGAATTGGAGGCCGAGGTGGATCGCAAAGTCGGGATCCCCTTGACGGTGCGCACTGCAGTGACTCATCGCCACACATGCGGGCACCCTGCATGGCCTCAGTGAAGCAGGCCCCACTGACAGTTTCTGGCCAACAAGGTTCCCGGTAGGTCGAAATCGCCCGACGACAGCGGCGCGGGGAGGTTGGGGATCGCCCGCTTGCCCGGCACTTGCGCCCACCACAGGCACAAGAACTGTCAGTGGCCGCCCCTAGCGTCGTGGCACACGACACCCGGAGCCACGGCAGCCATTCAGAATGACACCCGACCCGGGACGCTTTTGAAAGGCACCACAATGGACAAAATGAGAGTCCTCACACTCCTGACCATGGCTTTTACCACTTTCACGATGTGGCTACCAAACGGGGTCTTCTCAGATGAGGGTGTAGGTCGGCCGGGCGCGTCGGTCCGCAGATAGACGTCGAGGTCTCCCGACGATGGAGGTTCCTACGCCATCCATCCGAAAGACCTCGACGTGTCCGACGCTACCCCGCCGGCCGGCTTCGGCCGCCCTGACCTGACCGCCTTCGCTCGACTCGACGGCCTCGGTCTGAGCGTGACCGGACAACGACTTGAACCGGATCGTGCGGTCCTCGCGTGCCGCGTGGTGGAACCAGATCAGTGGTGCCGACGGTGCGGCAGCGAAGGCGCTGCTCGTGACACCGTGATCCGGCGGTTGGCCCACGAGCCGCTGGGCTGGCGACCGACCGTGCTGGAAGTTGTAGTGCGCCGCTACCGCTGTGCCGACTGCGGACACGTGTGGCGCCAAGACACCAGCGCCGCGGCGGAGCCACGCGCGAAGCTCTCGCGCACCGGGCTGCGGTGGGCGCTGGAAGGGATCGTGGTCGCACACCTCACCGTCGCCCGTGTCGCCGAGGGACTCGGGGTCGCGTGGGACACCGCCAACAACGCGGTCCTGGCTGAAGGCAAGCGGCTGCTGATCAACGACCCCACGCGGTTTGAGGGCGTGAAGGTCATTGGCGTCGATGAGCACGTCTGGCGCCACACCAGGCGTGGCGACAAGTACGTCACCGTGATCATCGACCTCACCCCGGTCCGCGATGGCGCCGGCCCAGCAAGGCTGCTGGACATGGTCGAGGGCCGGTCGAAGGCGGCGTTCAAGACCTGGCTCGCCGACCGCGACGACGCCTTCCGTGACGCGGTCGAGGTGGTCGCGATGGACGGCTTCACCGGGTTCAAGACCGCCGCTGCAGAGGAGATCCCGGACGCGGTCACGGTGATGGATCCCTTCCACGTCGTGCGCCTGGCCGGTGACGCCCTCGACAGGTGCCGGCGCCGGGTCCAACTCGCGATCCACGGGCACCGTGGGTTCAGGGACGACCCGCTCTACAAGTCGCGGCGCACGCTGCACACCGGCGCGGACCTGCTCACCGACAAGCAGAGCGACAGGCTACGCGCGCTGTTCGTTGATGACGCTCACGTCGAGGTCGAGGCGACCTGGGGTGTCTACCAGCGCATGATCGCCGCCTATCGCCACGAGGACCGGCAACGTGGCCGCGAGCTCATGGAGAAGCTGATCACCGACCTCAGCGCCGGCGTCCCCAAGGTGCTCACCGAGCTCACCACCCTGGGCCGGACCCTGAAGAAGCGAGCCGCTGACGTGCTCGCCTACTTCGAACGACCCGGCACCAGCAACGGGCCGACCGAGGCGCTCAACGGACGGCTCGAACACCTGCGCGGCTCCGCACTCGGGTTCCGCAACCTGACCAACTACATCGCCCGAAGCCTGCTCGAGACCGGCGGCTTCAGACCCCAACTCCTACACCCCCGATTGGGATGAGCCACCAAACGGGCTCTTCACGAACGAGGGTGTAGCGGGTTGAGCGTGTCGGTGGCCGGGTAGGGGTCGAGGTCTCCCTGAGGATGGAAGTTCTCACACTCGCCATCTGCCGGAAGACCTCGACGTGTCACACCCTACTTTCACTACACCTTGCCTGACCACGTTCTGCGGTCTCGACGAGCTCGGCCTGGAGGCTGTCGGGCAGCGTCTGGACCCGGATCGGGCGGTGATCGAGTGCCGTGTCGTGGAGCCGGACCGGTGGTGCCGCGAGTGTGGATGCGAGGGCGCCCCGCGCGACACGGTGATCCGTCGGCTCGCGCATGAGCCGTTCGGGCATCGGCCCACGACCCTGCTGATCCGGGTCCGGCGCTACAAATGCTGCGGGTGTGGGCGGGTCTGGCGGCAGGACACCACGGCCGCCGCGCCGGTACGGGCGAAGATCTCCCGCGGTGGGTTGGCGTGGGGGCTGGCGGGCTTGGTCCTCGATCATCTCTCGGTCACGCGTGTCGCGGCAGGGCTGGGGGTGTCCTGGTCCGCCGCGAACGACGCGATCCTCGCCGAGGGCCGCCGGCGGCTGATCGATGACCCGGCGCGGTTCGAGGGCGTGACCACGATCGGCGTCGACGAGCACGTGTGGCGACACACCCGCCACGGCGACACGTACGTGACCGTGATCATCGACCTGACCCCGGTGCGCGACAAGACCGGCCCGGCACGGCTGCTGGACATGGTCGCCGGACGCTCGAAAGCCGTGTTCAAGACCTGGCTCGCCGCCAGACCGAAGCCCTGGCGAGAGGGGATCGAGGTCGTCGCCATGGACGGATTCACCGGGTTCAAGACCGCCGCCGCCGAAGAACTGCCCGACGCGGCCCCGGTCATGGATCCGTTCCACGTGATCCGGCTCGCCGGTGACGCGCTGGAGAACTGCCGACGCCGGGTACAGCACGACGTCTTCGGCCGGCGGGGCATGAAGGGCGATCCGCCCTACCAGGCCAGACGGACCCTGCTCACCGGTGCCGGTCTGCTCACCGACAAGCAGCAGGCGCGGCTAGATGCCCTGTTCGTCGACGACAGGCACGTCGAGGTCGAAGCGACGTGGGGCATCTACCAAGACATGATCACCGCCTACCGGGACAAGGACCGCGGCCTGGGCAGATTCTTCCTCGCGCACACGATCGACAAGATCAGCGCCAGCGTCCCGGAGCAGCTCGTCGAGATCCGCAAACTCGCCCGCACCCTCACACAGCGCGCTTCGGACGTGCTCGGCTACTTCGACCGCCCCGGCACCAGCAACGGCCCCACCGAAGCGATCAACGGCCGACTCGAACACCTCCGCGGCACGGCCCTCGGCTTCCGCAACCTCAGCCACTACATCGCTCGGTCGCTGCTCGAAGCCGGCGGATTCAGACCCGCGCTACACCCTCGTTCGTGAAGAGCCGTGGGCCTTCGACTCATCCACGAAGACCCACTCACCCCGACCGAACGACATGGCTCGACCGTACACATCCCCGGGATGGTTCGGCACGACACCCCTCCTGCGGACGCCGCGGCGATGATAGGAGCATTCACCCTGTTTCATTGTGTCCGTGCTGCGATGCAAGCAGTCGAATCACGCGTTGCCGCACGATCGAATCGGCCGATTCCCACATCGGTGGACAACGTGAAGAGCTCACGCGATGAGATGGCAACGTCCGATCCTTTGGGATCGAACGTTTCTTAGGTACACTCTTGTTTAAACTATCTGGGAGGTGGATATGGCATTCGAGGTCTTCAACAAGCGCGTCGCTCCGCTGGGCAAGGAGCCGAGCGTGACGATCCAGAAGCGAGGGATCTTCTCCTTCAACGGTGCTGCCCACAAGTTGATCGACAACGCCGAAACCGTGGAGCTCCTCTTCGACAGGGAGAACAACATCATCGGCATCCGGCCGGCAACGGCCTCACCGAACGCCTACCAGATCCGCACTCAGCCCAAGAGCAGGACGGGGCTCACGCTTTTGTCGGCCTCGGCGTTCACTCAGTACTACGGGATCGACACGAGCGTGAGTCGACGGTGGCGTCCCACGCTGAAGGACGGGATCTTGTGCATCGACCTCAACGGCGACAGCGCCGAGGTCCACGGCAACAGGAAACCGGCGGCATCCTCGAAGGAGGGATCGCCGACCCCATAAGAATGTGACGGCCCGGGACTGCTCGAACAGTCCCGGGCCGCCTCTGGCCCAAGGGGCGCAGATGATGACTTGTGAGTCTTCACCAGCGTAGCGGAGTTTCCTGTGGCACAAGCCACTGCTTCCCCCTTGGGCAACAACCCAGGAGGCAACACGCCTTGTCAAACATCAGTACCTACTACGGGATCCCCGGTCCGGTCCCATTCCTCGACGTCGATGTGACGGGAGACAACCTCCTGTTCCTCGACCCTCATGCCATCCGCATCTCAGGAGGTCCGGAACCATACGCGCAGATGGCCGCCACAGACATGGACACGTTCTTCTCGGAGGTGACGCGCTGCATCCTGGACGGAGGTGAGGATACACATAGACACGGCCTGGATTTGCTCCAGCACTTCCATGAGCCAAGCGAGACGTGCCTCGGCATGACAAGAACCGGTACACACGGCCACGGCGGTGCAGACCAGGTCGGCACCTTGATCTGGGACACACTTCTTGGAAACGTTGAAGCACTGGTTCGAATCGGTGTGCTGCGTCATCTTGAAGAACTTCCGATGTTCGTTGAAGGCATCGACCGAGACATCACTTCCGACATCACTACCCGGATCGTTTTCGACCCGCTCATGCAGTTCACCGCAGCGATGCTCGACATCTACCCGCAGTTCACGGCTGGCTCTCACCACACCGAGTCCGTCGAACGACCGGTTTGGGATCGGCACGCCATGCGATGGACAACAGCTCGTGGTCGGTTGCCCGTCGCAAACGACCGCCCGCTCCTCCTGGTCCCCAAGGGATGGGCCCGACGGAATCTCCTCATGTCAGCTCGCCGCTACTACGAGACCACCGTGCTCTCCTACGTTCAGTTCACGCAGGCCGTGCTCACCTCCGACGGCAAATGGCTGAAGACACCCAAGGACGTCCTCCAGAGGAGGGCCGAGCTGAAACCCGTCCGACAGGCGAACGTCGCCAAGACACTCCATGCCTTCGACGATGAGCAAGACCTCATAGCCGCATTCGAGCGGTTCGTCGACGAGCGCGTCGATGACACCACCGAGGACGGCACAGCGGCCTAGCAGATGGTGGTGGCCATGGTCACAGACGAGCGTGCGTATGTGACCATGGCCACCACTGTGCAGGGCCGGTGCGCCACGTCCAGCCCAGGGCTACCCCGCCCCCGCCCCGCATCTGGATCGCCTGGGAGTCCTGGTCGATTTGTGATGTCCTGACCGAGCCAGGAGTCCGAATCGCACTGAGCAGCTGATCCGCCCACCGGGGTATACCCCACCAGACACTCCCCCGCCCCACGGGAAACCGTGTCCAACCATGCCGCTTTGAGACATGATGGACAGCTCTGTCGTAGAGTTTAAGCATGAGTGGACATGACGGGCAGACTGTCGGCTACGTCAGGGTCTCGACCACTGACCAGAACCCGGCACGCCAGTTGGAGGCCATCGGCCAGGTTGATCGGCTCTTCGCCGAGAAGATCTCGGCCAGGACCACCGACCGGCCTCAGCTGCAGGCCATGCTCGGCTACGTGCGCTCCGGTGATGTGGTGAAGGTGAAGTCGCCCGACCGGCTCGCCCGCTCCACCACCGACCTCCTCGCCCTGGTCAACCAGCTCAAGGACAAGGACGTCCAGATCCAGTTCATCGACCAGCCCGCCCTGAACACCGACTCCCCCCAGGGTGAGTTCATGCTCACCATCCTGGGCGCTGTAGCTCAACTGGAACGAGCCACCATCAAAGAACGCCAGGCCGAGGGCATCGCCCTGGCCAAAGCCCGCGGCGTCTACAACCGGACCCCGAAACTGTCGGCCGACCAGATCGACACCGCCCGCCGGCGCATCGCCAACGGGGTGACCAAATCCAGGGTCGCCCGGGATCTCGGAGTGTCGCGGCAGACCCTCTACACCGCCCTGTCCGGCCAAGGCCGCTACCAACACTGAAGCTCTTTCCCGGACCAACAGCAGACCGACCACCGACGAGGAGTCTCGTGACCAAGCACAATCGCACACCAAACAGAAGCAGAAGACGCACCGCCAAGACAGTGCATCCAACTCATCTGACTGTCGTCTCCACAGGCGTAGGAACCTCAGAGCAACCCGAACTTCGACACGTAAATAACCTTATAAAAGCATCCATACTATATGCCGACGATGTCGAACTGTTAAGCCCCATGACCGAAATAATCAACCAGACACGAAGTACCGCGGAGGGTATCGCTGAAGACCCAGGGCTGTTTCTTCAGTCTCTTGACGATGAGACACTGCTACAGCTAGCAGGACCAGATATTCTGAAGCAGAACAACATGGATATACATTTACTGCGAGTGGCCCTAACACTGTTACATATGAACCCAGAGGATCGTAAAGAGATCTTGAACGATTCCCCTCAAGGAAATGAGATCGATCACCAGCTTACTCAGATCCATGAGTCTATACATGGACCCGAGATGGACAAAATGTTGAGTGATCTCCATCAACTACGTGTTACGTCAGGGGTCGAAGAGCTAAACGGTGTAATATCAAGCCGCACAGTAACTTTCAATCCTCGCATATCAAGCGCGATCAATTCCAACGATCTGCTCGATCAGTTCCTCGATGAACTCACGAAGACCCTCAACGATCAGTACAAGCTGATTCTTCTCGATCCGACCGCGTCTCCCCTCGTGACGGCGATGCAGAATGAGGGACTCATCACACCTTCAACACGAGTACTTAATAATGCCAAGGAAGCCACTCTAGGGACTGGATTCATTTCTTGCCTCCCAGCTTTCACCACAGCCCCAATGGACGAGATCATGGATCTTCGAAGCGATCTTGATGAACCGTTGTCTCAATATCGCGCTGATGTGGCGGCCCTGAGAGAGGAGATGACTACCAGTCCCTTCGATGCTGACGTTCAGGCCGATATTCTTGCAGCTTGGAGAACGCGTGTCGAGCCAGAAATTCAAGAGATTAGGTCCGCTATGGCAGACCATGGACTTGTTCGTGAAATGATTCAGGCTGTCGATGGTGACATAAAAAGTCTGGCGAATGGCACTTGGGCGCCTTTAACGATCGGTATGCTGATTGCTGATAAGACAGACATTAACGGAGCTATCGCGACAGGAATCGGCGCGTTGGCAACTGTAGGGATAATGGCCAGAAGCGTGACAAAGGAAAGAGCGAGAGCCAGAAAGGATCTTGCATCCCATGACTTCTACTACTTGTATCGAGCTGACGAAGCGCTCAGGTCACTGAAATGATTCAGATTCACCCAACGCCAATTTTCTAGTTGCTTGAAATGACCTCATGCTTGCGGTAGGACTGGCCAACTCGCGAGCTACCTTCCAGTGACTGCACGTCGCTCCAGGCCTAACGTGGCGGACGAGGAGGCAGGGGGTAGCGCCACTCGTGCGGAGTGTTGTCTCCCTCTTCAGTCCATGCGACCGTGATCGTGCTATCTAACGTAGCCATCGTCTTGGCAGCCAAGAAGGTAAGTGCATCTTCTGGGTTTAGATCGGCCACAGCTGGCTTACGGAATATCATGTTCGCGTCGCGGGCAGGGTCTATCTCCACCTCGTATGCGGTCTTGTCTCCAATGTTCTGCAACTGGTAGGTGTCGCCCTTGTAGTGGGTCATGGCCCAAGCGACCTTCGTGGCCACTTGCAGTGGCTCATGGCCTGGCTGATGTGCTGCGATCTTTTCGAGAGCGGCTATCGTCAACCGAGCGTTCTCGTCGCTCAGTCTGGCGGCCGCTTCCGAGCGGCTCGCGCTGGCTCTCTCGGAACGCACACCGAGGAAGGCCGACACGATCACGCCGACGAGTGCCACGAACACGCCGAATGTTGTCGCAATGTCAGCGGCAATTCCCCATGTCATGCGAGTGGCCCCAGACCCGTCCTGGACGAGTACCGCTTGTACAGCAATGCTTCCCCGTCATGGTTGCAGGCATGCTTCTTGGTGGCGCCGAAGGTGCGGTCGACGAGGCAGTCGAGGTGGCCATTGGTGAGCAATCTCCGGAGCACCGACGCTACTCACCCGCGGAAGGCGGGATCCCACCGCCCGTCAGGATCGAAACTGAATCCTTCTGGGGCTGAGGTCCTGATGGTCAACGTCAGGCGCTCGTGGTCCGATGCACCTACAGAACCCAGATTGTCCACCACAGCTTCTGCCAAACCTGCGTCCATGAGCTGGCGCACACCTTGGGAGAGAACACGGGGCACCCATCCCAGCGGGACAGTCCCATCCATGACAAGTACCGCGTGGGGATCTTCGGGGTTGTCGATCTCTCTGGCGAGGCGGACACTCTGGAACTTCTGCACCCCGGCAAGAGCGCCATCCAGTTGCGGCCTGGTGACCTGAACCGTCCGATCGTCGAGGCGCAGTAGTCCATCGGGAATGTGCGAGATCCCGTTCACCAGGAACTGAGCTGTCGCCGTCCCCTCAGACACCACCGGCATCTGCATGAACTGCAACGTGTCCCCAGCCCGGGGACCACCCGAGTACACGATCTGTTCCCACGGGGTGGCCCGTTCCAGTCCCAGGCTGTGAAGATAGCTGCTGTAGTCGGGCCGCTGATCGGACATAACACGTTGACTGAATACCGCAGGCATCGTGGTCGACTGGTAGCGATCGAACAAGCCGCCAAGACCCGGAAGCGGCCGGAAGCTGCTGAGCTCGGTGGCAGTGCGGGTATAGGAGAACGTGTACTCGACGCCGTTAAAGCCGAACCGTCCAATCGGCACGATCTGCCTGGTGTCGGGGCGCTGCCACAACACCAGCAGGTCCACGACACGGGTGGCGGTATCGGCACTGGCACGCTCAAGCACTGATGTGTAAGGCATCCCGCAACCTCCTGACGTTCATATTGAGCAGTTCAGTGATGAACCTACCGGCCAGCTCAGACATTCCCGGAACCCCTGACGATACCCGCTCAACCACGGCACTGAGGTCAAGGTCGTGCAGGCGAGACCGCCACCACACGGCAGTGGCCGGCCGACACATCTCCAGTCCCCGTACGGCAACCTCGACAAGAGTGGGCGCAGGTCGTCGATGTTCGAACCGCCAGGCGGTACCGCGTTTCGCCCAACGAGCCACGCCATCCTGCGTGTCGAGACAGCTGAGGCGGGCGGCTTCGGACAGCTGATATCCCAGGGTCCCACCATGATCGTAGGAGGGAGACACTCGGTCAGCGACATCGTTCGTCTGAGCCCGTAGGACCGCCCAGTTCTCCTCGTGCCTGTCACGGTTGGCCACGAGGGCGTCGAGCACCAAGTACCCCACGAACACGTCAAACCCAGTCGCCGTGGAAGGCCCCATCCATCCATCGGGGGGCTCTACTTGGTCCAGGACTCTCCGGATGTTCTCCAAAGTGTGGCCGGGCCGCTCGACGCCGGGCCGCTGAGGATCAGCTGCATGGCCGCCCACCTCATACGGCACGTAGCCGGGAACATTCTCAGTTTGGAGCAAGACTTTTCCTTCGACTAAGTCATAGCCGAAGGGCCTCACCGACAGTGACAGCGATCCTCGTTGGCCGTCCTGGGTGCACAGACAGGTTTGAGCGCAGGGCACAGACAGTGCCCGTGCCACTTGGGTGGACACCACCTCCGCCCAGTCCTCGCCCTGCTCCACACCTGTGGCCGGAGTCGTAGTCAGCTTGCACAACCAGTGCTGTGTGGTGCCCGGTCTGATCAGCCACATGCCGGCGGTCGACCCGGCCGGCTCAACAAGGTTCACCTTCCACCCCGACACGTCGATCCGAGTCCACGGATCCAGGGGTTCGGGATCGGTCACAACGGGAGCCCCGGCAGAGTTTCAACGACCGCCATGGTGTCGACGGAGACTCGGGTGACGCGTTTGACCAGGTCGAGGATGTAGCGAGGATCGTCGTGCTCGGTGGCCCACTGGTTGGGGTCGTTGAGGATGCCGGAGGCCTTGTCCGTCTTGACCCTGTAACGGTCGATGATCCACTCCAGCGCCGATCTGGAGCCGAGCATGTACTCACTGGCGACGACAGGGATGTCGTCGAGGGTGACGTGAGCGTTGTAGATGAGGGTCTTCTTGGCGGTCTTGTCCTTCCACCGCATCTTCTCCACCCTGTACAGCACACCTTCCGGCACGCCTTCGGTGTGGTGTTCGACCAGCGGGTACGGGTCCACCGACTCATAGTTGACGTGCAGATCAATCAGCCTGGTCCCGGCATCGACGAACCGCTCGAAGTCGTCTCGGGAGGCGGCCAGCGGGATCCGGGGCAGCATGCGCTTGAGGTCTGCGGCGAACGCCGTGCGGTACTGCGGCGAGTGGAGGACGGCGTAGACGTAGTAGAAGATGTCATCCTTGGACACCTGCGCGCCGAACGCGTCGCGATAAGCCTTGAGCGCTTGGTCGGTGATGTTGTCGACGCGCCGGTAGCCCCACTCGTCGACGGTCTCGTCGGGGGCAGGCAGGACGTCCTGGTCGCCGCTATCGGCCCGCTCATAGGTCCAGCGAGGGAAGAACTGGCCGCCGCTTCCGGCCCCCGTCACATGGAGATCCGGGAGGCAGTCAATCGCGACCGCACTGAACGGGACCGCGGAACCCACTCCCACAAGATAGAAGCCGATGTTGTCGTGTGCGGGGGTGGGGAAGTATGCAGCGCTCTTGCCGGGGCGATGATTGAAGACGGAGTCAAAGTAGACTGCTTGCTTTGAGAACGGCCTGTAGAGGCCCGTTCGTATTGAGTCTTTTCGGAACTCTCTCAATTCTCCGCGGAGGGCACGGGGAACGAGACTGGATGACCAGCTGATCTTGGTGGGATCACGGTCGAGGTTTTGCTCTTCTCCGTCGCAGGTTGAAGCCTGTTGATTGTAGTAGTCGATCATGCGGGTCATGTTGGCCTCGACTGAAGCGCCCTGGGTCTGATGGAGACTCGCGCTATTTGATTCCGATCAGCAGATTGCTGTCGTTGGGGACAGCATAGAACACGTTCTCGAACTCGGCGGGTGGGACGTCTCCGAGGTATCCGTGGAGGCGCTGCGTGTTGTGCCAGGGCACCCAGCCGAGCGTCGCGAGCTCGAGATCCTCGACCGTCTTCCACGGTCCCGAGCGGGTGGGCCCGCGAACCAACTCGGCCTTGTAGTAGCCGTTCACCGTCTCGGCCAGGGCGTTGTCATACGAATCGCCGACGGTCCCGATCGAGGGTGTCGCACCGATCTCTGCGAGGCGTTCGCCGTAGCGAATCGATGTGAATTGACAGCCCGCGTCGCTGTGACACCGCAGATCCTCATGGTGGGCGCCTCGGGACCAGCGCGCCATCTCGATCGCGTCGAGGACCATCTCGGTGCGCATATGTGACGCGACCCGCCACCCCACGATCATCCGGGAGAACGCGTCGATGATGAAGCAGACGTAGGCGACGCCAGCCCAGGTGGGCACGAATGTCAGATCGGTCACCCAGAGCCGGTTCGGTGCCGTCGCGGTGAACTCCCGCTTGACCAGGTCCGGGTGCCGCGACGACGCCGGGTCCGGCCGCGTGGTCTTCACCCGCTTCGACCGCCTCGCACCTTCGATCCCTGCGGCGCGCATCAGCCTCGCAGTCTGGTCGCGGCCGATCATGATGCCCCCACGCCGGGCAGCCTTCCAGAGCTTGCGGACCCCGTAGACGCGGTAGTTGGCCTCCCAGATCTCGACCAGCTGCGGGATCAGTTCCTCGTCACGCAGCGCACGGGCAGAGGGCGCACGGGTCTTGGCGGCGTAGTAGCTGCTCGGAGCCACCTGCAACAGTCTGCAGATGAGCTCGACTCCGAGCCGGCGACCGTCCACGACGTCGTCCTTGTTCGCGTCGATGAACGCGACTACTTCCGGTAGTGGCGGTCGAGCTCCGCCCCGAAGAAAGACGCCGCCCGTTTCAGCACCTCGTTGGCCCGGCGCAGCTCCCGATTCTCTTGCTCGAGCTCTTTCACCCGCTGCTCCTCCGCCGAGCTCACACCGGGGACGACACCGTCGTCGACGTCGGCCTGCTTGACCCACATCCGCACGGACTCGACCCCGTAACCGAGCTGCGTCGCGACCCGCTGCACCGTCCCCTGCGTGACGCCCAGCTCCGCGCGCAGCGTCCTCACCATCCGCACCGCGGCGGCCTTCTCCTCGACCGAGTAGCGACGCGTCGTCGGCTTCCCATTCGCCAGTTCCTTCGGCATAACCCCATCCTCGTTTCCAAGGTCAGGAGTCTCCAACAAACTCAGGGCGCTTCAGACGGCCTGGTGGCTGAAGTTGTAGCACCACGCATCACGGTTGGTCTGCACGCCGGCTGAGTGGCTGGTGAACATGGCTCCTGGTTCGTCGGCGATCGGCGTGAAGGATTGGAAGGCGGGGTTGCGTTGGTTGAGCCAGTCCCCGTCCGTGTTGGGTGTGATGGTGGTCCAGCCGGTGGTGGTCAAGGTGGCGTCGGTGATGTCGTCGAGTTTGTCCTCACGTGACTGGTAGTCCGGCACCTGGTGGTAGTGGATGTGACAGCCGGTCTGGTGGGGGTTCTTGGCGGCGACCAGGACTGCGACACCGGCTCGTGAGCCCGAGTTGAACACGCCGCCCCCCTCGCGTTTTCTGGCGTCGCCTGCTGTCCTGGCGTTGCCTCGGAGGTTGTAGATCCAGATGTCGGAGAACTCTGTCTGGAAGGTCTTGCGGATTCCGTCGGCGGTGTTGCCGTCCAGCCAGCCGTTGTTGGTCACGAATGCGACAACCCCCTGGTCCCCGAGACGGTCGGTGGCCCACCGGAATGCCCGGATGTAGGAGTCGTAGAGGCTGTTCTTGTTCGTCGCGGTGGACTGGGCCGCATACGTGGCGGCGATCCGGGCGTCGAGGGTCGGGTAGGACAGGTTGGCGTTGTTGTCGTTGGCCGAGTCCTGGCCGGCGCGGTAGGGCGGGTTGCCCACGATGATTTTGATCGGGGCGGCCAGCTGGGCCTCGATCCGCTGGTTGTTGACCGGGATGAGGCTCGTGTCGACCCGGTCGCCCTTCTCGGTGATCTGGAATGTGTCGGTCAACGTGACACCGGGGAACGGCACATAGTCCACCGCCCGGTCCGGGTGCTGGGCGGCGACGAGGGCCTGGTAGGTCGTCTCGATGTTGACTGCGGCGATGTAGTAGGCCAGCAGCATGTACTCATTGGCCCACAACTCCCCGGTGTACTTGCGAGCCAGGTCCGCCGGTTTGATGATGCCCGACTGCAACAGCCGCACGATGAACGTCCCGGTGCCGGTGAACGGGTCCTGGACGTGGACACCGGGATCGGTGATGCCGTAGCCGAACTGGTCGCGGCACACCTGGTCGGCGGCTCGCAGGATGAAGTCGACGATCGGCACCGGGGTGTACACCACCCCCAGCGAGGACGACTGCGCGGGGAAGGCTGTGCGGAAGAACTGCTCATAGAGCTGGTGGATGACACTCTGGCGGCCCTCCGGTGTGCGGATCTGGGCGGCGCGGCGGCCCACCGAGTCGTAGAACCGGTCCAACCTTGCGGTCTCTGCGGCCAGTCCGTAGCCTTCCAGGGCGGTGGCCATCTGTCCCATCGTGATCGAGACCGGGTTGCGCTCGGCGAACGACCCCGCCGGGAACAGCGCCTGGAACACGGGCCGGGTGATCAGGTGCTGGGAGATCATGTCAACGGCCTGAGCCGCGTCGATCGACTCGTTGAGGTTGGCCCGCAGGCCTTGAAGGAACATGTCGAACTGGCCGGCGACCGGCGCCCCGTCACGGCGGGCGGCGGCAATGATGCCGGTGATGCGGCGGACCTGGTTGGCGTGGATGGCCACCACGTCATCGGCCCACGACTCCCAGTACTCCCGCTGGCCGCACTTCTTCACGATCCGGCCCAGGATCGCCTCACGCCACAGATCCGACCCCACCAGCAGCGGCTGGGTGCCGGCGAACGGGTTCACCGGCTGCGCGCCGTCCAGCCGGTTGTCATCGTCGGCGGGGCCACCGTGGGGGGAGAACACGTCGATGGAGACCTTGCCGCCGGTGCTGTGGTCCAGGTCGATGGTGTTGATCATCGCCTCGAAACGGTCATCGTGGGCCCGCAGGGCGTTCAGCACGTCCCAGACGACCTTGAACCGTTTGTTGTCGCGCAGCGCAACCTCCGGTTTCTCACTGGCATCGATCGCCACCGGCAAGATGACATACCCGTAGTCCTTGCCCGGGGCCTTGCGCATCACCCGGCCCACCGACTGTACGACGTCGACCAGCGAGTTACGCGGGGACAGGAACAACACCGCATCCAACGCCGGCACATCCACACCCTCGGCCAGGCACCGGGCATTCGACAGAATCCGGCACTCCCCCTCCGGGACCGGGGCCTTGAGCCAGGCCAGCTCCTCGCCTCGGGTCAGCGCGTTCATCGTGCCGTCGACGTGGTGGGCGTCGACCTGCAACGCCGCATCATCACCGATGACCTGGTCGACGACCTGGGGCAGCGCCCCGGCGAACGCCTTGGAGGCCTTGATGTTGGCGGCGAACGCCACCGCCCGCTGCATGGGCGTCGGATGGTCGCCGAAGTCGTTGTCGGTGGTGCGTTTGGCCAGCCCGTTCCAGCACCCCACGATCTTCGCCGCGTCGTCCAGGCTCAACTCGTGGCCCTCACCGGCCAGGGAGGCCTGCATGTCCGGGTCGATGGCGTCGTTGGCGACCGCCAGGATCATCACCTTGTAGTCCGACAGCAGGCCCCGCTCCACAGCCTGCCCGAAGCCCAGGCGGTGGAACACCGGCCCGAACATCGCCTCGTCGTCCATCGAGGTCAACACCGCGGCCGCGTCATCGGCCTTCTTCTTCACATCGGTGCCATAAATCCTGGGGGTCGCGGTCATGTACAACCGCTTGACCGCCGGCAGATAGGCGTTGTCGTGGACCTTGATGAACGCCGACTCCCCCGTGTCACCAGCCAGGGTCACACCGGTGGTCCGATGGGCCTCATCACACAGAACCAGATCGAACGGGCCCGCCCCCGACTGCTTGAGCGCCCGGGCCACCACGTCGATGGACTGGTAGGTCGAGAAGACCACCGTCATCTGCCGGCCCCGCCGCCCACCACGAGCCATCTCGGCGACCAGCCGGTCCGGGTCAGTGGTGGGCAGCGGGATGTCGTGAACGGTGATGTCCTCGGCCTGACGACTGGCCTTGGTGTCCGAACACACCACGAACGGGCGGATCGGGGTCTGCGACTGGGCCAGCCACTCCCGCAGACTCTGGGAGACCAACGAGATCGACGGCGCCAGGAACAACACCGTCAAATGCCCCTCGTTATCGGCGCAACGCCGCTCGGCCAACTTCAACGACGTGAACGTCTTACCCGTCCCACACGCCGAGATCCACTGACCCCGATCATGAGACTCGAAGCCAGCCTGGATCGCATCAATGGCCTCCCTCTGATGAGGCCGCAACCCGAACCGGACAGCCTTGCGCGGAGTGAACCCCAACGGGTCATCGGAATGGAACATCCAGTCCACACGAGACTCAGCAATATCGGCCATCCCGATCCGCTGGACAGGCACGCTCTGATTACGCAGCGCATCCTCGGCATGCCGCGACCACCGATCCGTGGTGGAGATGATGATCCGGTTGGTGAACGCGACACCGTCCCAGCGTTTCCCCGAGGCCGTGAAGAAGGAGTCGATGTCGGCCTTCTGCAACCGATGACGCGGGTCGTAGAACTTGCACTGGATCGCCGTCCAGTGTCCCGACTCGCGTTCGCGAGCCACCAGATCGATCCCCGTGTCATGAGTGCCCTCATTGTGCGACCACTCGGGCCACCGGAACACCTCGTCATAGGTCGCCGCCAGAGTGGCGTCGGCGGCGAAGTAGCCAGCCATCAACTCCTCAAACCGAGTCCCCCTCACCACCGCAGACGGCTCGCAGCCGAACTCCTCGATCACATCCTGGATCGTCCTGACCGTCGCCACCAGCGTTTCCCTTCCGCCCCGACTGGGCCACAGCGTATCGACCTCACACCCGCCACAGGCCCAGGGCCGAACCATCCGTCTCCCCACCCGGCAGTGCCCAGAACAGCCACCGGGCACCTCACGCGAACATTATTGGGGTACAATATTGTCAGTGACGTTCACCCACAGTGCTGGCCGGCACGGAGTCAGTGAGCAGGACGCCATCTGGGCGATTGAGCACGCCCTGCTCGCCAAACCCAGTTTCCAACGTTCTCGACTGCCCGACATGCCCGATCCCTCACTGTTCGTGGGACCCGACACCACCGGACGGATCATCGAGGTGATGGCCGTCCACACCGACGACGACCTGATCATCTTCCACGCCATGAAAGCCCGCCCACAGTTCCTCGACCAGATCCGAACCCCCCGGAAAGGAGCACACAGATGACCAAGCCCACCACCCCTGACTGGGACCAGATGGCCGACTGGGCCGAGTCGCAGGCCCCGTTGACCGACGACTCGGCCCCCATGCTGACCGGGGCCCAGGCACGCCAGGCCGGCCGCCAGTTCCTGCGCGGCAGACCCAATGTGGGGGCCGACCACGCCACCGGTTCCGGTCAGTCCCGTAAACGTGCCACCCGACTCGACGAGCAGACCGACGCCGCGCTGGTCGCCCGGGCCCGCCGCGAGCACAAGAGCGTCTCGGCGGTCATCCGAGACGTGCTGCGCAACGAGCTCGCCAAGTCCTGAGCCTCAGAAGTCCCAGCGGGGATCTCCGGGATCGGTAGGCGCCTGGGGATCCCGGGGATATGGGTCGCCGTACTCGGCGGCCACGATGCCCCGGACTCCCCCGATCTCATCGCAGCGGTCCAGGGCCATCAGCTCAGCCTCATCCAGCGGATATCCGGCCCGCTCGGCGTGCGCCAGGTCGATGCCGGCATTGAGAATCCGCTCCAGCGCGTCCCCGGCAGATCCGCCGGCCCGTCGGCGACGACGTCGACGGACCGCATCGATTGGTGTCACCGAAGCTCGGTCGTCCTCTGACATGCCACCAGTGTCCCCTCTGGAATGCAGTCATCGACGAGAAAACCGAACGGTTGACAGTTCCCCAGATGTCGATCCCCTGCACGGTTCTTGTTTCCCTGACCATCATCGGAAGGACCCGCTCCAGCAGGATACAGGTGCCGAGAGCAGCTCCAACAGCGACGAAGGAGCCGGTCAGGGCGGCAGCATGATCGCGACCGATCCATTTGCCAAGTACAGCCGTGACGATTCCTCTAGAGATCAGGGATGACATTCACCAATCGGCCAAAACGAGACCCATATCACTCGTGAGAATCAGTGCCGGCGGCTGGCGTCAGCCGAGCTGCGGGCCTCCCACAGCACGATATGTAGCCATAACGGGACGATGCCGAACTCCAGATCTTGGGGTGGGCGCGGTGGGTAGAGACCATGAACTGTCGACGGCACACGCTATTATGTGACTGCACTTCGGACGATTAAGTCCGACGTGCAGTCAGGGGAAGCACTGAGGGAAATCAGCGATTCCCAAAAATACAAGTGACAGGAAATAACTTTGAACTGGTTAACTGGCTCTTCCCAGATGAGGGTGTAGCGCACGTCGCGCGGCGGGCCGGCGCGTCGGTGGCCGGATAGAGGTCGAGGTCTCCCGAGGATGAGAGCTCCTACACACTCAGCCCGCAAGACCTCGACGTGCACGACGCTACCGTCGGCGGGCGCGCTGATGCGTTCGCCAGCCCCGACCTGACTGCCTTCTGCCGCCTCGACGAACTCGGCCTCGTTGTCACCGGGCAGCGACTCGAGCCGGATCGTGCCGTATTGGCCTGCCAGGTGGTCGAGCCCGACCAGTGGTGCCGGCGCTGCGGCTGCGAAGGGAGACCACGTGACACCGTGGTCCGACGGCTTGCCCACGAACCACTGGGCTGGCGGCCCACGACGCTGGAGGTCGTCGTGCGCCGTTACCGCTGCAGCGGCTGCGGGTATGTGTGGTGCCAGGACACCACCGCCGCGGCCGAGCCCCGGGCCAAGTTGTCTCGGCGCGCTCTGCGGTGGGCGCTGGAAGGGATCGTGGTCCAGCACCTGAGCGTGGCTCGGGTCGCCGAGGGGCTCGCGGTGGCCTGGGACACCGCCAACGACGCCGTTCTGGCCGAGGGCAAGCGGGTGCTGATCGACGAGGAGCACCGCTTCGAGGGGGTGAAGGTCGTCGGGGTCGATGAGCACGTGTGGAGGTGGTCGCCATGGACGGATTCACCGGGTTCAAGACCGCCGCCGCCGAAGAACTGCCCGACGCGGCCCCGGTCATGGATCCGTTCCACGTGATCCGGCTCGCCGGTGACGCGCTGGAGAACTGCCGACGCCGGGTACAGCACGACGTCTTCGGCCGGCGGGGCATGAAGGGCGATCCGCCCTACCAGGCCAGACGGACCCTGCTCACCGGTGCCGGTCTGCTCACCGACAAGCAGCAGGCGCGGCTAGATGCCCTGTTCGCCGACGACAGGCACGTCGAGGTCGAAGCGACGTGGGGCATCTACCAAGACATGATCACCGCCTACCGGGACAAGGACCGCGGCCTGGGCAGATTCTTCCTCGCGCACACGATCGACAAGATCAGCGCCAGCGTCCCGGAGCAGCTCGTCGAGATCCGCAAACTCGCCCGCACCCTCACACAGCGCGCTTCGGACGTGCTCGGCTACTTCGACCGCCCCGGCACCAGCAACGGCCCCACCGAAGCGATCAACGGCCGACTCGAACACCTCCGCGGCACGGCCCTCGGCTTCCGCAACCTCAGCCACTACATCGCTCGGTCGCTGCTCGAAGCCGGCGGATTCAGACCCGCGCTACACCCTCGTTCGTGAAGAGCCCATTATCCGCGTGAATAGGGCGCCACGGCGCAGAACACTGAGGGGACTCTCAGGGTGCGCACAGTGCACTCGTGGGCGGGCGCCGGCACGCCGGACGAAGGTCATTCCGCCCCCCGGGACGGGCCACCTACACACCGCCATTCCCCTTGTCAGCATGCACTCAAGAACAGGCCGGGGCAACGCCACGCACCCACATATCAGTGGATTATCCGCACGTCGGGTGGCAAAACCTTTCCCGCGGGCAGGCCGACCGATATCTCCGTATACCGCGAGCCCTGTTCCCGGACTCACCACGATCCTCGTAATGGATTCAGCAATCAGGCTGCGGGACCGGGGGTGGGCAAGTTCTCCTGCGTGCCGTTTGGGCGGCCTGCCGAAGGATCCCCCGGGCCCCATCCCGCTGCGCAGCCTCCCGGGGGTCCAACCCCTGGCGAGCCGGCATGCGTCATTGAGTCAGGCCTGATCGTCATCCGATGCAGGCGCCGGCGGGCGCAACAGGCCCAGCGTCGTGAGGCGGTCGGCCATGAAGGCGTCCGAAACCGCGTACGACACGGCCACGGCGTGCACGGCATCGGCCGGGGTGTCCATCTCGGGGAAGGTCGCGTTCCACTGGTCGAGCAGAGTCCCGGCCGGCACCAGCAGCTCACCGATGAAGGCGCGACTCCAGGCGATCTGCTCGTCGCTGACCGGCAACGACAGGCGCTGCTCGATCGTCTTCGTCTGATCGTCGGGCATCAGCAGCAGGGCGGCCAGCGCCCCACCGATCTTGGGCGTCTGATCGCGATGGGGCTCGTGGGCCGACACGAAGATGGCCACGGCATTCGGATTGTTATCGGCCACGCCGATCTGCGGCGACTGGTCGGCGGTCAGGTCCTCGCGGGCGAACACCTCGATACCCAGGGGGCCGGCCACCTTCTCGAGGTCAACCGGCAGGTTGAGCGTGCCGTCGGGGTCGACGACGGATGCCGCCAACAGCTGGTCGGCGTAGGCAATGGGGTCATTCAGCACAGGAGATCCTCACGTGGGCGGAAGTTCCGTCGATTGTCGCACGTCGGCCAGTCCGATGCCGATTACGCCCCGGAACCCACAGGCCCCATCGCCGGTGGTCCGAGCTGCATTGACGCCCTCAACACCGGCGTGCGCGGCGGACCCGACCCGGCATCAGTCACACTCGAGGCATTCGGCCGCGACATCCCCGAGGCCTGACGACATCGGACCGACGTCGGCGGGCAGGTCCTCCCCATCTGTCGTCGGATTGGCGGCCACTTGTCCCCTAAGTGGACACCTGTGCGGCACATGACACCGCATAAGTGCCCACTGAGCGGGGTTTTGGGGTGCGGGCGTCGTCCTATCGGGTCGGTTCGTCACTAAGTGGATGGTTGTGGTGATTAGACGCATCGAAACCATCCACTTAAGGCCCGATTCCGCCGTCGGGGCCGGCCGACGATCACCGTGCGGCCGGAACCGACCCGGCAGGGGCGCCCCCGACTAGTGGTGATGCATACCCGGCTCGTGCTGGGCATGCGCCCCGGGCTCGAGCTGGAAGGTCGAGTGCTCGATGCCGAAGTGCGTGCGCAGGCAGTCCTGCAGTTCGTCGAGCAATTCGGGCATGTCACCGTCGATGAAGCAGTCGTCGCGGGTGACCACATGGGCCGACACGGCGGGCAGGCCATCGGTGAGCGTCCACACGTGCAGGTCGTGCACATCGATCACGTGGTCGAGGTCCATCAAGTGCTTGCGTACCTCGTCGAGGTCGATGTCGGGTGGCGCCGCCTCGAGCAGAATGCTGCCCGACTCCTTCACCAGCGGCCAGCCGGCCCGCAGCATGAGCGCCACCACCACCAGCGAGGCGAGTGCATCGGCGCGCGTCCACCCGGTGAACAGGATCACCAGACCAGCCACCAGCGTGCCGATGAAGCCGAACAGGTCGGTGAGGATGTGCTGATAGGCGCCGCGTACGTTCAGGCTCGTGCGGTTGGCCCTGGCCAGCAGCCAGGTGGCCAGGAAGTTCACCGCAATGCCCACCAGCGCCACCACGATCACCGGCGGGGCATGTACCTGCGGCGGGGTGATCAGGCGCCGCACGGCCTCCACGGCCAGCACGAGTCCCAACACCAACAGGGTGACGCCGTTGGCGAGCGCCGCCAGGATCTCGGCCCGCTTGAAGCCATAGGTCCACCGTCCCCGCGCCGGGCGCGCCGCGAGCGTCATCGCCCACAGCGCCACGCCGATCGACGCCACGTCGGACAGCATGTGACCCGCGTCGGACAGCAGCGCCAGCGAACCGGTGATGAAGGCCACCACCACCTCGCCGAGCATGAACAGGGCCAGCGCGATGAGGGCACCCCACAGGTAGCGACGATCTGCGTTGGCACTCACCCCATGGGAATGGCTGTGCTGCTCATCGGCACCATCGGACACCTTCGCGTGATCCGCCACGCCTCACTCCTTGCTACGCCGCGGACGCGCTGCGACGCCGTTCTCGTTGTGATCCCTTGTCGTATCCACTGTGCCACCCGCTCTGTGCCACCCGCGCCGCCCGGCGTCCCGCGCGATCATTCGGCGGAAATATGGCGCACCCCGTGGCGCCGGGTGAGCAACCAGTCGAAGAACCACAACACGGCCAGCCAGACGGCCCCGACAATCAACGAAATACGGTAATTTGGCATGAATCCCATGAACACCACCACCATGGCCAGGAAGGCGATCACCACATAGCTGGTAACTGGATGGCCGGGCATCCTGAAGGCGAGTTTCCGCACGCCCTCGGGCCCGATGCGCTTACGGAACTTGATGTCGGTGATCACGATCATCGTCCAATTGATGATGCCGGCAATCAGGGCGATCGAAATCGCATAGAGGAATACCGTGTCGGGGAACAGATAGGTGAGCACCACCGCAATGGCGGTGACGCACGACGACACCAGCACGCCCACATAGGGCGAGCCGAAGCGGTTCACCCTGCCCAGCACGGCAGGGGCGTTGCGCTGCCTGGCCAGGCTGTAGAGCATGCGTCCGTTGGAGTACAGGCCCGAGTTGTAGGCCGAGATCGCGGCGGTGAGCACCACGATGTTGAGGATCGTCGCCGCCGAGCCGATGCCGATCTTGTGGAAGATCACCACGAAGGGGCTCTCGGAGGTGCCCAGCTCGTTCCACGGGAACAGGCACAGCATCACGAACACCGCACCCACGTAGAAGATGAGGATGCGGTAGACCACCTGCGTGATGGCCTTGGGGATGGTCTTCTTGGGGTCGTCGGTCTCGCCGGCCGCGATGCCGATCAGTTCGACGCCGCCGAAGCTGAACATCACCACCACCAGGCCCATGAGCATTCCGGTGACGCCCATCGGGAAGAAGCCGCCGTTCTTCCACAGATTGGAGAATCCGATCGGATGGCCGCCATTGCCGAAGCCGGTGAGGATGATCACCAGGCCCAACACGATCATGGCGATAATGGCCACCACCTTGACGATGGCGAACCAGAATTCGCTTTCCCCGTAGGCCTTCACGCTGATCAGGTTGATCGCCGTGATTGCCACCAGGCAGACCGCGGCGGTAACCCATTGCGGAACGCCGGGTAACCAGAATTGGATGTACTTTCCCACCACGGTGAGTTCGGCCATGGAAACGGCAATGTAATTGAACCAGTAGTTCCACCCCGAAATGAATCCGGCGCGTGGGCTCCAGTTCTTGTACGCATAGAAGCTGAAGGCACCCGAGGTGGGCGTGTCGACGCTCATCTCACCGAGCGCGCGCATCACCAGGAAGATGATGGCGCCGCCCACGATGTAGCACAGCAGGATCGCCGGGCCGGCCTGGCCGATCGACTCCGCGGAGCCGTAGAACAGGCCCGTGCCGATGGCCCCGCCCAGGGCGATCATCTGGATGTGGCGGTTTCGCAGGCTCCTGCGCAGTCCGGCGGGGGCCGGATCGGCCGCTGTGGTGCTCATGCGTGACGCCCTGACGGACAGTTGTGCTTCACTGCTTCTCCTCTGGCCCCATTGACAGCGGAACGAACGGGCTCTTCACTGCATTGGTGCGTCAAAACTTGTGCGGCAATCGGGTGCTGCGTGGGTGTGGGGATCGTGCGCTGGCGCCGAACTCCACGGGCAACGCTCCCACGTGCCGCCGGGGCATTCAACATCCCCGCAAACATTGCCAACGAGCGCCCGCCGACGAGGCCGAACGGCTCCCCCACCAGACCCTGCGTGGCATCGCCGGCGCCTGCTTGCCCGGCACTGCCCGGGGCGACGGCGCCCGGGGCTACACTCGCCGGTGAAACGCGGGAGCTCACCGAGTGTGTGGGCTGAGAGGACGCCATCCGGGCGTCGACCGCCGAACCTGTCCGGGTAATGCCGGCGAAGGAAGCGAGCGTCAATGACCGACGTCCATATGGCCCACGGAACCACCGGGACCATCGATACGGCCACCACCGAGCAGGCGGTCGACCTGGCGGGCGCGCTGCGCGCGGTGCGTGACAACAATCCGCTGGTGCAGTGCCTGACCAACATCGTGGTGGCGAACTTCACCGCCAATGTGTTGTTGTCGGCCGGAGCCAGCCCGGCGATGGTGGACAACTCCCATGAGGCCGCCGACTTCGCGGCCATCGCCGGCGGCGTGCTCATCAACACCGGCACCCCCTATCCCGAGACCGCCAAGGCGATGCTGCTGGCCGCCGAATCGGCCGCGACGCACCACAACCCGTGGGTGCTCGACCCGGTGGCCGCCGGCCTGCCCTGGCGCACCGACGTGGCACGCAATGCCCTGGCGGCCGGCGATCCGGCCATCATCCGCGGCAATGCCTCGGAGATCATCGCGCTGGCCGGCTCGTCGTCGGGCGGACGCGGCACCGATTCCACCGATCCGGTGACTGCCGCCCTGGCCACCGCCAAGCAGCTGGCGCGCACCTATCACTGTGCCGTGGCGATCAGCGGCCCGGTGGACCACATCACCGACGGCGAGCGCGTGCTCACCGTGTCGAGCGGCCACGAGTGGATGACCAGGGTGACCGGCGTCGGTTGTTCCCTCGGCGCGCTGATGGCCGCCTTCGCCGCCGTCGTGCCGAACCCGGTGGACGCCGCCACGGCCGCCACCGCCCTGCTGTGCGTCGCCGCCGACCATGCCGCCGCCGAGAGCCGCGCCCCCGGCTCGTTCGCCACGGCGCTGGTGGACCAGCTCTACCTCGTCAGCCCCGAACAGCTCGCCGCCGAAGCCGACGTGCGCGCCCTGGCCGCGTGAGGCCGGCCATGCTACGAAGCGAGGACCGTCCGATGCCCCGATCCGATGCCCAGCCCGACGGGCAGTTCGACAGGCAGCCCGGAGCCGGCCGACGTCGCAGCGGTGACCTGTCCGTCTACCTGGTCACCGACACCGAACAGTGCGGCGGCGTCGACGGCGTGGTGCGCACCGTGCGCGAGGCCGTCCCGGCCGGCGTGACGCTCGTGCAGCTGCGCGACCATCACCTGTCCGACGACGATTTCGTCGCCCTGGGCCGGCGCCTGGTCGACGTGCTGGACGGCACCGGCGTGCCGCTGCTGATCGACGACCGGGTGCACCTGGTGGGCCCCATCGGCGCGCAGGGTGCCCATGTGGGCCAGGACGACATGCCCATTGACCGGGCGCGGGCCATGCTCGGCCCCGACGCGGTCCTGGGGTTGTCCACCCAGACCCCCGGCCATGTGGCCGCCGCCCGCGCCATGGGCGAGCAGCTGGTGGACTACCTCGGCGTCGGCGCGCTGCACTCCACCGGCACCAAGCCCGAGGCCGGCGACCTGGGGATGGCCACCGTGGCGTCGGTGGTGGAGGTGAGTCCCTGGCCCGTCTGCGCGATCGGCGGGGTCAAGGCCGACGACGCCGCGCCGCTGGCCGCCATCGGTTGCGACGGCATGAGCGTGGTCAGCGCCATCTGCGGACAGCCGGACATCGCGGCCGCGACCCGCCGCCTGGTGGACGCCTGGTCACGGGCCACCGGCGTCCCCGCGGCCCACACCGGCCACACGGCGGGCAACCCTGTAGGCCAGGCAAGCCCCGCAAGCCAGGACCCCTCTGCAAGCCCGAACCCCTCACCCGACAAGGCGGCCCGATGATGTCCACTCCCCCTGCCCCGGACACCACCGCACCGTCCGGAGCCACGGCGGCCACCAGGCCCCCTGTTGCCCTGACGATCGCCGGGTCGGATTCGTCGGGCGGCGCCGGCATCCAGGCCGACCTGAAGAGCTTCTCGGCGCTGGGCGCCTACGGCATGAGCGTGATCGTGGCCCTCACAGCCCAGAACACCACCGGCGTCACGGGCGTGCTCGCGACGCCTCCCGAGTTCGTCACCGCCCAGCTCGACGCGGTGACCAGCGACATCCGCCTCGACGCGGTGAAGGTGGGCATGCTCGCGTCGGCCGAACTGGCCACCACGGTGCGCGACGGGCTGGCCGCCCTGCGCGCCGCCACGCCCGATCTGCCCATCGTGGTCGATCCGGTGATGGTGGCCACCTCGGGCGCGCACCTGTTGCCCGACGATGCCGTGGAGGCGTTGCGCGGGGTGCTGCGTCATGCCAGCCTCATCACGCCGAACCTGCCCGAGGCCGCGGTGCTGCTCGACGAGCCCCAGGCCAACAGCGTCGACGAGATGATCGGCCAGGCCACCCGCCTGCTCGAGCTGGGACCCGAGCGGGTGCTGGTGAAGGGCGGCCACGGCCACGGCGCCGAATCGGTGGACGTGCTGGCCAGCGCCGACGACGTGCAGGTGCTGCACGCCCCGCGCATCGACACGGTCAATACGCATGGCACCGGCTGCTCGCTCAGCTCCGCGATCGCCGCCCTGCGTCCCCAGCGCGACAGCTGGGACGCGGCGGTGCGCGACGCGAAGGACTGGCTCAGCGGAGCCATCGCCCATGCCGACGCCCTCGACATCGGCGCAGGCGGCGGACCCGTGCACCACTTCTACCGCTGGTGGTGAACCACCTTGTCAGACGCATATTCGTCGCTGTCCACGCCTGCCGGACACCGCTCGTCCAGCACTGAGTCGCGCCGGTCGGTGGAGGCCCCGCTGACGCTCACCGACAAGCCGCCGCGCACCCTGGGAGCCGGTGCCCAGACGGCCATGTGGGCGTCGTTCGGCGTCACCCTGTTCGGCCCGCTCACCGGCGCGCTGGTCACCCAATCGGTGGGTTCGCTGGTCGGCGGGCTGGCGGCGTGCGCGCTCGGCACGCTGGTCGGTGCCCTGTTGCTCGGTGGCGCGGCCGGCATCGGCGCCCACACCGGCACGCCGTCGATGGTCGGGCTGCGCGGCCTGTTGGGCCGGGGCGCGTCGGTGGTGCCCACGGTGCTCAACATCGCGCAGAACATCGGCTGGGCGATGATGGAGATCATCGTGATCACCAGCGCCGCCACGCACATCGTCGGCGCCGCCTGGCACTGGCCGTTCGTGATCGTGGCCGGCGCGCTGTGCACGCTCATGGCGATCCGTCCGCTGGGCAGCGTGAAGATCCTGCGCACCGTGATGCTGTGGCTGGTGCTGGCCGGGTCGATCTACCTGTTCGTGATGGTGCTGCGCCAGCCGAGCCACACCATCGGGCAGGACACCGTGATCGGCTTCTGGCCCGGCGTCGACCTGGCGGCGGCCCAGGTGGTCTCCTTCGCCCCGCTCGCGGCGGACTATTCGCGTCACGCCACCTCGGGACGCTCCGCGTTCGCCAGCTCGGCGACCGGCTACGGCCTGGCAATCTTCGCCTATTACGCACTCGGGGTGTTCGCGGTGGCGCACCTTGGCGGCGACCTGGCCGGCACCAACCTGCTGGCGGCGCTCATGGTGCTCCCGGTGGGTGGCCTGGCGATCGGCCTGTTGCTGCTCGACGAGCTCGACAACGCCTTCGCCAATGTCTATTCGTCGACGGTGTCGGTACACAACCTGGCGCCACGCCTGGATCGACGCGTCATCTCGGTGGCGGTCGGCGTGGTGGCCACCGTGCTGGCCGGGCTGGCCGGGTTCGACCAGTACGAGGGATTCCTCTACCTGATCGGTTCGGCGTTCGTGCCGCTGTTCACCGTGGCGGTGGTCGACTTCTTCGTCACCCGGCGCGGACGCTGGGACACCACGTCCGCAGCGCCGTTCAGGTGGTCACCGACCCTGGCCTGGGTCATCGGCTTCGTGGCCTATCAGTTGATCTATCCGGGGTCGATCCCGGGCTGGTCCGATCTGTGGGCCGGGCTGGCGCAGGCGCTCGGCTTCGTGGCACCCGGCTGGCTCGGTTCGACGCTGGGTTCGATCGTGGTGTCGGCCGTTGCCGCAGCCGGCCTGGGCGCGATCGATACGGCCGTGCGCCGGCATCGGGCCGAGGAACGTCTGGCCTAGTGGGGGCCTCGTTGGCCGGGGCGGGGCGCACAGTTCCTGAGCCTGCCCCGTCACCCGGACGCGTCCCCCTGCCCCATCGTCCGGACGCAGAAGCGTCCACCCCGCCCATCGCTCAGACGCGGAAGCGCCTGAACAGGCCCCCGAACACCGCGTAGGCCAGCGGCACCAGTGAGACGCCCATCATGATCAGGCCCCACATCGGGTCGTTGCCGCGCAGCAGGATGCCGCCGAGCAACAGCCCCACGAACAGCACGGCGGCGACCACGCGTCGCACGCCCACCTCGATATGGCTGAGCTGGCGTTCGATCTCGGGGATCTCGACGCTCAACTGGCCGCGTTCCACCATGGTGAGCACGCGGGTCAGGCGTCGGGGCAGGCCCAGGGTGATCTCGAGCAGCGCCCTGCCCTCGTCGAGGATCATCTTCGCCTGCGAACCCGGGTCGCCGGTGACGAGCTGGTCGGCGTAGGGCTGCACCGAATCCCACAGGTTGTAGTCGGGATCGAGCGCGGTGCACAGCCCGTTCATGAGCGACGCGGCGCGGATGAGCAACAGGAAGTCCTCGGGCAGCTGGAAGGGCATCTCGCGCATCAGGTCGCGGAACTGGCGTCCGAAGTCGATGAACTCCTTCGGGTCGAGTTCGCGCATCTCGGCCAGGCTCATGCCGCCGAAGCGGTCGAACAGCTGGCCCACGGCGCGCTCCAGCAGCGACCGATCGGCCGAGGGCAGCAGCATGTGCAGCTCTTCCATGCACCGCACCAGGCGTTGGCTGTCGCGCAGGCCGATGGCGATGATCACGTCCTTGAGCTGGCCGCGCAGGTCGCCGGGCACCTCGCCCATCATCCCGAAGTCGATGAAGGTCAGCTTCCAGCGCCTGCCCACCTCGCCGACCATCGCGTCGGGCACCGGGGTGACGAACAGATTGCCCGGGTGCGGGTCTGCGTGGAAGAAGCCGTCCTCGAACACCTGCTTGATATAGGCGTCGGCCACCGCATAGGCCACCTCGTGCGGGTCGATGCCGTGCTGGTTCAGGGCCTCGATGTCGTCGACCTTGATGGCGCTCACATCCGACAGCGTGAGCACGCGCCGGCTGGTGCGTTCCCACACCACCGCGGGCGCCGAAATCGTCGGATCGTCGGCGAAGTTGGCGGCGAAGCGCTCCGCGTTGGAGGCCTCGTGCAGGTAGTCGATCTCCTCGGCGCTGGAGCGGGCGAATTCCTCGACGATGCCGTGCATGTCGGTGCGCTGCGAGATCGCCTTGAGGTGCGACGCCCAGCCGGCCACCCTGCGCAGGGCGGTGAGGTCGATGTCGATCACCTGCTCGATGCCGGGACGCTGCACCTTGACCATCACATTGCGGAACCCGACGTCGCGTGCCTCGGACGGCGAGAGCCGCGCGCGGTGCACCTGGCCCAGCGACGCGGCGGCCACCGGGGTGGACTCGAAGGATTCGAAGGCAGCCGACAGCGGCATGCCCAGCTCGGCCTCGGCCATGGGCCGGATCTGCGAGAACGGCACCTCGGGGGCCTCGTCCTGCAGGCCGGCGAGTTCCTCGGTGACCTCGGGTGGCAGCACGTCCAGGCGGGTGGACATGAACTGCCCGAGCTTGATCATCAGCCCGCCCAGCTCGGCCGCCAGCGTGTGGAAGCGTGCCGCCGCCTTCTGGAACCGCCGGGTGCGTCCGCGCGCGGCAAGCCGACGCAGGCCCACGCGCGGCAGCACCACGTCGAAGAACCACATCTGCACGGTCAGCCGGGCGAAGAACCCAAGGATTCGCCGATAGCGTGCCCGCAGTGGTCGATCACTGCTCATTGGAGGCCTCCCCGGTCACCCGCGCCGCGAAGGCGACCTGCTTCAGTCTTGCGCAAGAATCGAATAGACCTTGCGGCGAGCCTCATCGATCACCTCAGTGACGGCCTGGGTGGTGGACGCGTTGCCGGTGGTGACCACCTGGCCCACTGCCTGCACCAGGCGCGCCGTGGCCCGCGGAAGCACCATCGACTCGGGCAGGTCATTGTCGGCCGCCGACTCCCACGGCTTGGGCTTGTCGCTGGCCGCCTCGGCCTCGCTGCGGCCGGTCTCGGTGAGGCTGTAGACCTTCTTGCCGTCCTGCTCCTCGAGCGAGACGAGTCCCTCGTCGGCCAGCATCTGCAGCGTCGGGTACACCGAGCCGGCGCTGGGCTTCCAAGCGCCTGCGCTGCGCTTGTCGATCTCGTGGATGATCTGGTAGCCGTGCATGGGCTCCTCGGACAGCAGCGCCAGCACGGCTGCGCGCACGTCGCCGCGGGCGGCACGGCTCTGGGTGCGTGCCTGCACGAAGTCGCGGAACTGCTTCTCGATCTGGTCGAACGGCGCCGCGAGGCCACCGTCGAAGCCGTTGTCGCGACGCCCACGGCCGCCGGGTCCCCTGCCGAATGCTCCGTACATGTCAGTCCTTTCGTCGTGGTGGCAAGCCGTGGACGATATGTCCGTGGCTTGCTCAGCGATACCCAACGATACATCGCTCACGAGCGGACCCCAGAGCCTGGGGACGGTGATTCCGAGCGACCTCCAAGCCGGTGGACGAGGGCCCGGGAAAGGGTGCTGGGGTCCCCGATCGGCTACCCCTGACGTCGATTCCTGCACCGTGTGGCCCATGGTGCAGGATTCCGTCACACAATCACTTCGGATCGCCCACAGCGCAATCACAGCGCGTGGCGAGAATTCATAGTTTGCGAAAGGATGACAAAACAGAGCCGTTCACTGTTCGCCTTTGGCGGGCTACCCATTTGGCGGCTCTCCACCCCATCGAAAGTGAGTGACGAGTACATGTCACGGATTCAACTCCCCCGGCTGAGCCGGATTGCGATCGCGGCAGCAGCTTCCGCTGCCCTGATCGGCACCAGCTTCATCGCCCCGGCCACGGCCTTTGCCGCGCCGAACACCCCGACTGCCGTCGCGGCTGCCGCCGCAAACGGCACAGTGGCCAGCAATGACGCTGCCGCCGAGGCGTCCAGCCTGGTGATCAACGACTCTGACTTCGCCCAGGGCGCGTACACAGACGCCCACAGCAACGACAAGATCCAGCTCTACTCGCAGATCGCCGCCTACACCACCGCCGATGGCACCGGCACCCCGGCGATGTCGAACGCCGCGGGGAAGAAACTGGTCTTGCCAAAGAGTCTCGGCCACTCGATCGTCGATGCCGATCAGGTCAAGTCGATGTACCAGGTGATGACCATCAAGAACACCTCGGATGCCGACTTCAAGGTCGACGAGCAGATGACGCTCCCGAGGTTCTATATCGGCTATGACAATGACTCCAAGTCAGTGGATGTCGACCCGAGCGCGTTCAAGGGTAGTGAGCTGGACCCGGACCTGATCACAGGCAAGCTGACGGACTAGTCGATCACCTACCGGTACAAGTCCCTCGACGGAACCGCTGACGCGACAAAGGCGCCCACGTCCCTCGAGAAGGTGGAACTCCGGGGAACGCTCGCCCCAAATGCCAGCATCACGATCAGAGTGCCACTGACGCTGCCGACGCTTCAGGACCCGGCTACCGGGCTGGTATTCAGCATCGGCGCGGCGTCCTACGGCATCTCGGTCAACGCGGTCCCCGAGACTTCGATCCGTTTCGCGAGCCCGCTGAAGGCTGGCGACACCAGCCTTGTGCCCTACACCGGTGCCTTCCTGGCCACCGTGAAGTCGAAGGACGGCAGCAAGTACACGACCGTTCCCTCACTGCAGCAGTACATGCCCAAGGCCGAGAATGGCGTGAACTACTGGGTGAACAACTTCAGGGTGGCCGCCGCGTCGGGGGCTTCCGATGGGCTGCTGTACCTGAAGGGCTACTACACGGTTCCCACGGCGCCCCTCGCGGCGGCCGTCAAGGAGCACGGCTATGACACCGAGTTCAGCGGTGCCGATCGGATGACGCAGTACATCTACCAAGCCAGCACCACGTCGGCCAACGTCGTCGACTCCGATGGCAACCCGGTGAAGGTCAATCCCGATCGCACGGCCCCCTACGTGGGACTGCGCCAGGTGATCGACGGCCATGATGCCGAGGTCGCCGTGGGCGGGAAGTTCGATCCCGTGGGGAACCTCGGCCTGGTGGTCAACGACCATGCCGGCAACCCCATCACCTTGCCCAGCGACGATGTGAAGATCGACATCTCGAAGGTGAACACTGGCGCGAACGGCACCTACCCGGTGACCGTCACCTACGCCCCTGACGGTGTGAGCAACACCTTCTACGTGAAGGTCGGGACCGGCACCACCGGTGGTGGTGGCGGTGGTGAGACCGGCAACACGGTCACCCCCAAGGCACCCAGCCAGGGCGCAGACCAGGTCACCATCCCCACCGTCCCCGGCGTTGACTACCAGGTCGACGGCAAGACCGTCACCGGCACCATCACCCTGAACGATGGGCAGAAGATCACCGTCACCGCCAAGGCACAGGACGGCTACACCCTCACCGAGGGTGCGACCGCCACCTGGTACTTCACCTACAACAAGGGCACCACACCCACCTGCGATACCCAGTACTTCACCGATGTCACCCCGAACATGCAGTTCTTCAACGACATCTGCTGGTTGAAGGCGAACAACATCACGACCGGTTGGCCCGACGGCACCTACCGTCCCGTCACGCCCATCAATCGTGACGCAATGATCGCCTACATCTACCGCATGGCAGGTTCGCCGGCGTTCACCCCGACGAAGCAGACCTTCTCCGATGTTGCTCCGAGCAACATGTACTACAAGGAGATCGAGTGGGCCGCGCACGAGGGCATCACCACCGGTTGGCCCGACGGAACCCTCCGTCCCGTCACCCCGGTCTCCCGCGACGCGATGGCTGCGTTCCTGTACCGCCAGTCCGGCAGCCCTGCAGTGGCGCTGCCGGCCAGCCCGTCGTTCCACGACGTGCCCGCCGACAACATGTACTACCGCGAGATCGAATGGATGGCCTCCACCGGCATCTCCACCGGATGGCCCGACAGCACCTACCGCCCCCTGGCCGACACCAACCGTGACGCCATGGCAGCCTTCATCCACCGCGCCGTCATCAAGGGCGTCCTGACTGTGAAGTAGCCTCACGCTCCGATGGGCACGGGAGACTCTCCCAACCAAAGCCCACAAACCGAAGGGGCGGGCGGACGACACCAGTCGTCCGCCCGCCCCTTCAACCATCAAGAGCGACCAATAAAGCCCCTTGTCAGCGACGCATCACCTTGCGCGCCAACCGGTTACCGGTGAACTGCGCGATCTGCACCAACACGATGATCGTGACCACCGCCAGGCCCGTCACGCCCCAGTTGAAGCGCTGATAGCCGTAGCTGATCGCGAACTGGCCCAGGCCGCCACCGGCGACCGCACCGGCCACGGCGGTCATGTCCACCACGGCCACGAACACGAAGGTGTAGCCCAGGATCAGCGGCCCGAGGGCCTCCGGGATCACCACGGTGAACAGGATGCGCCAGGGGCCGGCACCCATGGAACGGGCCGCCTCGATCACGCCGGGATCGACGGTCACCAGGTTCTGCTCCACGATGCGTGAGATGCCGAAGGTGGCCGCCACGCACAGGGCGAAGGTTGCCGCAGTGGTGCCGATCGTGGTGCCCATGACCAGCAGCGTCAACGGGCCGATGGCCGTGACGAAGATGATGAACGGAATGGGTCGCACGATATTGACCACCACGTTCAGCACGGTGTGCAGCCCGGAGTTCGACATCACCCCACCGCGACGGGTGGAGTACAGGCCCAGGCCGAGCAGCAGGCCGGCGAAACCGCCGATGACCAGCGTGATCACCACCATGATCAGGGTCTCGACGATTGCCTTGCCGTAGACGGGGCCGATGGTGTCCCAGTTCATGCCCGCACCCCCAATCCGTTTGTGGCGATCCCGTTGTCGCGGGCGCCGTCGCTCTGCCCGGCCGCGTCGTCCTGGCCGGCCGCGCGGGCCGGCGACACCGTCTCACCGGTCATCAACCCCGCCGAGCCGGGCGCGCTGTTCACCAGCTGCGCCGGCTCATCGGTGGCCTCGCGTGGTGGCGGCGCCGGGGCCTCATCGGACTTCTGGTGCGAGATCGCCAACAGCTTGTCGCTGGCGCGCGAGATCGCATCGGGGCTGCCCCGCAATGCCAGGGTGAAGCTGCCGATGGAGCGCGTCTTCACCTGCACCACGCCGCCCTGCACGATGGCGAAGCTGACCTTGTGGTCGTCGCTGGCGTCGTCGCTGATCTGCGCCAGCACCGCGCCGAATTCGCCCGGGTCCACCGACTTGACGCTCACCAGCGTGGCATCGGGATTCTCCGCACGGAGGCGGTCCCATTCCTCGGTGCTGGGATTGTGGCGCATGATCGTGTTGACGAACCGCTTGGTGGTCTCGGTGGCCGGGGTCTCGAAGATCTGGTCCACCGGCCCCTGTTCGATCAGGTCGCCGTTGTCGAGCACGGCCACGCGATCGGCGATCGCGCGCACCACCTCCATCTCGTGGGTGATCACCACGATGGTGACGCCGAGCTTCTCGTTGACGCGCCGCAGCAGGCCGAGCACGTCCTGGGTGGTTTCGGGATCCAGGGCGCTGGTTGACTCGTCGGCAAGCAGCACCGACGGCTTGGTGGCCAGCGCCCGGGCAATGCCCACGCGCTGCTTCTGGCCGCCGGACAGCTCGTCGGGGTGCACCCAGGCCTTCTCGGTGAGCCCCACGAAGTGCAGCAGTTCGGTGATGCCGGCCTTCATGTCGGCCTTGCTCCACTTGGCCAGGCGCAGCGGATAGGCGATGTTCTCGTACACCGTCTTCGACTGCATCAGGTTGAACTGCTGGAAGATCATGCCGATCTCCGGACGCACCTTGCGCAACTGGTGCTCGGTCATGTTCGTCACGTCGAAGCCATTGACCTCGACGCTGCCCGAGGTCACCTTCTCAAGCCCATTGATGAGCCGCACCAGAGTGCTCTTGCCCGCGCCCGAGTAACCGATGACCGCAAAGATCTCGCCGGGCTTCACGTCCAGGTTGATTCCCTTCAGGGCCGTTACCGACCCCGACGCGGTCTTGTAGACCTTCGAGACATCGCGGAACGATATCTGGCTGGTCAGGGTGTGGTCACCCGGTCGCGGATCGCTCTGGGTCACTTCTTCTCCTTGATCTGGGTCTCCAACTTGTCGAGGATCGCCTGCAGGTCGGCCTGCGACTTGTTCTCGACGATCACCGCGGTGCCATTGGAGCCAGAAACCACCAGGTCAGCAACCGCCTTCTCATGGTAGAGCTCGACGACGCGCTTGTAGGTGGGGTTGTTCAGGTCGTCCTTGCGCACGGCGAAGACGTTGATGTACGGCTCGGCGGCCGCGCTGTTCGGGTCGTCCTTGTACAGCGCCTTGGACGGATCCAGCTTGGCATCGGCGGCGAACGAGTTGTTGACGATGGAGCCGTCGACGCTGGGCAGGGAGGCTGCGGTCTGGGCGGCGTCCACGGGGGTGACCTTCACCTTGGAGTTGGCCTGGTCGATGTCGGCGGGGGTCGACAGTGCGGTGCCGCCGCCGTTCAGCTTCAACAGGCCGGCTGCCTGCAGCACGAGCAGGGCGCGGGCCTCATTGGTGGGATCGTTCGGGATGGCGATCTCGCCGCCCTGGGGAATCTGGTCAACCGAGGTGTGCTTCTTCGAGTACAGGCCGAGCGGGACGATCATGGAGCCGCCCAGCGGCACGATGTTGTCGTTGTTCTGCACGTTGTAGTTGGCCAGGTAGAGCAGGTGCTGGAACTGGTTCAGGTCGAGCTGCTTCTGGCGCAGCGCCGGGTTCACCTCGGTGTAGGAGGCGAAGTTCTTCGTCTGCACCGTGATGTTCTCCTTGGCCGCGAGCTCCTTCAGCTTGGCCCAGTAGGGCTGCGACTCGTCGGTGACGCCGATGGTCACCGTGGTGGTGGCTGCCGCCTTGGGCTTGCGGGTGGTGAAGAACACCACCAGGCCCACGATGATGGCCAGCACGATCACGACGATGCCGATGATCAGGCCCTTGCTGGGGCCACTGTGTGGCTTCTCGGGCAGCGCGCCGGGGGTTCCGCCGCTGGGATTGGCGGGATTCGTGGGATTGCTCATGGCTCATCATCCTTGCTGTGGGCTTGTGGTGGGTTGTGCAGTGCTGGGACGTGCAGTGGTGGCTCGGCGCTGGCCACCGACTCGACGGCGGGGCCACATGGGCACGAGCGATTTTGAGGGGAGCGCCTTGTCACGGACACGGGTCCTGTGGCGAGAAGGCCTGTCCCGCATGGATGCGGTCGCCCGGGGGCGAGTCGAACAGGTCTGCTCAGCAGGCGCAGAGCATTCGCCCACAACACAGCATGGGCATCATCACGAGGGGGCTCGTCACGAGCTGGTCCGGCGACAGGGCGGCACCGCGAGTGGCGGTGGTCGTGTCGACAGTCATCATCATCCTCATGGCAGTGGGGCAGGTGCCCCGATTGCCCACAAATCTAGGCGCGACCAGCGAGCACTGTCAACGACGTCCGCTCTGCGGGCAACGTCTCCCCCGCGGGCAGCAGGTGCACCGGCGGCGCGTCCGCAGGCGACACACCCGGGCATATCCGCCCACAGTGAACGCACAGGCTTTCTACAGTGAAGCCTGTGTGCTCGCTGTCAGGATGGACGCATGGCTGGACCTAATGCACCCGAACTGCTCACCCGCCCCGACGGCACGCCCATCCGCGTGCTGGCGGTCGACGATGAGAACAGTCTGACTGAACTCCTGTCGATGGCGATGCGCTACGAGGGCTGGGAACCCACGACGGCGGCCACCGGCTCCGATGCGGTGCGTGCGGCGCGCGACACCAATCCCGACGCCATCGTGCTCGACATGATGCTGCCCGACTTCGACGGCCTCGAGGTGATGCGCCGGGTGCGCGCCGAACAGCCCGACGTGCCGGTGATCTTCCTCACCGCCAAGGACGCGGTGAATGATCGCATCGTCGGCCTGACCGCCGGCGGCGACGACTATGTGACCAAGCCGTTCAGCGTGGAGGAGCTGATGGCCCGGCTGCGCAGCCTGTTGCGCCGCAGCGGAGCCACCAGCAAGCGCTCCGAGTCCGAGCTGATCGTCGGTGACCTGGTGCTCGACGAGGACTCCCACGAGGTGACGCGTGGTGGCGACGAGATCCACCTCACCGCCACCGAGTTCGAGCTGCTGCGCTATCTGATGCGCAACCCGAAGCGCGTGCTGTCCAAGGCCCAGATCCTCGATCGCGTGTGGAACTACGACTTCGGCGGCCAGGCCAACGTGGTGGAGCTCTACATCAGCTACCTGCGCAAGAAGATCGACGCCGGACGCGAACCGATGATCCACACCATGCGCGGTGCCGGATATGTCCTCAAGCCGGCCTGAGCAGCCCGGCGGCAGCGTCCAGCATCCGAACGAGCAGCCCGGCGCTGCCCACCCCGGGGCGATCCGGGACGAGGCAGCCCATTCCGGGACGACCAACTCCGCGACGACCCAGTCCGGTCCGGGTTTCGTGGCGCCCTCCGGCGATGCCTCGATGTCGTCGAATGCGAACGCGTCGTTCCCCCGCCAGCCGGACGCCACCGCAACCGGCGCCAGCGGCGCTGCCCCTGTCAGTGGTGCCACCGGCACCGTGCCGGTCAGTCCCGGCACCGTGCCCACCGCGGCCGGCCAGGAACTGCTGACCCAGACCACCAATGGCATGGCCCGGGCCAGGAAGGCCCCGGCCATGGCCAAGGGCACGCTGAGCCGCCAGCTCGTGGCCCGTATCTCGGCGCTGGTCGCCGCGATCGCGATATTGCTGGGCGTGCTGAGCACCTTCGTCGTCTACCAGATCCTCGTCAACGAGGTTGACCACGAACTGTCGCAGTCGGTCGGCGCCGAGAGCCGGAACTCGTCACCCACCGGCAGCGCCATCTCGCTCGGCGGCCTGCCCGCCGACGCGGTGGTGGTGATCCAGCAGGGCGACGGCACCACCGTCGGCAGCGTCGAGACCTACGACCGCACCCAGACCGTGCGCACCTCCTCGGGAGTCAATGACGCCATCGCGAAGGTGCCGGTCGATCCGCGCGCCCACACCGTGCGGCTGGCGGAGCTCGGCTCCTACCGGGTGGTCGCCAGCAATGTGCGCATCGGCGTGCCCAACGCCGACGGCTCCGAGTCCACCGTCTCGGCCAAGCTGTTCGTCGGCGTGCCGATGGAGCGGTCGAACAGCGTGATCCACCGCCTGGTGATCTTCGAGGCGATCCTCGCCGCCCTGGCCATCGGCACCGCCGCGATCATCGCGCGCAGCGTGGTGCGTCGCTCGCTCGACCCCCTCAACCACCTGGCCACCACCGCCGATGAGGTCTCCCGCATGGACCTGGAGAAGGGCGAGGTGAACCTGCCGCCCCGCATCCCCAACTCCGAGACCGATCCGAAGAACGAGGTGGGACGCGTCGGCCTGTCGTTCAACCGGATGCTCGACAACGTCGAGGGTGCCCTGACGGCGCGCGAGGCGTCGGAGAACAAGGTGAAGCAGTTCGTGGCCGATGCGAGCCATGAGTTGCGCAATCCGTTGGCGTCGATCCGTGGCTATGCGGAGCTCGCCCAGCGACGCGCCAACGAGCTCGATCCCGACACCGCCTTCGCGATGAGCCGCATCACCAGCGAGTCGGAGCGGATGAGCGGGCTGGTGGAGGACATGCTGCTGCTGGCCCGGCTGGACACCAAGCCCGAGCTGCAGCTGGCCGAGACCGACGTGGTTGAGGTGGTGCTCAATGCCGCCTCTGACGCCCAGGTGGCCGGCCCCGACCACCACTGGCGCCTCAACCTGCCCGACGAGGCGGTCACCGTGATGGCCGACCGCAATCAGCTGCACCAGGTGGTGGCCAACCTGCTGTCGAACGCCCGCAAGCACACCCCCGCGGGCACCCAGGTGGACACCTCGGTGGGCATCGAGGGCGATCAGGCCGTGATCCGGGTGCACGACAACGGGCCCGGAGTGCCGCCCGAGATCGCCGACAAGGTGTTCGAGCGCTTCGCGCGCGCCGACGTGGCCCGCACCCACGACAAGGAGGGTTCCACGGGGCTCGGCCTGGCCATCGTCGCGGCCGTCATGGCCGCCCACGGTGGCACTGCTGCGCTGGATTCCTCCGACGGCCACACGACGTTCACGCTGCGCCTGCCGCTGGCGTCGGACGATTCGAGTCGGCCGGCGGGGCCGCCGCCGCAGGCGGACTTGTCGCACTGAGCCGGGTCGTACTGGGCCTTGGTCGCACTGAGCCGGGTCGTACTGGGCCTTGGTCGCACTGGGCCTGGTCACACCGGGCCTTGCCGTACTGCCCCGGGCCAGCCGGGCACGGTGAGCCGGGCGCGACAGCCCGGCCTCCGACAAGCGCCCGGTGGTCAGGCGCGACAGCCCGGTGGCCGGCAAGCGCCCGGTGGTCAGGCGTGATGGCCCGGTATCCCAGCTGGATACCCGGCTCCGCGCGGACCCACTCCCACGTCACCAGCGGGCCAGGAACTCCTGCAGCTCCGGCTGGCCGGGGTAGGAGGCCTGGGCACCGCGTCGGGTGACGGCAATGGCCGCGAACGCCGACGCCAGGGCCGCGCCCTCGCCCAGCGGCACCTCGGCGGCGATCGCCGCCATGAGGGTGCCCATGAAGGCGTCGCCGGCACCGGTGGTGTCAATGGCCTGCACGGGGAAGGCGGGCACGCTCACCACCAGTCCGGCCTCCACGGCCACCGAACCCTGCGACCCCAGCGTGACGACGGCGCGGCCGATGCCATGGCCGTCCAGCGCTGCCGCGATATCTGCCGGCTCCCGGCCCGGATCGGAGCCGACCACCGCCGCGAGCTCGTGTTCGTTGACGATGAGCACCTGGGCGTCCGCGACGAGTTCGGCGCTCACCTCGCGCAGCGGTGACACATTGAGCACGGTGGTGCCGCCCGCCGAGTTCACGAGCCTCTGTGCGGCCAACAGCGCCGGGTCAGACACTTCCAGGCACAGTCCCAGCACGCTGACCGTGCGCAGGGCGTCAGCGGCGTCGCGCACGTCGTCGGCCCCCAGCGTGCCGTTCGCCCCGGCTGACACCACGATCGTGTTCTCGCCCCGGTGGTCCACGGTGATCACGGCCGTGCCGGTGGCCACCTGCGCGCTCCGCACGCCGCTGATGTCGACCCCGGCCCGGGTCAGCGACT
The DNA here is from genome assembly GCF_000940845.1 of Propionibacterium freudenreichii subsp. freudenreichii. Taxonomy (NCBI): domain Bacteria; kingdom Bacillati; phylum Actinomycetota; class Actinomycetes; order Propionibacteriales; family Propionibacteriaceae; genus Propionibacterium; species Propionibacterium freudenreichii. The sequence goes on along the minus strand of NZ_CP010341.1, from coordinate 362,843 downwards.
CCCGCAACATCTCGCCATGGGCGTCGTCGCCGACGGCCCCGACCATGAGGGTGTCGGCGCCGGCCAGCGCGCAGGCGACCGCCTGGTTGGCCGACTTGCCGCCCGGACGCACCACCAGCGGATCGCCCACGACGGTCTCGCCGGGGCCGGGAAGCGTGCGCGTGGTGACAGTGAGGTCCGCGTTCAGCGAGCCGAGCACCCCCACTCGTCCCCGACGGTTGGTGACCCGTTCCAGCGCACTGCGGGCAGCCCTGGCCGCAGCCCGCACCTCGGGCGCCGACGATGATGGATCGCTCATGGTTCCTCCTGGCCGGTCAACCCCTGTGGACGGTCAACCCTTGTGGACAGTCAACCCTTGTGGACGGATTGTCAGCGTGATCGGCTGACCCTGTGGACGGCTGGACATGGTGGACGGTTGTGCTCTTGGACGCCTGCACCGCGCGGTCGCCCGGACCGTGTGGATATCCGGGGCCTTGTGGGAGCCCGGGCCTTGTCGGAACACCGCGCGGCCACGCCTCAGGCGTCGGCGGCTTCGATGCGGATGCGTTCGCCGGTGCCCAGCTCCAGCACCGTGCCCACGGGCACCAGTCGGGTCCGGCCGTCGGCCAGGTGGGACGGGCTCTTGCCCGGCTCGTTGATCACCGTCCCATTGGTGGAATGCAGGTCGGTGACGGCCACCACATCGCCGCGCTGTTCGATGCGCAGGTGGGTTCGGCTGATGTCGTGCCCGGGGCTCGGCACCGTGACGGCGCGGCTGAGGCCATCGTCGACCACCGGGGCCCGACCCACCACGGCGGGACGGTCGAGCACCGCCACCTGGTTGCCCGAGGTGACGATCTGGAACAGCGGCGCCCGCGGGACGGCACCGGCAGCCCGGGAGGGGCCGGCCGTGTCGCTGGCCGACGCTCCCTGCGGCGACTCCACGGCAGGTTCGCGCATCGTGCTCGCGGCCGAGGCCTGCCCGGCGGGCATCGGCGGCACCGCACCGGGACGGTCCGGGGCGGCATCGGGCAGCACGTCAGCGCGCTGCCCCTGCTCTGACGGCGCAGGGAATGCCGGCGCCGGCGGGGTGAAGGGCGCCCCGGTGCTTGCCGGGGGCTGGAGGGTTGCCTCGGGTTCGAGGTCAGCGCGGCCGTCGGCAGGCCTGCGGTCGTGCCCCGGATCACCCGCGCTCGGGCCGCTCGGACCGGGACTTTCCGCGCCCGGGCTGGTCAGGCCCGCAACGACCTCGGGGTGCGCCCCGGCAGGGGTCATGTGCTGCTGAATCCCGTGCTGCTGGTTCCCTTGCTGTGGCGCGTCCTGGTGCGGCGCTGGCTGGTGCGGGGCTGGCTGCGGCGCGGCATCGCCGCTTGTGGGAGCGGGATTGGCCGGCGTCCCGACGCCGTGGGCCGGTGGCTCGGCAGGCTCGTGCGGCTCCCGGGAACCCACGACCGGCGCCGGGGCGCTCAGGTCGATCGACGACTCGATCGGCGCACCGAACAACCCGACGCTGAAGGACTCGCCGGGGTGGTTCGCGGCGCGCTCGGAATCGCGCATCAGGTCGTCGACCAGGGACAGCCCGAGGTTCTCCTCCGACCTGCCCTCCCCGGACGTGACCGGGCGGCGACGTCGCGGAATCCCCTCGGCGGAGTCCTGGCCAGGACGATGCCGGCGCGCCGAGCCCTCGTCGGCAGCCACGTCGGTCCCGGATGGGTCGGTCCCGGCATCGGCCGATCCGTCCACGTCCGGTGTCGCGGGGGCGTCTGCCGGCCCCTTGGCGTCGTTGGCGGCTTCGGGCTCGGGAGGGTTGACCACCGGCATGGCCTGCTTGTCGGGCAAGGCCTGGGTGGGTTCGAACATGAAGGCCTCGGCGTCGGAGGGTGCGCCGACGGCAAAGCCGGTGCTCTCCTCGAACCACGCATGGGCGGCGCGGGCGGCGTCGGGCTGTCCGGTGTCCGCCACCTTGGACGGCGCAGGCCGCTCGGGGGCGCCGAAGACCTGCGACGCGCCAGCCGCGGGTGCTGACGCCGGCGGCGCGGATGCCGGTTCGCTGCCGTCGGCGGCCAGGCCCATCTCGCGCAGCACCTCGGGGGATGCGCTGGACCACTGGCGGCCGTGTTCGGCGCCGGCCTGGTCCTCATCGGCCTGGTCCCCCTCGGTCTGGCTGACATCGGAATGCCCACCGCCGGACTGCTGGTCAACCGGCTGCTGGTGGTCGGCCTGCTGATCGTGGGGCTGCCACGCCCCCGGCTGCCCTGCACCAGACTGTCCTGCGCCGGACTGCTCGGGGCTGGACTGCTCCGCGTCGAGGGATGTGTCGGCGGACTGCTCATCGCGAGCCTGCTCATCGGCGGTCAACTCAGCCGAGCCGCGCTCGTCGCCACCAGTTGCCCGGGTGCCGACACTCCAGGGGCGGGCACCAGACGCGCCATCGGTGCGCGCAGCCGGGACACCTGCGCGGGAGACGTCGCTCCGGTCCGCCATATCCATGCGGGACACATCGCGCCCGTCTGCCCCGACGGGCTGGTCATCGGAGATGTCCTCGCCATCCACCGCGTCCTCATCGTCATCGACGCCCATGGGGGCATCACCGGGCGCGGAGGCACCGCCACCATGGCCGGGCGCCGCAAGGCCCGCACCAGCACCAAAAGCCTCTGCGCCGGACTCGGCGCGTTGCACGGCCCGCACCTGCGCGTCGACGCTGGCCGGCTGACGCGCCGCGAGGGTCTCCACGCGCATGTCCACCAGCACCGCGGCGCACTGCGCCATGCCCACCGACATCTCCAATTCAGGCCCTGCCGACAGTGGCATCGCCGAGCCGCCGTCGTCGCGGGCGGGCACGATGCGCAGGTACAGGGAGCTGAGCACCGCGTCGCACCATGCGGGGGTGCTGCCGCCGCGGGCCAGCAGCTGGCTCGATCGGGCGTCCAACACCTGCACGCCGCCACGCAACAGGCAGCGCACGCCGTCGGCGGTCAGTCCCGCCACGGCCACCTCGGACAGTTGCGCCAGGCCGTGCTTGTTGAGCGTGTCGATCACCTGCTCGAGGGGTGCCCCCGACGACACATCGCGCCACAACGGCTCCAGTGCGGCGGGGTCGGTGCTGGGCAGCGGGCGCAGCATGACGACGCAGCGCGGCCCGGCAACCATCAACCAGTCACCGGGTGTGTAGCTGATCCGCCACATGTCGAGGGCAAGCCAGGCCGACTCGCCCCACAGATGCGTCGAAGGTGCTCCGACTGCGCCGTTGTGCTCGTCCGCCATTGACAAAACCCTCCCGATGGTGACCATGTCCGGGCTCACGCGGACGCACATCAGCGGCGTCCGGCGGCGAAATTCAGTCTAGGGCAGGCCCTTCGGCGCGCTTCTCCCACGGCCTGCATTCCCCGGGCCGCATCGCCACGGTTGCAGCCTCCTCGGCCACATTTCCGCGGCCGTATCCCCACGGTTGCAGCCTCCTCGGCCACATTTCAGCGGCCGCACTGTCGCGGCCGTATCCCCACGCCCGCATCTCCGCGGCCGCATTTCCACCGGGTGCATCTCTGCGGCTCCACCGGGCGCGGTTCCGCGACCGTGATTCCCACGGGTGCGCCCCCATGCCCGCACAGAACTGCCGACGCACAGAACTCCGGCGCACCGGTTTCCCAGCACGCCGGAGTCCACCTGCGTCGGCGCCGTCAGGGTTGCCGCGCTCACTGGCCGCGGCAACCCCGGCGGTTCACCTGCTACTTGCTTGCGTCCGCCTGGGCGAGCTTGGCCTTCGCCGCAGCGAACCGGGCGATCGGCACGCGGAACGGCGAGCACGACACATAGTCAAGGCCCACCGACTGGAAGAACGCGATCGAGTCGGGATCCCCACCGTGCTCACCGCAGACGCCCACTGACAGCTTCGGATTGGCGGCCCGGCCCTTCTCAGTGCCCATGCGCACCAGCTGGCCGACGCCATCCACGTCGATCGTGGCGAACGGGTCACGCTTCACCACGCCCTGCGCCTCGTACCAACCGAGGAAGCCGTTCTCGGCGTCATCGCGGCTGATGCCCAGCGTGGTCTGCGTCAGGTCGTTGGTGCCGAAGCTGAAGAAATCAGCCTCCTGCGCGATCTGATCGGCCACCAGGGCGGCCCTCGGCAGCTCGATCATCGTGCCCACCAGGTAGTCGAGCTTCTGGCCGGCCTTGTCGAGCTCGTCGTCCACCGCAGCCACCACGATCTCGCGCTGACGCTGCAGCTCCTGGCGCAGGTGCACCAACGGCACCATGATCTGCAGGTCAACCGTCTCGCCCTCGCGGTCGAGCACGGCCAACGCGGCACGCGCGATGGCGCGGGCCTGCATGTCGGGAATCTGCGGGTAGAGCATGCCGAGGCGGCAACCGCGGGTGCCCAACATCGGGTTCTGCTCGTGCAGCTTCTTCACCTGTGCGAGCGTGCGACGCTCCTCGGCCAGCTTGGTCGGATCGGCGCCCTTGAGCTCCATCTCCTGCACCTTCAGCGCCTGGGTCACCAGGTCGGGCATGAACTCGTGCAGCGGCGGATCGAGCAGGCGCACCGTCACCGGCAGGCCCTTCATGGCGGTGAAGATCGCCTCGAAGTCGCTCTGCTGCATCGGCAAGATCTTGTCGAGCGCCACCTGACGCTGCTCGTCGTTCTCCGACAGGATCATCTCGTGCATGGCCGGCAGCCGGTCGTCACCGAAGAACATGTGCTCGGTGCGGCACAGGCCGATGCCCTCGGCACCCAACTCACGGGCCTTGGCGGCGTCGGTGCCGTTGTCGGCGTTGGCCTCCACGCCCAGGTCGCGGATCTCGTCGGCCCAACCGACCACCTTGAGGAAGTCCTCGTTGAGACGCGGCGGAATCAGCTTCAGCGCCGTGTTGAACACCTCGCCGGTGGAGCCGTTGAGGGTCAGCGTGTCGCCCTCGTGCACCGTGACGCCGCCGACGGTCATCGTCTTGGCCTCGGTGTCGATCTTGATGTCGGTGGCGCCTGCCACGCAGGGCTTGCCGAAGCCGCGGGCCACCACGGCCGCGTGGCTGGTCATGCCGCCATGGGCGGTGAGCACGCCCTGTGCCTGCAGCACGCCATGGATGTCATCAGGGGTGGTCTCGAAGCGGATCAACACCACCGGCTCACCGGCCTCGCCGCGCTCAGCGGCGGTATCGGCGTCGAACACCGCGGCACCCACGGCCGCGCCGGGGCTGGCCGGCAGGCCCTTGGTGATCGGCGTGGCGCTCTGGCCGGGATCGATGGCCGGGTGCAGCAGCTGATCGAGCTGGTCGGGCTCGATGCGGCGCACGGCCTCTTCCTTGTCGATGAGGCCCTCGTCCACCAGGTCGGAGGCAACCTTCAACGCAGCGGCGGCGGTGCGCTTGCCGTTACGCGTCTGCAGCATGTAGAGCTTGCCGTTCTCGACGGTGAACTCCATGTCCTGCATGTCGCGGTAGTGGGTCTCCATCTTGTGCATGGTGTCGACCAGCTCGCCGTACGCCTGCGGCAGCACCTCCTTCATCTCGATCAGGGGACGCGGGGTGCGGATGCCGGCCACCACGTCCTCGCCCTGCGCGTTGGTGAGGAACTCGCCGTACAGCGCGTTCTCACCGGTGGAGGGGTTGCGGGTGAAGCAGACGCCGGTGGCGGAGGTCTCGCCGCGGTTGCCGAAGACCATCTGCATCACGTTCACCGCGGTGCCCAGGTCGTCGGAGATGTGGTTCGCCTTGCGGTAGACCTTGGCGCGCGGGTTCTGCCAGCTGTTGAACACGGCCTCCACGGCGCGCATCAACTGCTCGCGCGGGTCGGAGGGCCAGGCGCCGCCCAGGGCGTCATCGCTGATCTGCTTGAACTCCGTGGTGAGTTCCTTGAGGTCCTCGGCGGTCAGGTCGGTGTCCTGCGAGGCACCCTTGCGCTGCTTCATGGCAGTCAGGGCGTCCTCGTAGATGTGCGCGTCGAGGCCCTCGACGACCTCGCCGTACATCTGGATGAAGCGGCGGTAACAGTCCCAGGCGAAGCGCTCATTGTTGGCCTCGGCGGCCACGGCGGCCACCGACTCGTCGGAGATACCCAGGTTGAGGATGGTGTCCATCATGCCGGGCATCGACACGACGGCACCCGAACGCACCGACACCAGCAGCGGCTTCTCGGACGCGCCGAGCTTGCGTCCGGCACGCTCCTCGAAGCGGGCGAGCGCGTCAGAGATCTGATCGCGAAGGCCTGCGGGCCAGGTGCCGCCATTGTTCATCGTCTCGATGCAGGCCTGCGTGGTGACCGTAAAGCCATCGGGCACCGGTACGCCCAGACGCATCATCTCGGCTACACCGGCACCCTTGCCACCCAGCAAGGACTTCATCGAGGCATCGCCCTCGGACAGATCGTAGATGTACTTCTCGCTCACGGCTGATATCTCCTTTGACAACACATGTGGCAAGCAAACGGGGCCTCCCCGTTGGCCCTTATGGCCGCGACGGGGGTGCTTGCACACTCCCCCGTCGGGTCGAACTGGTCACTTCTTTGACACCATCTCGACTTCTCATTGTTGAACACGCAACGGTCGGCCGCGTGGTTTTGATTGTTCCGGTTTTGCGCCGCTAGCTCAACCCCGCTCAGGGAGTGAGTTTCATGCTGCCGGCAGGACGACGCAAATGGGCGCCGAACTGCTTGGCACGCCTCTCCACAATGTCGATAACGCGCGCCGCGGCCTCCTCCAACGCCAGGCCGGTGGTGTCAAGGATCGGGCAGCCCAGGCTTCGTTGCACGGCCTTCACCTCGTCAAGTTCATCGTAGATCTTGGCGAGGTCCGAGTATCCGTCTTTCGTGCCATAGCCGCCCAGCCCCTTGACGCGCCGCTGGCGGATCTGCAGCAGGCGCTCGGCGTCGATCGTCAACCCGACGATGCGCCAGCGATCGATCTCGTAGAGCTGTTCGGGGGCCTTGATGCCCGGCACGATCGGCACGTTGACCGTCTTGTAGCCGGCATAGCCCAGGTAGATCGACAGGGGGGTCTTGCCCGAGCGCGAGGCGCCGATCAGGCAGATGTCGCTCTCGCGCAACGAGTCGGGCATCACGCCGTCGTCGTTGCGCACGGCGAACTCCATGGCGCTGATGCGTTCGAAGTAGTCGGCCTCCACGCCGACCGGACGCATCGGCACCTCGTCGGCGCTGGTCTTGGCCACCTGCGACAGCGCGATCAGCGCATCACCCATCAGGTCGGCACGCGGGATCGACTTGTCGTCGCAATAGCGCTCGACCATGCCGCGCATCTCGCCGTTGACGAGCGTGTAGAAGATGACCCGTCGCGACTGGCCCACCGTGGGGTCGGCGGAGTCCGAGATGTCGTCGAACACCTCGAGCAGGGTGTCGGCGTTGCGCACCCGGGCATGGCGCACGATGGTGAAGCGCTGGTTGGGAAACTGCATGCGGGCTGCACGGGCCACCCGGGCACCGGTTTCACCCGAGGAGTCTGCGATGACGTGGATCTCGAGAGGGGCGATGGTCATATCCACACCGTCCCACCGCCACGGGGGCGTTACAAGCAGGTCCACACAACTATGAGATGAGCCGTCTCATGTGTGCGTAACCAACCTGTTTGTCGGTGGTGTGGGGTAGTGCGGCGTGGGGCGGGCATGTGGGGCGGGTGCGTCGACGAGCGGCCCGCAGCTCCGGTCCCACTAAGTGAGGACCTTTGCAGGTTAGACGACGTAAAAGTCCTCCCCTAGTGCCGCGTTGACCATGAGGGGCGGGACCGCGGCGTCCCAACCCGCACTTGGAAGATAGGTGCGGATGAGGCACCACAGACGGTGCTTTATCCGCACCTGTCTTTCGTGGGCACCCCGTGGAGGGCCTGATCCCTCCGAGTGACGTGCCCTATAGCGGCACCGATCCTGGCTCCCCCACTGATAACGACGATGCGGCCCTGCGCCCCGGATCCCTACCCACCCGACCGCTACCATGCTGTCGGCCGCACGTGGTCGCACTGCCGCGTCCACCCGCCACGAACGGGGAGAACACATGACGTCAATGCCCACGTGGGAAGAGTTCATGGTGCCCGCGCTGCGCCTGCTGGCCGATGGCGACATCCACCGGGGCAATACCGTTGCTGCCCCGGTCGCCGACGCTCTGGCCATCACGCCCGAGCAACGCGAGAAGTTGCTGCCCTCGGGCCAACCGCGCTTCGCGAATCGCGCCAATTGGGCCTTGTCATACCTGTATCGGGCCGGGGCGGTGGAGCGTCCGACACGCGCCCACTACCGGATCACCGACGTCGGCCGCCAGCTCCTGGCATCGCATCCGGCAGGCCTGACCGAACACGACCTGCGCGCAGTGCCGGGGTATGTGATCCCCAGCAATCACCGCAATGCAGCGTCCACGTCACCCGCGTCGGTTCCGGAATCGTCCAGCACCATCCCGGCCGAGACCGCCGCGCTGTCGCCCACCGAGCAGATCGAGGAGGGCATCGAACGCATCCACGAAGAGCTGGCGAGCGAACTACTGGGGCGCCTGCACGATCAGGACCCGGCGTTCTTCGAGGACGCCGTGCTCAGCCTGTTGGAGGCGATGGGCTATCCCGGCACGGACGGTCGCATCACCCGCACCCAGCTCTCGCGTGATGGCGGAATCGACGGGATCGTCGATCAGGACGCGCTCGGGCTGAGTCGCGTCTACGTACAGGCCAAGCGCTACGACCTCGACGCCGCAGTCGGTCGGCCCACCGTCCAGGCGTTCGCGGGCGCGCTACAGGGAAACGGTGCCAATCAGGGTGTGTTCTTCACCACCTCCCGGTTCAGCACCGATGCCCGAGACTTTGCCGAAAAACTGCCCACGCGTGTCGTGCTGATTGACGGCGCGCGTCTGGCGTCCCTCATGATCCGCTATCACGTGGGCGTCCAGGTGAAGAAGACCTACGAGATCGGCGAGATCGACGAGGACTTCTTCGCGGGCACCGAGCTCTGACCCGGTTCGAGGACTGGCCCGGCCCCGAACGACGCCCCCCACCCTTCCCCCACTAAGTGAGGACCTTTGCAGGTTAGACGACGTAAAAGTCCTCCCCTAGTTGTACTTCCCCGGGAGGTTGTGAACGGGTGAGGTAGCGAAGACCTCCGGGCAGGATGTGGGTTACCACACTCACTCTCCTGACCACGGAGGTCTTCGTGACTCACGCTAACGCACCCTTGACACCGGAAGGGCGTCGTCGTCTTGCTGTTCTCGTCGTGGAACAGGGCTGGTCGTTGCGGCGGGCGGCGGAACGGTTCCAGTGCTCGCCCGCGACGGTGAAGCGGTGGGCCGACAGGTACCGGGCAGGGCTGCCGTTGATCGACCGTAGTTCGAGGCCCACCTCGTCACCGAACCGGCTTTCGCGTAAGACGGAGCATCGGATCGTCGCGTTGCGGTTCACTCGCCGGTGGGGTCCGCACCGGATCGCGTATCACCTGCGGTTGCACCGTTCCACGGTCGGTCGGGTGCTCGCCCGATACAAGATGCCGAAGCTGATCAACATCGACCAGGCCACCGGGCTGCCGGTTCGCCGCCCGAAGCCGAAACGGTACGAGGTCGCCGCGCCGGGCCAGCTCGTGCACGTAGATATCAAGAAACAAGGCCGGATCCCCGACGGCGGCGGGTGGCGTGCCCACGGTCGCGGATCCATGCAGGACCGTCACGCGGGAGTGGCCCGCGACAAGGCAGCCCGTGCCGGGGCAGCCGGCTCTCGCGGCTACCGGTATCTGCACCACGCCGTGGACGACCACTCCCGGATCGCGTACTCAGAGATCCTTGACGACGAGCGCAAAGAGACCGCAGCGGGGTTCTGGACCCGCGCGAACGCGTTCTTCGCAGGCCTGGGCGTCACAGTCACCGCGGTGATGACCGACAACGGTTCCTGCTACCGGTCAGGCGCCTTCGCTGACGCGCTCGGCGACGAGGTGAAGCACAAGTGGACCCGGCCATACCGGCCGCAGACCAACGGCAAGGTCGAGCGGTTCAACCGAACCCTCGCCGTCGAGTGGGCCTACGCGAAGCCCTACGCCAGCGAAGCCGAGCGCGCCGCAGCCTACGAGACCTGGCTCCATCACTACAATCACCACAGACCCCACACCGGGATCGGCGGCCAGACTCCCTCAGCCCGCGTTCACAACGTCACGGGGAAGTACACCTAGTGCCGCGTTGACCATGAGGGGCGGGACCGCGGCGTCCCAACCCGCACTTGGAAGATAGGTGCGGATGAGGCACCACAGACGGTGCTTTATCCGCACCTATCTTTCCCGGCGGCCCCGCGTCCACACCTATTCGCCGGTCGACGCCCAGCGTCCTGACCGGGCGCGCAGGGCCAGCGTCAGGCCGCGCGCGGCAAGGAACCCGCCGTAGGCGATCCACAGCCACACCAGCCCGGCGTCGAAGTGCCACACGAGCGCCAGCAGCGGCAGGTGGATCACCACCACGAACAGCCCCGCAATCGCCAGGTAGCGGGTGTCGCCGGCACCGATCAGCACCCCATCGAGCACGAACACCAGGGAGGCCAGCGGCTGCAGGCAGGCCAGCACCACCAGGGCACCGAGCAGCAGGTGGGTGATCGCCGGATCGGTGGTGAAGATGCGGATGATGAGCGGACGCGCCACCACCAGCACCACGCCCACCAAGCACGCCTGCACGACTCCCCAACCCATGGCCCGACGCATCACGCGCTTGGCGCCGCTTGGGTCCTCGGCGCCCAGATAGCGTCCGATCAGCGCCTGGCAGGCGATCGCCAGCGCATCGAGCGAGAACGACAGGAAGTTCCAGATCGAGTTCGCCACCTGGTGGGCGGCCAGGATGAGCGAACCCATGCGGGTGGCCACCACGGTGGTGGCGGTCAGCGAGATCCACAGGCCCAGGCTGCGCACCACCAGCCAGCCGCCGTGCGACATCGCGTCGAACATGCCGTGCAGGCTGGGACGCAACGGCACCCCACCGCCGGGCAGGTTGCGGGCCCGGGCGCGCCGCGCGATCACCGCCACGAGCACCAGGCAGGACGCCGCCTGCGCGGTCGCGGTGGCGGTGGCCGAGCCGCGGATGCCGAACCCGAAACCGTAGATGAGCAGGGCGTCCAGGCCGATATTGGTCAGGTTCACCCCGATCGCCACCGCCATCGGGGTGCGGGCGTCCTGCAGGCCGCGCAACAGTCCGGTGGAGGCCAGCACGACCAGCTGGAACGGCAATCCGAGGATCACCAGCCGCAGATAGGCCACGGCAGCCGCTGCGACGTCGGGGGCCGGGTGGTACCAGCCGATGATGGTGGGTGCGAGCGCCCAGATGAGGGCGGCCAGCACGGCGCCGAGCACCGCACCCAGGGCCATGCCGTCGCGTCCGGCCTCGAAGGCTCCGCGCGGATCGCCGGCCCCGAAGCGACGCGCCGTGGTGCCGGTGGTGGCATAGGCGAGGAAGACGCACAGGCCGGTGACAACGCCCAATACATTGCCGCCCAGGCCGAGCCCGGCCAGCGGCACGGCACCCAGGTGGCCGATGAAGGCAGTATCGGCCAGCACCAGCAGCGGCTCGGACACCAGCGAGGCGAAGGTGGGAATGGCCAACGCGAACAGTTCCCGATCACTCTTCGTCCAGATGGCCACGGGTATTGAGGGTAACGTCCCCGCCCGCACGCACGCGGCCACCACATCCCCCGGGATGCCCCAAGTGGGTCCAGTAGGAAACAATCGGCACCATGGACCCCGTCGACCGCATGATCATCGAAGAATCCCCCGAGAGCGCCAAGCACCTGCTCGTCATCGACTCCCCCGAGCTTGCCGACGCAGCCAGCGACGTCGCCGGGCGGGTGTCCATCTACTGCGACGATCGCCGCGACGCCGACCAGGTGCCCCGATCGTTGCTCATCGAGGCGCTGGACGCGGCGACGCTGGAGGGCGTCGACCTGGTGTGGATGCGGCTGCCGAAGGCGCTGGCCGCACTCGACGAATATGCCGAGCGCATCTCGGCACATGCCCTGCCCGGCGTGCACCTGGTGGCGGCCGGACGCACCAAGCACATGACCCTGTCAATGAACGACGTGCTCGGCAAGCACTTCAAGGCGGTGTCGGCGTCGCTGGGACGCAACAAGTCGCGTGCCCTGCACGCCATCGGCGCCACGCCCACCGAGCTCACCTGGCCCCGGGAGAACCTGCATCCCGAGCCGTCACTGGGCGTGATCGCCCACGGCGCCGTGTTCGCCACCAACAAGGTGGACGACGGCACCCGCCTGCTGGCGGAGCGCTGCGCCGACCTGCACGGCAATGACCTGCTCGACCTCGGCTGTGGCTCCGGCATCCTGGCGACGCTGCTCGCCCGTGCCAATCCCGAGGCCACCGTGCACGGCGTGGACACGAGCCTGGCCGCGGTGGACTCCACCCGCATCACCAGCGAGGCCAACGGCAGGCACGTCACGGTGCACTGGGCGTGGAACCTGAACGACTGGCCCGCCGACAGCCTCGACGTGATCGTCTGCAACCCGCCCTTCCACCGTGGCGTGGCGAAGGACTCCGAGCCGGCGTTGGAGATGTTCACCGAAGCCGGACGCCTGCTGCGTCCCGGTGGTGAGTTCTGGTGCGTCTACAACTCGCACCTGCCGTGGAAGGCGCGCCTGACGGCGTCGATCGGCCCCACGACGGTCGATTTCCAGAACCCCTTCTACACGGTGACGCGCTCGATCGCCCGCTGAGGGCCGACGCCAGCGGTCCAACGAAGATAGGGGCGGATAAAGCCCCATAGACGGTGCTTTCTCCGCCCCTATCTTCTGGTTCGGGCCACTCACCGGAGGGTTGTGCTGAATAGACGCATCGAAACCCTCCACCCAGTGGCCGTCGCGGACCCCTGGCTCTTCGCGACTACGGGTCGCAGCGCCCGGCCCGATAGCCTGCCGCCACGATGAGCACCTCGATCAAGCACTGGATCCCCAACCAGCACGGCGCCTGGGCGATGCTGGCCGTCCCCTTCGCGGCGGCGGTCATCCTGCGTGCCCGCGTGGCTGACGTGCCCGCCTGGACGATCCCGCTGGCCGTGCTGTGGCTGGTCGGGTACCTGCTGTTCAACGCGGTGCTGGCGTGGCGCAAGACGGCCCCCGCGCGCCGCCAACCGCTACGGTCTCCGCTGATCTGCTACTCGCTGGTCTGCCTGGTGGCCGGTGTGGCGATCCTGATGACCGGCGGCCTTCCCCTGGCGTTGTGGATCGTCCTGTTCGCTCCCCTGGTGGTGGCGGCACTGGTGCTGGCCGCCCACAAGCGGGAACGCTCGGTGCTGTCCGGCCTGACCACGGTGGGTGCCGCCTGCCTGGTGTTCTTCGTGGTGCGCTGCGGCGGTTGGCCCCTGCTCGCACCCGGCACCGATGTCTGGATCGGCGCGCTGCTGTACGGCTATTTCGGCGGCACCGTGTTCCACGTGAAGGCGTTGATCCGCGGGCGCCGCGACGCCGGATCGGCACGTGCCGGCCTCATCTGGCATGGCGCCTGGTTGGTGGTCGCGTTGTTGCTCGGCAGTGCGGGGCTGGCGAGCTGGTGGTGGACGCCGTTCTTCGCGCTGCTCATCGTCCGCACCGCTGCCATGAAGCACGCGACCAACACCGGCCACGTGCTGCGGCCGGCCCTCATCGGGTTCACCGAGGTGGCCCTGTCCGTGGTGGCGCTGGTCATCTGCATGGCCTGACGGCCGGGGTCATCTGCATGGCCTGACGGCCGGGGTCATCTGCATGGCCCGATCCCCTCGCGCCCCCAGCGCCCGCAACCACCGCCGGGGCCTCGTGCAACGGGGCGGTCCCGTGCAACAGTGGGGTCATGAGTGCAATCCCAGCCCCAATGATTCCCCTGACCAATGGAACCCGCGGCGAGACCGTCAACATCCCGCAGCTCGGCTTCGGCACTTACAAGGTGCCGCCCGCCGACACCCAACGCATCGTGGAGGAGGCGCTGGAGGTCGGCTACCGCCACATCGACACCGCGGAGATGTATGGCAACGAGGCCGGCGTCGGCAAGGCGATCGCGTCCGCCGGCATCCCCCGCGACCAACTGTTCATCACCAGCAAGCTCAACAACGCCTTCCACGACCCGAAGGCCGCGCACAAGGCCTTTGACGACACGATGACCGCCCTGGGCATCGATGTGCTCGACCTGTTCCTCGTGCACTGGCCGATGGCGAAGACCACCAGCCTGGAAGCCACGTGGACCGCCATGGTTGACATCCTGGGCAGTGGCCGGGTGCGCGCCGTGGGCGTGTCGAACTACCAGCCCGATCACCTGCGCACGATCATCAACGCCACTGGCGTGACGCCCGCGGTGAACCAGATCGAGGTGCACCCCTATCTCACCCAGGAGCCGCTGCGCGAGCTCGACAAGGAGCTCGGCATCGTCACCGAGGCCTGGTCGCCGCTGGCCCGTGGCGTGGTGCTCTCCGATCCGACGATCGACCGCATCGCCGGCGAGCTGTCCCGCACCGCCTCGCAGGTGGTGTTGCGCTGGCACATCCAGCGCGGCGACGTGGTGTTCCCCAAGTCGATGCACCGGGCGCGCATGGAGGAGAACGCCAAGATCTTCGACTTCGAGCTCACCGACGGCCAGATGGCCGAGATCACCGCGCTCAACCGCAACGAACGCCAGGGCAGCCACCCCGACGAGGTACAGGGCGTGAAGTAGGGACAACCATCGCTGCAGCGACCTGTCAACCACTGGCCGGTGCCCTTCGGGGTGCCGGCCAGTGCCGTTGTCGGCGCGAAATCTCCAGACCTGCTGACGCCGCCCGGCGCGCGTCCGATACTGGGGGCATGAACCCCCAGCCAGCCCCGGTTGGTCAGCCAAACCCGTCCGGTCGCGACACCGCGCAGACGCGCACCCGCAGGCCCTGACCGATCCGCTCAACCCGCCGCGCGGGTTCTGGGAGTGCTCACGCCCGGCCCTGGTGATGTTGGTGATCGGGCTGGCGATCAACGTCGCCGCATGGACGCAGATGCCCGAGGTGGTGCCCCAGCACGCCGGAGTCACGGGACAGGTTGATTCGTGGACCTCCCGCAACGGCTTCCTGGCCTTCACCGTGATCTCCATCGTCCTGTTCACTGCCGCCCTGCTGGGTGCCAGCGCGGCCGTCGGCCTCAGTAGCGAAGGGCTCCACGCGCCGGGCAAGCGGGCCGAGCGCGTCACCTACTGGCAGCACCCGGACCGCTGGCCGATCTTCCGGCCACGCCTGTGGTCGTTGATGGCCTGGTTCACCGGGTGGTTCATCGTCGCGATGGCCGTGGGCGCCAACGTCTTTGCGTTGTCGCCCCGCTTCAACCTCCCGGGCTGGCTGGCCCTGGTCGTGATCTTCGGGGCCATGGGCCTGGAGCTGGCCTGGTTCGTGGTGCGGATGTTCCGGCTGCTCGACGCCGACGTCTGAGGCACCGGCGCTTGTCCGCTGCAAGCTTGGTGAGAGCTACTGCAAACCTCCTTGTGGACGCGCAAGAATGTGGGCATGGCGAAACTTGATCCAGAACCCATCCGTGACCCCCAGGCTGATCAGTTGCTGACCCCGCAGAACAGTGTGGTCGTGCTCATCGACTTCCAGCCCGGCCAATATGCGACCGTCGGCTCGGTCTCGCGCGAGGAGATCGACCTGGGCGTCGTCACGCTCGCAAAGCTGGCGCACACCTACGACATCCCCACGGTGGTCTCCACGGTTGCGGTGGGCATGGGCGTCAACGCACCCACGGTTCCCCAGATCATGAACGAGCTGCCCGGCGTCGACCAGATCGACCGCACCGGCGTCAACGCGTGGGAGGACCCCGAGTTCCGCGCGGCCATCGAGGCCACCGGACGCCGCAAGATCATCATGGCCGGGCTGTGGACCGAGGTCTGCCTGGCCTTCCCGGCGCTCGACATGATCGAGGCCGGCTATGAGATCTACCTCCGTGGCCGACGCCGTGGGCGGTGTCAGCCAGGTGACCAACGACCGCGCCTTCGACCGGATGATCCAGGCCGGCGCGCACCCGACCACCGCCCTGGCCCTCGGCTGCGAACTGATGCGCAACTGGGCGCGCCCCGGCACCGACGACTTCCGCCGCATCTTCAACTGGTACTTCCACCAGCAGCGCAGCCTTGGCCTGCTCGACGCCAAGATCCTGCCCTCGGTCGGACGCTGATTCGGCCGACACCGGCACCGCTGAGCTGACCACCCCACAACCATCGCGGTTGTGGGGTGGATCTGTCTGGTGGGCAGTATGTGGGCGGTGCATGACCCGGCCGTGCACCGCGCCCTCGTGTCACGCCGGTCCCGGCGTTAGGCGCCCAGGGCCTTCGCGTCGCGTCGCTTGCGACGAAGCTCCCTGCGCAGGGTGCGTCGGTCATGTGTCCAGGTGCGCGCACTCAGCGAGGTGAGTGCGTACACGATCAACACATCAACCGACATCTGGACGATGTCCATCGATCCGGGGACGCGCACGATGGCGCCCGCCAGGCGCGTCACGAGCGTCACGCTGGTGACGGCCAACAGCAGCACGCGCGCCCAATTGAATCCCTTGAACACCAGGGTGCTCAACACCACCTGCAGCCCCGTGAGGACCACCAACGCCACCACATTGGCGACGATCACCTCGGTGCGCGTGCCCCCCGATGCGGCGACCTGCCCGGCCACGTCGTGGAAGGCATCGACGGCCACCTCGGAGAAGGTGATGCCGATGCCGATCAGGATCAGCAGGAACGCCAGGATCAACGAGACCGGCCGCTTGCCGACGTCGGACAGCATCTGGTGCTGTTCCTCGTGGGGGGCCTCGGCATGCACCGGCACCGCGCTGAGGTCGATCACCGGGAGCGCCCCGTCGGTGCGCAGCGTGTCACCGCCACCGTTGCGGGTGTGGTAGCCGGTGGAGAAGTTCTCGAGCACGTTCACCTTCGTCTGCGGCACGGCGTGCTCAAGCGTCGCGACGATGTGGTCGCGCTCGACGTCGATGTTCGGCTCGATCTTGTGGGTCACCTGCAGGGTGAACAGCGACAGGCCCACCGCGCGGTCGAAGGTGCCGGCCGCCAGCCAGTCGACGCGTGCGCCACCGGGCAGCAGCCAGCCGGGCGGGCAGCGCCAGAAGCGCACGTGGTGACGCTTGGACGGCGACCCGTCGACCTCCTGCTGGAAGGCCATGTCCTGCTGGCGTCCGAACAGGAACAGGGGGCTCACCGGCGCCGTGGGATAGCTGCGGCGCATCACCGAGCCGGCGATGATGCGCAGGGCCGAGTTCAGGTTGACCGGGTCGGCCTCGACCCATCCGGCGTCCTCCATGGCCTGCCGGATCTGCACGCCGTCGCCCAGCAGCGCCAGGTTCACCGGGTCGCCCAGCAGTCCGTCGCCGGTGCGGGTGCGGCCGATGTAGTAGTCGGGCACGTAGAGCGCGGTGAGGATGCGGTGGAACCTGGGCAGCGCCAGGTAGGCGAGCACCAGGTAGAAGGCGATGAGGAACAGCACATCGGCCGGCCTGCTGACGCCCTTGCGCAGCACCACCACGGCCAGCATGAGTGAGAAGGCCGCCGCGGCCACGAAGAAGAGGTTCTCGACCAGGCCGTAGGAACGCCAGCGTGCCCAACGCTTGCTCCAGCCACCCGGCTCGGTGGTTTCCGCCTGGATCGTCACCGCCGCATTCCCCCCACCGGGCGCAATCCATGGTCGCCATCATCGGCGGAACATGTCGCGTCCCGGCCCGGGGCAGCGTCCATCGGCACCGATAACGGGTGTCCGGTGAGCTCGCGGCGTCCATGGGGTATGGGGGTGACCATGGCCGTAATTCTGCCAGACCCCCCGGTGGCCAACGCCGTCGCCCCAGTGCGTGGCCCTCGCCGTTGACAGGGGCAGATGTCGCGGCGACCACGAGGGAATTGTGTGCATTCCCTATCGGCATTGGCCGGAAAGATGCCAATGTCGGGGGCTGCTCGATAGCCTTGGCGCATGCCACGCTTCGAGCCTTTTGCTGCCCTTCGCTATGCCCCGTCGGCCGACCTCGACAAGGTGATCGCGCCGCCCTATGACGTGCTCAGCGACGCCGACATCGACGAGTTGGAGGCACGCGACCCGCACAACATCGCCTGGGTTGACGATCCCCGCGGCGGCGACGACCGCTATGTGAAGGCCGCCGCCCTGCTGCGCCAATGGATCTCCGAGGGCGTCATGGTCTACGACGACCAGCCCAGCTTCACCATCTATCGCATGGCCTTCACCGACGCCACCGGCGCCCATCGGGTGATCTCCGGGGTGCTCGGCGGCCTCGAGGTGGTCGATGAGGGCGCCGGCGGCGTGCTGCCCCATGAGCGCACCACGAAGAAGGCGGTCACCGATCGCCTCGACCTCACCCGCGCCACCTCCACGAACGGCTCGCCGGTGTGGGGACTGTCGCTGGCCCACGGCCTGACCGACGCCCTGGCCGCGCCGGGTGAGCCGGTGGGCGAGATCACCGTCGACGGCGTGCGCCACAGCGTCGAGCGCGTGGTCGACCCGGGCCGCGTCGCCAAGATCCAGGAGATCCTGGCCGCCGACGATGTGCTCATCGCCGACGGACACCACCGCTACTCCATCTCGCGCACCTACCGCGACGAGGTGCGCAAGGCCACCGGCCGCACCGACACCCCCGCCGAGCAGACGCTGGCGTTCGTCAACGAGCTCGTGGAGCACCAGCTGGCCATCGAGGCGATCCACCGCCTGGTCGACGGCATCAGCTGGGACGACCTCAACAAAGCGCTGTCACGCTATTTCGACATCGACCCGATCGACGAGGAACTGACGCCGGCCACGCTGTCCGAGATGGTCGCGCAGGCACGCCTGGTGCTGTTGAAGCCCGACGGCACCGCCTCCTGGCTGATCCCCCACGAGGGGGCCTTCGACGACATGCGCGCACTCGACGGGGCCTGGCTCGAGAAGGCGCTGGGCGACACCGATGCCCAGGTGACCTACCAGCACGGGCTGGACGAGATGCGCACGATGGTGGCCGACCATGCCGCCGGCATCCTGATCCGTCCCACCAGCCTCACCGAGATCATGCGCACGGCCCGCGAGGGCCTGTTGATGCCGCCGAAGTCGACCTTCTTCATTCCGAAGTTGCGCACCGGCTTCGTGCTGCGTCCCACCGCATCGGTGAGCGATTAATCCGCCATCAGCTTGCCTTTTCAGTCAACATGCCACGAGGGGTCGGGGCACGATAGCCTGACCCCGTGACGGCGCCGCCCGGCCGACGAGGGACGTGCAGCGCCACGGATCAGGAGAGGAAACATGAACGAACGCATCTCCAACGAGAAGTTGCGCGGAAAGATCATGACCGCCGATGAGGCCGCAGCCCTTATCCCCAATGGAGCCCAGATCGGCTTCGGCGGTTTCACCGGCTCGGGTTACCCGAAGGAACTGCCCCAGGCCCTGGCCAACAGGATCAAGGCAGCCCACGAGCGCGGCGAGGAATTCACCGTCAACGCGTTCACCGGTGCGTCCACCGCTCCCGAGCTCGATGGTGCCCTGGCCGGCGTCGATGGCATGCACTACCGCATGCCGTACCAGTCGGATCCGACGCTGCGCAAGAAGATCAACGACGGCACCACGCTGTACACCGACATCCACCTGTCGCACTCGGCCCAGCTGGTGGCCGAGGGCTTCATGGGCAAGCTCGACTTCGCCGTGGTCGAGGCCGTGCGCATCACCGAGGACGGGAACATCGTTCCCACCTCGTCGGTGGGCAACAACAAGACCTACCTCGACATGGCCGAGAAGATCATCATCGAGGTGAACTCCTGGCAGTCGCCCGACCTCGAGGGAATGCACGATATCTGGAATGGATATCTGACTCCCCCGAACCGTCCGATCATCCCGATCAACAATGTGGGCGACCGCATCGGCGACACCTTCCTGACCATCGATTCCGACAAGGTCGTGGCGGTCATCGAGACCACCGACCGTGACCGCAACTCGCCGTTCAAGCCGATTGACGACGATTCGCGCGCCATTGCCGGCTACCTGCTCGACTTCTATGCCAACGAGGTCAAGCACGGCCGCCTGCCGAAGAACCTGCTGCCGCTGCAGTCCGGCGTGGGCAATATCCCCAACGCCGTGCTCGACGGCCTGCTGCATTCCGACCTCGAGAACCTCACCAGCTACACCGAGGTGATCCAGGACGGCATGGTCGACCTGATCGACGCCGGCAAGCTGGCCGTCGCCTCGGCAACGGCCTTCTCGCTGAGCCCCGATTACGCGCACAACATGAATGAGAACGCGAAGAACTACCGCAAGTCGATCGTTCTTCGTCCCCAGGAGATCTCGAACCATCCTGAGGTCATCCGTCGCCTGGGCGTGCTGTCGTGCAATGGCATGATCGAGGCCGACATCTACGGCAATGTGAACTCCACCCACGTGATGGGCACCCGCATGATGAACGGCATCGGTGGTTCCGGTGACTTCACGCGCAACGCCTACATCTCGGCATTCGTGTCGCCGTCGACCGCCAAGGACGGCGCCATCTCGGCGATCGTGCCGATGGTGAGCCACGTCGACCACACCGAGCATGACGTGATGGTGATCATCACCGAGCAGGGCATCGCCGACCTCCGTGGCCTGGCACCGCGCCTGCGCGCCCAGAAGATCATCGACAATTGCGTGCATCCCGATTTCCGTGCGCAGCTGCAGGAGTACTTCGACCACTCGCTGGTGACGTCGAAGGCCAAGCACACGCCGCACGACCTGCGCCATTCCTACGATTGGCACCTGAACTTCATCGAGAACGGCACGATGAAGCTTTCGCACTACCGTTGATCGGTCGGACGCCGCATGCTGGCGTCCTGATCCATCAGATTGAACAACGCATGACCGAACAACGCATGACCATTGTGGCCCGGCCCCTGGGGGAGGTCGGGCCACAATGGTTTTCCGGGTGATGCCGATTGGCAGCACGGGATAGTGGACGCGGGTTGGCAGCTCGGCATGGCGATATGGGTTGGCAGCTCGGCATGGGCGCCGCCGATTATCGGAGGGAAGCCGGATCAGCGTCCCAGGTAGCCGCCGTCCACCGGGATGACCGCCCCATTGAGATAGTCCGAGGCGCCGGAGGCCAGGAACACCGTGATGCCCTTGAGGTCGTCGGCATTGCCCCAGCGTCCTGCGGGAATGCGGGCCGTGATCTCCCGGTAGCGGGGATTGTCCTCGCCCTGCAATGACGTGTTCAGGTCGGTGGCCATATATCCGGGCGCGATCGCATTGACGTTGATGCCGTGCGCCGCCCATTCGTTCGCGCACGCCTTCGTGAGCTGGGCGATCGCGCCCTTCGACGCGGCATAGGCCGGCACATTGGCGCCGCCCGAGAACGACAACATCGAAGCCATATTGATGATCTTGCCGTGCCCCTGCGCGATGAAGATCCGCGCGGCCCGCTGGCTCAGCCCGAAGGGCGCCTCGGCGTTCACGGCCAGCACCGCCCGGTATTCGTCGAGGGGATAGTCCTCGGCCCGGTGGCGGGTGATCATGCCGGCGGTATTGACCAGCACGTCGAGACCACCCAGCGTGGCGACGGCCTCGTCGAAGCCCCGGCCCCGTGATGCCGCATCGGACAGGTCGGCCACCACGCCGTGGCCCTCCAGCCCCCGGCGTGCCCACCCGGCCAGGGCGGCGTCGACCTTCGAGCGGGTGCGGGCCATGATCACCACCTGCGCGCCGGCCTCGAGCAGCGCCTCGGCCTGGCCGTGCCCCAGTCCGGAATCACCGCCGGTGACGATCGCCCGGCGACCGCTCACCCCGAACAGTGATGTCACGGATGGCGCCGTCGTGGGTGTTGTGTCGTTCGGCAGGTCCTTAGCCATTGTCGCCCCTTCCGGTGGCAGGTGGAATGAGCGCATTGCTCAGTAGAACTCGACCGTGTTCACCCGGTTGAGGGGCTCGCGGCCATCGAGGATGAGGGTGGCGCTGCGGGCGAACAGTTCGGCGATGGAGCGGTCCTCGTGGGCGTCCAGGCCGGCGGTGTGGGGACTGATGATCACATTCGGCAATCCCCACAGCGGGCTGTCGGTGGGCAGCGGCTCGTCGGCCACCACGTCGAGCGCGGCGAAGGCGAGCCGGCCGTCCGCCAGGGCGTTGACCATCGCGGCCTGGTCGATCACGGTGCCCCGTCCCACGTTGACCAGGATGGTGCCCGGCCGCACCTGCTGCAGGATCTCGGCGGACAGCAGCTTGTTGGTGCGTTCGGTGCCCGGCAGGGTGACGACGATCGCGTCCGCCTGCTCGACGGCCTCACCCAGCTGTCCGGTGGTGTACACGGCGGACACATTCGGGTTGTCGTGCACGGAACGGTTGTAGGCGATCACCCGCGCGCCGAGCGCATGGAAGTCGTCGATGCAGCGATTCCCGATGTGGCCCATGCCCGCCACGAGCACGGTCATCTGCGACAACTGGCGCATCAGGAAGGCCCCACCCCAGGTGCGGTCGTGCTTCTGGGCGGTCAGCCGGGGCAGCAGCTTCGCGCCGGCCAGCACCCCGAAGACCGCGAACTCCGCGAGCGGTGCGGCATGGACGCCCGCCGAGGTCGTGAAGGTGATCCGGTCGAGCTGCTCGCGGCTCAGCCCGGCCTGGCGCACCTGGGCTCCCCCGCCGGCGGCGGTGGTGTGCACCCAGCGCAGGCCCGGGTTGTGCTCGGCCGTCCACGCCAGCAGCTGGGGGCTCTCGCCGGGGATGCCATAGCTGGCGTCGGCATGGGTCAGCATGGCCCGGAAGGCCTCCTCCTGACGCGCGGTGCGCCGGAACCCGGGATCTCCGGCGTGGTCGCCGGGATAGCGCATCGGCGGCAGCAGCGACTGGTCACGGATGAGCTCGCAGCGTGGTTCCCGCGCTTCGATGAGTAGGCACAGTTCCTCGCTCAGCGGCGTGGCGACGGCAACTGTCAGGTGGTCAGCCATGGTGGGCGTCCTCTCCGGGGACCGGGCGCGACGACGGGCGACGCCCATCGGATGTGGGCCGCGCGGTGGCCCCGCCCTTCAGCCAAGCAGTTGGGCGCGCAGTTCGTCGGGGGCATCGGCAAATGCCAGGGCCCGTTGCTGGTGCAGGGCGTCGCGCTTGCCGGCGCCCCAGGTGACGCCGATCGCCGGAATGCCGGCGGCCTCGGCGGCCTGCAGGTCGTAGATGGCGTCGCCGACGTACACGGCGTCGGAGGCATGGGCGCCTTCGTGGGCCAGCGCGGCGAGCAGCGGTGCCGGATTGGGCTTGTGTTCGCGGGTGTCCTCCATGGCGGCCGCCACGTGCAGCGTCTCGGGGTAGCCGGCCACGCGCAGTCCACGTTCGGCCAGCTCGCGTCCCTTGGCGGTGACCACGGCGGTCCCGACGTTGTACACCGCGAGGTCGTCGAGCAGTTCGGGCAGCCCGGCGAAGGCGGTCACCATGTCATCGTGGTTGGCCTGCATGAACTGGTCGTAGGACGCGCGCAGCGCCTCGGCCTTGTCGCCGCCCTGCTCGGCGATGGTGTCGGTGAGCGGCAGGCCGATCCACGGGAGCACCGTCTCGCGGTCGAGCTGCTTGCCCAGCACGTCGGCAAAGGCGTGCTGCCACGCCGCCACCACCAGGTCGATCGAGTTGATGAGGGTGCCGTCCAGGTCGAAGAGGACCAGTTTCCAGGGGAGATCTTGGGTGCTCATGGCCCCAGCCTAGTGAGCCGGCGGGTCGGGTTGGCCGGTGACCGAACGGGGCGATGGGGCCCGCACGACGATGTGTTCACGGGTGCATTCCGTGCACGAATCGGGCGTCGGCAATCTGACAGCACGCACGATGCCCCAACCCCCTCGTCGGCTCCGACAAGGGCTGATAGCGTCAAAATCCCCCTGAACCACGCCGAACCACTCGTGACGCGGCTGGTGGCGGACACGGTTGTCTGCTCGCCGACCACGTCGGGACCGCGGATGGTGCGGTGCGCCCGCCTTCACAACGACGCGAGGACAGACCATGGCACGCACACCCCACGAACACGCCCATGCACCCCACGAACACACCCACGACACGCACCGACAGGCCCGCCCCGCGCGGCGCCGCGGCAAGCTCCTGCGGGCCGTCCTGGCCACGGGCCTCGCCCTGACGATGACCGCAGCGCTGCCCCCGACACGCCGCAGCCCCAGATTCCCGCGTCCACCGGTCCGCTCGCCGACTGCGTGCCCCTGGTCGGGGACTTCGTGAAGGGCTATGGCCAGCTGCCGCTGGGGCTGGTGGCGCCCACCTTCGGCAACGACGGCTATGACGCCCTGCCCGTGGCCAGCGACCCCTCGCTGCCACGCAGCGTCGACCTGCGTGACAACAGCCAGGGCTTCAACCAGAAGGTGGAGACGGCGCTGCGCGATGGACAGATCTATGTGCGCAATATCGGTGACAAGCAGTGGCGCGAGGCTCCCATGCCCTCATGCCTGGCCGGGCAGGTGGTTGGGATCTCCCTCAATGAGGACCTGCTGATCGCCCTGGACTCGCAGGGCTGGATCTACACGATGGGCAATCTGCTGTCCGACCCCTCGAAGTGGGGTTGGGTGCGTGCCTGGGGTTCGCCGTTCTGGTTCGGCGACGGCCTGCAATCACCCACCACCGAGCCGAACCGGTGGTCGCTGAGCGTGATCGGCAACCAGACCGACCGCACCTACACGATGCCCGACGGCACCCAGCAGCCGATCTCGCTGGCCAAGGTCACCCAGGTGACGGCCCTGAGCCCCGACGGGTCGAAGATCTACACGCTCGACCCGTGGCTGGCGCAGGACTACTCCTACGAGGTGGGCACGCCGTTCAATTCGCGGTTCCGGGCCACGTCGTTGTCGTCGTCCGGTTCGGTGCACTTCATCACCAATGAGTACGGCGACATGTACACGAAGCTGTCCGACTTCGATATCAATGGCTCGGACCCGGCGCAGTTCCGCTACACATGGCGTCCTGATGAGCGGCCCTCGGCCACCGATGCGTTGCAGCACCTGCTCGATCCGAGCACCGCGGCGATCCAGCTGCCGACGGCCGACTGGGCCCACCAACCGAAGGTGCCGGGCAGGATCACCGACCGCATCTCGATCCATTCCACCCATGCCGGCTCGGAGAATCGCGAGCTGCGGGTGGAGGGTGAGAGCGCCGCCGGCATGCACGGCTACTGGTTCAAGGCGCTGGATGACCCGGCCTGGCAGTTCGCCCCCACCGGCGAGGAGATCCAGGGCCGCTGGCTCGACAACTCCGAGCGTGATCGCAGCACCGAGACGCTCGTGGCCGACTCGCCCTATGACTATGTGGGCACCATGCCGACCGGCGGTGAGCTGGTGATCGACAACTTCGCCTATGCGTCGGCACGCCATGACGCGGCGTTGCGGGTGGGTGACAAGAGCTATCCGTTGGTGCTGCACACGGTCGACGGACGCTGGGGCACGGCCCTGTCGATGCGGATGGGCTTCGTCGGCAAGGAGGGTGCGTTCGGGGCGCGGCCGGCTGGCCTGGTGAATGCGGTGCCGCGCAACTACGCCGCGGCCATTGAGGTGCCCTACGAGACGATGCTGGCGTCGATCAGCGACCCTGTGCTGGGGCAGTTCATCGAACGCGACCTTGCCAACCAGCGGATGCACGAGGTGTTCCTGTCGGTCACGCCGAACACGATGAAGCTGTATGACTCGCAGCACCTGGGCGGCGACACGACCATTCCCAACTTCAACAAGCTGGTCACCCTGGGTGAGGCGACGCCGGAGGCGTGACCGTCCGGCGCCGGGATCCATGGCGGGGGTGATTGCGCACCATCACGGTGGCGCGATGGCTCCTGCCGTGGTCGGCGCACACAGGTCGTGTTCGGGCGGGACTTTCCATACCGGGCGCACAGCTGGCGGACGCTAGGCTGGCAGGGCATTCAGTGGCCGGCAGCACACCAGTTTGGAGGGGCCGATGAGTTCCCACGACGACGCCCCGCGCCGCACGGCGTCGGGCGAGGGCCCCGCCACTGCGACGACTGAGACGAGCGCTGGGGCGGAACACGCGGATCCGGAATCCGGGTCGCAGGGCTTCGGCACTCCGCCGGCCACGCCGATCGCCACCCTGCCGCCGCTGTCGCCGCATGCCGGTGGCGTGCCGGTGTCACCGAGGACCGGGGAGCCGGTACGGCGTCGCAGCATCGTCGCCACGCAAGTGGCCTTCTGGGCGTCGGCACTGTGCGCTGGAACCGGTTACTCCTGGTACTGGTTCCAGGCGATGCACAAGGGGCAGTTCCATACTGCATCGTGGGTGACGGGATGGCTGCATCCGCGCCCGGGTGGCATGTGGTCGCTCCTGCTCGCCTGTGGGTTGGCCGCGGTGGTGGCCGCGATGGTCGCCCTGCCCTGCGTCACCGCCTACCAGGCGTGGACGGGGCATCGCTTCGCACGCACCTTGTCCTGGTGGGCCCTGGGTGGATCACTGCTCGGGGTGCTGTTCAACTGGTGGGCCGTGGCGGCG
The DNA here is from genome assembly GCF_000940845.1 of Propionibacterium freudenreichii subsp. freudenreichii. NCBI lineage: Bacteria > Bacillati > Actinomycetota > Actinomycetes > Propionibacteriales > Propionibacteriaceae > Propionibacterium > Propionibacterium freudenreichii. Next base: position 336,472 of record NZ_CP010341.1, on the reverse strand, counting down.
ATCCCGTGTGCGCTGGTGGGCGTGGTGCTGCTGAGGCTGGGGTCCAGCCGCGACTACTTCGCCGAATGGGACACGCTGCGCGCTCCAGCGCCGCAACCCGAGCTGCCGACAGACGTGTTCTACGGTCCCCTGCCGCGCTTCCAGTGAGTCGGACGTCGACCTGGGCGATGCCCGTGCGGTGGACTTCATCGCAGCGCGCTGATGCGCTAATGTCTTGGAAGCCGTAAGGCTGTGCGGGCGTAGCTCAATGGTAGAGCGCTAGCTTCCCAAGCTAGACACGCGGGTTCGATTCCCGTCGCCCGCTCCATCTATGCCTGAACGAGTGGTCGGTGCGCGGTTCGGTCGCAGGGAATCATGGTGCCCAGGAGTGCCCCCGGAGAATGGTTGCGGATCAATGTCCACCTGGCGCAAGGCCCAGACCTCGCGTCATGGGGAGGACTTTTACGTCGTCTAACCTGCAAAGGTCCTCTCCATCTTGGGTGACGGCCACGATCCGGGCACTCAGTGGACGCTTGTGCGGCAATGACGCCGCACAACTGCCCGCCCAAGGCCTGATCCGGCCCCATCCCAGCGAAAACGAAAGATGGGTGCGGCTAAAGCACCGAAGACGGTGCTTTAGCCGCACCCATCTTCTGATCCCGGGCCTCCAGGCCCAGAACCAGCTGGTACCTCAGCTCAAGTCGTCCTCATCGACCGCCTGATTGCACGCGGGATCCGAGTACGCGCGAGATCCTGCATGCCAGACGCGGACGACCCTTGCATGGATGTGCGATCGCGAAGAGAGCCTGATCGACCAGACTGTCGCAGGCCTCCTAATCCCGCTCGCGACGGTAGCGAGGACCCTCCAGCGAACCGCCAGTCCGTCCGAGGCAGCCGACGAACTCGGCGTTGGCGATCGCAAGCTTGCGAGGCGGCTTGGCCACTTCCATCCCAGTTACATCCCAGCGAACAGACTGTTCACAAAGGGGAGCTCGCAGGCGCTGTGCATTGAATCCAATGGAATGCCTGCGGCGAGGCCCGCTGCGGGCTAAGTTTCTGTGAGCGCAGTATGTCTTACCCATCATCAAGCTATGTACTCACCACGTTGAAGGAGCTCGCATGAGCACCAACCCATCTGTCCCCCCGACGCCTCCGCAGCAGGGGGTCCCGCCGCAATACGCCGCCCCGCAGCCGCCAAAGAAGACCGGACTGTCCACGGCGGGCCTCGTGCTCGGCATCATTGCCGTCGTCTTCGCCTTCATCCCCGTGATCGGCATGCCCGTTGCGATCATCGGTGGCGCCCTGGCGCTCCTGTTCGGCATCCTCGGGATCGTGAAGAAGCATGGCGGCAAAGCCATCGCAGCCACCATCCTGGGAGTCGCCGCGATCATCGTCGCCATCGTCGCAACCACCACGATCTACGGCGCCGCGAAGAGCGTCAGCTCCTCCCTCGCGTCGGCGAGCGCCAGCCTGGGCGACTTCACCGGCGAGAACACGGAGCAGCTGCTCCAGAACTCCGTGAACGTCACGATGGGCACTTTCTCCGTCGCCTCCGACGGCTTTACCACCCAGGTTCCGGTCACCGTGAAGAACATCACCGATAAGCAACACTCGTACTCGATCACGATCGCCGCCAATGCCGCCGACGGCTCGCAGGTTGCCACCGATTCGCTCTATGCGAATGACCTTGCTGCCGGGCAGTCCACTCAGCAGAAGGCCTTCCAGTTCGTCTCATCCGACAAGCAGGAAGCCATGAAGACGGCCACCCTCAAGGTGACATCAGTCTCGTTGGTGGGCTAGTCGCTGAAACAAAATGAGCCGCCGGCCATTGTGGTCGGCGGCTCATTCCATGCTCAGCCATCAAGCTCCAGCACGAGGCTGTCCTGCACCTTCCTGGGGGACGCGTGCCGCGTCGAGGTCGGTGCGGGCAAACTGCTCGGTCGCCGCGAAGCTTGCATGCTCGACGATCGCACTGATCACTGACTCCGGACTCTTGCAGCGAGCAGCAACGACACATTCGAGTGACGCGCTTCGTGGAAGACGCAGAAGCTTCGATCCTCCTGGTGGACCCCAGCGCCGGACTGGAATCCACACCATGCCCGCAGATCATGGACCCTCATGGGCGGCGCCACGAGCCAATGACTGCCTTCCGGGCAAATGACCTTGCAGCCGGACATCAGCGCAGCATCCGGCATGATGGGCTGAAGCTGCCGGTCAATGATGATCGTCCCTTTGGCGCGATCGGCGCGATCCCACGTCAGGCCTCGGGCCTCTCCTGACCAGAGCTCCGGCATGAGTGCGCCCGCTCCAGCTGTGTGTGGACGAGTGGTCGGTGCGCAGTTCGGTCGCAGGGTCCTTCAGCGGTGCCCCGCACACTGAGACCGCAAGCTCACCCGCTTCCGGGATCAGGAATCGCCGGACCCCTTATCGGGCTCCGAGATACTCAACCCTCTTCTTCATTGAGTCGCTGAGTCTCCAACCGGCCAGGTATGCCCACATCCCGGCGAACATCAGGACCGAGTCAATGACATCCGGCACCGAGAGCCAGGCGATGCCCGATTGGCGGAACAGGGAGGTCGAGGCCAGAAACAGGCAGCACGAGACCGTTATGAGAGTCCTGTACAGGCGTTGATTCGCCTTCCCTGCGCGTAACTGTTCAGCTGGTGGGTTCGGGGGTCTGGCGGGGTGTGCGGCGTGTCGCGTCGCTGGTCCGGGGGCTGGAGGTGGAGTATTCGGGGCATGCCGCGGTCGCGTAAACCCACCTATGACGAGCTGGTCGGGCTGGTGGCCGCCCAGGCGGCCCAGATCGCTGAGTTGGAACGCCAACTCGGGTCGACCTCGCGCAACTCGTCGAAGCCACCCTCGGCAGACGGGTTGGCCAAGCCGGCCCCGAAATCCTTGCGGCGCCCCTCAGAACGGCACCCGGGCGGCCAGCCCGGCCATCCGGGTGCGGCCCTGCGCCAGGTCGATCATCCCGATCACATCGTGACCCACGCCCCGGACCGGTGCCCGGCCTGCGGCGGGGTCCTGGACGAGTGCTGCGACGTGGGTGTGGTGGCCCGGCAGGTGGTCGACCTGCCCCAGGTGCGCGCGGTGGTGACCGAGCACCAGATCCTCACCCGCCGGTGCGCCTGCGGGCACCTGACGGCGGGGACGGCTCCGGCCGGGGTGGCCGCGCCGGTCTCCTACGGGCCGGCGGCCCGTGCGGCGATGGTCTACCTGGCCGCCGGCCAGTACATACCGATCAGGCGGGTCGCGGTGACCATGGCCGACCTGCTGGGGATGCCCGTGTCGACCGGGGCGGTGGCCGCCGCCGTCGAACAGGCGGGCGGTGAGCCCCTGGACGCCTTCACCGGCCAGGTGGCGGGCCGGATCGCCGCATCCCCTGTCGTCCACGCCGATGAGACCGGGCTGCGGGTCGCTGGGAAGCTGCACTGGGTCCACTCGGCCTCCACCGGTCAGTACTCGCATATCAGTGTGCACCGGCGGCGGGGCCGGGCGGGGATGGATGCCGCCGGCATCCTGCCCGGCTGCACCGGTGTGCTGGTCCATGACGCGTGGGCCCCCTACGACACCTACGAGCACGTGGACCACCAACTGTGCTGCGCCCACCTGATCCGCGAACTGGTCGCGGTGGCCGACCACCACGACGCCCACGACCCGCCCGGGGCGTTCTGCTGGGCCCGCCAGGTCCTCGACGCCCTCCTGCCGCTGATCCGCGATCCCCACGCCGCCGCAGGACAGGCCGACCCCGGACTGCTGGAGGCCGGGCGGCGTCTCATCGTCGACGCAGCACGACTGGGTGCGGATTCGGGAGTGCCCGGGAAGGTCGGGGCGAAGCACCGCGCCCTGGCCCGGCGGATCAGTGCCCGGATCGACGACTACCTGCGCTTCGCCACCACACCGGGCCTGGCACCCGACAACAACGCCGCTGAACGCGAGATCCGCATGGTCAAGGTGCATCAGAAGGTCTCGGGATGCCACCGCACTCTGACCGGCGCCGAGGGCTTCCTCCGGCTGCGCTCCTACCTGTCCACCGCCACCAAGCAGGCCTGCAACACCTACCAGGTCCTCGTCGACCTGTTCAACGGACAGGCCTGGACCCCAGCCACCACCTGAACAGTTACCCCTGCGCAGGCCAGGGTCAGGATCGTGGGAACCAGCACAACGAACAGCAATACTGCCAATTCAAACCAGATACCGAGAGCCCTGCCCTCGGTGTCATGTCCCAGGGTTCGGATAAGAATCGCAATGGACGCGAGGACCGCCGTGCTTGCCACGAGCAGCCAGAAGCGTCTCCGGACAGGATCCTTCGCCATGACGTCTTCTCCTACGATCGCTTGTCATCCGACGGCAAGGGCACGGCTTGGCATCGGCGCTGGAAGATGCTCTCCTCAGAAGGTAACTCTGGATTGGCCGACTGTCAGTGGTTTCGACGATCCCCCCTCGATCCGTGCGACCTGCGACCACGGCCGATCTGGCCTCATGGTGCATGCTGCACCACCGGTCGGAAGCAGCCTTCAAGGCATCGCCGGACGGCAATGTCCGGGTGCTCCCTGGTGCAAGGCCCAGGCCGCGCGTCATGGGGAGGACTTTTACGTCGTCTAACCTGCAAAGGTCCTCCCCATCTTGGGGGACGGCCCGATCCGGGCATGAAGTGGACGCTTGTGCGGCGATGACGCCGCACAACTGCCCACCCAGGGCCCGACCCGGCCCCATCCCAGTGAAAACGAAAGATAGGTGTGGATAAAGCACCGAAGACGGTGCTTTATCCACACCTACCCTCTGATCCCGCACCTCGAGGCCCCACCATGGCGTTTGGTGGACGCTGGATGAACCAGCTCCCGGGCGCAAGGATCTGCCCGACAGCGGGAACCGTCGCAAGGGACCGTTTCTCGCCCAGGCGCCACTCATTTGTCAGAGCGCTTGGATAACCGGCTCTTCACGATTGAGGGTGTAGTTGGGGTCTGAATCCTCCGGCCTCGAGGAGACTGCGGGCAATGTAGTTCGTCAGGTTTCGGAAGCCCAAGGCTGAGCCGCGCAGGTGTTCCAGTCGGCCATTGAGGGCTTCTGTCGGGCCGTTGGAGGTGTGGGGGCGCTCGAAGTAGGCCAGGACGTCTGTGGCGCGCCGCTTGAGGGTGCGCCCCAGGGTGATGATCTCAGCGAGGGCGGCGGGAACGCCGCGGCTGATGACCTCGATGACGTGGGCCAGCTGGGCTCGCCCGGCCTTGGGGTCGGGATCGCGGTAGGCGGCCACGATCTTCTGGTAGATGCCCCAGGTGGCTTCCACCCCGACGTGAGCGTCCTGGGCGAAGACGCCCTCCAGGCGGGTGCGTTGCTTGTCTGTG